>JAHQWC010000032.1 GCA_019634025.1 Vampirovibrio sp.
GTCAATGGCATTGAAAACATTGCCAACCAGGTGCACATGCAAAACTTTGGGGTCCCTATGCCCAGCGATGGCCAGCAGGTCATGGCCGCCAACCAACGCTATAACAATATGATTCAAGGTGTCCAGAATATGGTCACAGGAAACGGTGGTATGCCCATCCCGGGAGCTGGCCCAACACAAATGCCAGGCGGTGGTGCACCGGTTTATACACCTGACGGACAGGCCATGGTATTGCCCAATGGCATGATCCAAACACAAGACGGCAGTATCATGACCCCGCAGGAATACATGAACCAAGGCGGGATTATCAGCGATTGGTTTGGTGCGCCAGCAGGTATAGCAGCATTAGGAGGATATGCGGCCGGATCATTGTATGACAGAGCTCAAGGCAATGTTCGGCAGTTACAACCTGCTGATGCTGCCAAAGCGCTTAGAGATTTGAGAAGTGCAGAGCCTGGTCTATGGCGAAGATTAGCCGATTCGTTGAAAAGCAAAATCAATACTTGGGCAGGAGCGGACAAGTCAGGTGGCTTAATTAATAAAGCTAAAAACTTTATTGGCAACGGACTCAACACTATCGGAAAGAACTTAGGTGGTGCTGTTAAGTGGCTCGAGAATATACCAGGCCTTAAACATCTTGTAAAACCAGGTGTTGTCGGTGGCCTTGCTCGTGGAGCACTTGGTTTGGTGGGTATTGGTGCCGCTTTCTTATCTGCTAAAGCCGTCATAGTTGCTGCTATTGTTACGGGCGTTGTGCTTGCTGGATATCTTGCTTATAAGGCAATTACTTAACTGACAAGTACCTAATTTTTAGTTCTAAAAATTTCTTGCGAACAACATCTGTGTCTATTCACTATACCGGCTCGCCATCCATCTAAGGCGAGCCGTTTTTATTTAACACCTCAATCAGCCTTAGGTTGTTACATAAATGTTGTCACTCCGGCCTCCGAGCCGGAGTCGCACAATGTATCGGTATTGCGTAAATTTTGTTGCCTATGCGATTCCGGGTCTCCACTCCGTTTTGCCCGGAATGACGGATAAGCGTTAAATCTAAATACCCTTGATATCGAATAAATTTTCGATTACAATACTTCTACCAGAGAGAGCGAACACCCATGCCAAATAAAGCCCTTCACCCCGTCTTAAAAGGCCGGGGTGCTTCCATCAACCCCACCGGCCGGTTCGAATCCATCGAGATCATCCCGGATCCCGAATTCCTGGACTTCCAGGAGCTGGATCCTGATGCCGCCCACTCTCAGAAGACCCGATACTTCGTCGATGATGCCAAAACCATCGTCACCACCAACGACAGCCCGGACATCGGTATGGACACCAGTATGAACATCTACCGGGGCTGTGAACACGGCTGCATCTATTGCTATGCCCGTCCCGGCCACGAATACTTTGGCCTCTCCGTCGGCCTGGACTTTGAAACCAAAATCTTCGTCAAAACCAAAGCTCCTCAACTCCTTCGGGAAAAACTCTCCAGCAAATCCTGGCAACCCACCCCGGTGGTGATGAGTGGGGTGACCGACTGCTACCAACCCATCGAACGCGAATTGAAACTCACCCGCCAGTGTCTCCAGGTGTTTTTAGATCATCGCAACCCAGTGGGCATCATCACCAAAAATCACCTCATCACCCGAGATATTGATATCCTTTCCGAATTGGCGAGCCGCCAACTGGTTAACGTTTTTCTCTCCGTGACCACCCTGGATCCCGAGCTGGCCCGCATCATGGAACCCCGAACCGCCCAACCTCACCGCCGCTTAGATGCTATCCGCCAACTTTCGGAAGCCGGTATCCCCGTCGGCGTCATGATGGCCCCCATCATCCCCGGCCTCACCGACTGGGAAATCCCCCGGCTCTTTAAAGCCATTGCCGCTGCCGGCGCCCGCACCGTGGGGTTTAAGATCGTCCGTCTTCCCCACGGCAATAAAGATCTCTTCGAAACCTGGCTCGCCGACCATTTCCCTGATAAACAAAAAAAGGTCCTCAACCGCATCAAAGACACCTACGGCGGCAAACTCTACGACGCCACCTACGGCGTCCGAGGCTCCGGCACTGGCCTGTATGCCGACCACATCAAGAACCAGGTAAAACTCTATAAACACCGCTACGGCCTCACCCAAAGAATGAAGCCGTTATCGGTAGATGCCTTTCGGCGAACTCCTGAGGCCGAGCAACTGTCATTGCTATAAGGCCGATGTTCTAGGTCATACCCACCCTTCAATTGTGCTAACTCATAACATGGTGTCATTCCCGCGAAGGCGGGAATCCATTGCGCGGGATCAGTGAGATGTAGACACCAAGGTAAGGAACATTTCTAGTAACTGCTATCAATGGATTCCCGCCTTCGCGGGAATGACACGAAGTGATATCTCAACCCATTAAACCAAAAACCGGGCCATCCCTTGCCCGGTTTCTGTAAATGATAAAAGTTGTTGAGTAATTAGCCAAACATACTCATTACGCCACTTGCGAACTTGGCAACCTTACCGGCTGTTTTGACGCCATCAGCAACCTTTGCCATGGTGTCTTTTTTCTTTTTCTCAGGCTTTGCGTCAGCAGTTTGCTCTGAGTCACCAGCGGGTTTGTCGTCGGCAACTTTCTTATTACCATCCAGAAGATCTTTAAGCTTCGCGATTAAATTATCTGAATCAGAACCACCTTCACCTTTTAAAGCGGCAATTAATTTTGCGACGATATCTTTATTAAGACCCTCGTCGCCTGAAGAACCATTACTAGTACCTGCTTTAAGCTCTGCGACTAGTTTTGTGAGTTCATCGGTTTGATTCTTCGCTTGAAGCTCCTGAACGAGAGCATCCACTTGTTGTCCCAAGGTTTGTTGTTGCCCCACTCCAGCTAATACACTGGCTGACGCCGAACCAACCACAGGTGCACTATTCAAATCAGCAACACCAACAACGTTATAACCAGTCTGAC
Organism: Vampirovibrio sp.; assembly: GCA_019634025.1. Classification (GTDB taxonomy): domain Bacteria; phylum Cyanobacteriota; class Vampirovibrionia; order Vampirovibrionales; family Vampirovibrionaceae; genus JAHQWC01. The sequence goes on from JAHQWC010000032.1 coordinate 2,947, forward strand.
TAACTGCTAAAGCATTTTTAGGAATAACAGCAAGCTGTGGTTCTTGCTCTACTGTAATTTGTGTGCCTGTAGGCGTTATACTAGTAAACTTAGTGCCTACTGATACAGGCTGAAATTCTAATCCCATAATACCAACCTCCAATTATACCTAATGTCTATGTCTTACCAACCTATCTGTGTGAGACCTGAAATAAAACTGCCTATACCCTAATGCCTTAAGATCCCACATTTATTAATGTATTAGTATAAAAACAATAAATAAGGTTCTTGTGCTACTGCCATTAACTTGTGTTAAGTAACCCTATCCAAAAGGGTTCATGGCCAGTAGGGGCAGCGTCTCAGACCCGCCCGAATGCACCGCAATAACAACAATTATTCCTCGCTTCATCAATCGTTCCGACGACCTATCCCTTAGGTGTCTTCTTCGTCACGTTCTCTCTCGCGCCTTCTAAGACGAATATTCTCTTCTTCTGCAGCGTCTCTGTCGGCTCTAGCCTGCTCCAGCTTTTCTGCGAGTTCTGCATCCCTATCATCGGAGTCATCATCCGACTTCTTTTTAATACCAAATATTTCTCCGATGTCTCCAAGATCACCGTCTTTCATCAAAATACCTGTCAACACCTCCATCATCCCCGGTGTTTTCTCCTGTTGTTCAGCTTCAGCTTGTTCGGTTTCTCGCTTGGCGGCCAGGGCTTCTTTATACGCCTGAAGCTCCTCTGCCATAATGTTTTGAACATCTTCCTGTGTGGGGGCTTCATTTTCAGCTTGTTGTCCAAGGCCTTGTGGTCCGGTGGTATACGGATTGTTGTATGCCGCTTCCTTGAATAAACTGGGGTAATAACTTTTCTGGTAGTTACTGTACCAGTCATTCCCGCCCAAACCGCCACCATTCCCAAAGCCCCCACCATTCATGGTGCCTTGGTCATACATGATGCTACCGTCCGGCATCTGCCAGGCAATCTCGCCACCGCCGGCTCCGTAAACACTCATGTTTGCATTTTGCACAGCGGGTGCATAGCCAAACGGATTCATCGGATCCACAAACGTGTCATAGGGTAATGTGGCCATCACGGTCCCATCCGGCAGAAATTGCTGCATGGGGTCTCCAGCCATACCTGTTGGATCAAACGAAACCGACCCGCCCAATTGCGCGCCTAAAAATTGGTTTCCAAAATCGGGTGATCCAATTCCCAGTGTCATAAATCCAACCTCCGACGCCAAAGCGTCTTGCCTATACCGATGTATTACCAACCTATTATTCTAAACGTATAAAAACAGTAAAAAGAACTCTTGTGTCAAAATCATTAATTTGTGTTAAGCAGGCTTCTTCAAAACCTCCTATAATAATCAAAGTCGTATTAACTAACCTCACTGAAACCCCACCTATTTTAGCTGTAGGGGCGGCGTCTCAGACCCGCCCGTGTTTCAGACTCACGTAGATCCTTCCTCGCCGTAGAATCCAAGGACCCTCTTCGATGAACTTCGCCGCTGCGTTAAAGCACCCCTTCAAAAAAGAAAATTGGAAAAATACCCTCCTCTGGCCTGGCCTCCTTATGCTGGCCTATTTTGCGGTCAGCTTTATTATCGGCATGATCTCTGGTTTTGCCTCTGTTTTTGCTGGTGATGGCGATACCGCAAGGCTTGCGGCCCTTGCCATTCGCCTTCCCCTGGAACTGGCCAACATGTTGATTAACCTGGTCATGATCGCCCCTCTATATGGCTTTCTGTGGCATTATGTCGGCCGCTTGGTCCAGGATGGTGATAGTGGCCTGGCGCCGGACTGGATGCCGAACATTAAGCGGTTTTTTATCGACGGTATGAAACTGGTGTTGTATTACTGTGTCATTGTTTTTGCCTTTTGCCTGGTCATCGGTATTGTATTGGGTGGCCTCATCGCCCTGTGGTTGTTCACTGTCGGCAGTACCGCTGCTCTAAAAGCATCTATGACTGAGAGTTCGATGCTGGCTTTCTTGGCCATTATGGGCGTTGTGTTGGTCCTGATGTTTCTACAGTTCCTCCTTACACCGTTTTTCATCGCCCCCATCGTCTACAACACCCAAGAAAAATCCCTCAAACAACTCTTCAATATCCGTCGGGGCATCGAGCTAACTCTTCCTCGTTATGGGAATACCCTCCTGGCCCAACTCTGGATCATCGCCGCTGCCCTCATCTATATGGTAGCTGCCATTCCCATCCTCCTTACCTGTGTTGGCGCTTTGGCCCTCCCAGCCCTGTTCTACGGCTCCCTTATGTGTACTTACGCTCACCTCTTCACCCAAGCTTTCCAGCCTCCCTCCTATGGTTCAGGCCAGTCAACTAGCCCGCCTCCGCAACAACAACTTCCACCCCCGCCATCTCTACCCCCAGATGCGCCATTGTATTAAGTAGGGCTAAATAGTCTTCTGGCCTCACTATTAGAGTTTTTTCTCAACCCACTGCTCTGCGACTTCAGGTGGTTCGTTCCATGGTGATTTCGGGATATCTGAAGCAAGGGAAAACCCAAATTTCTGTATCAACATGTTCCGATATCGTGGACGTGCGTTGCTGATGAGTATTTTTACCCCTAGCTTTTTTGCGGTTTCTTCTCGCGCATTGTGTAATGCAACGGCGTAGCCTTTTCCACGATAGTTCGGCTCTACATAGGTGAAAGCCATATATCCGACTTTGTGCTTCTGTATGTTTTCATGCTTATGGAAAGGGTTTGATAAGGGTTCACCTTCGTTTAAAACGTCAATAATAGACCCCTGAAAGTTCCTCTCTACATCCCATCCTTCCAAAAGCAGACTGCTGGCTGCGATAACCTTTCCACGATCTCGAATGACCCAAATATACTTACCCTGTCCGTTATTGAACAGGTTATTATGAGCAGCGTCCAGATATCCTTCTGTCCAGTCTTTGCACCAATCTAACCCATATTCCTTACCATACTCAGCTTTCCAAATTCTGTTTATAGCATCCATAATCCCAGCAACCTCATCCGGTCTGGCAAAATCAGGGGATGCTAATTGTTTTACCGAATCCTTCTCTACCCTGCCAAAATGCAGCCCAAAGTCTTGTGGAAATAGGTTGTTCACAGAATTTAAGGGGCGAAATGATACTTTCATCACTGTTTCTTAAATATTGCCTTTGTCAGCAGTGCTATAGAGGCAATCTTTATCCCTTCTGGGCCTGTGAAAGCAACATTCGTTAACGGAGTTATGTCAGGTTGGCTCATAAAACGTGTCGCCCTGGCTCCTAATCGAGCACTTCCAGTGCTAATGCATTGACGTGCTTTTGGAAGACTATTCATTCGAGCCCATTCACTGGCGACACGGTGACGTGCGTTAGGGAGAGTATGCTGTCTTTGGATTGCCCACCATCTGCGTATCATATTTATACGTGGAATTGCCACGGTATCTTCCTTTTACCACCGACTTAAAAGAATAAAAAAGAAACAATACGGTTATTGCCTGCAAGAAAGACATTGGCGTAAATTGACAGACCCTGAAAGGTCATTACAGTAATCAATACAGCAAAAATAAGTCAATATTGCTCGTTAGAACGGCGTCAGCCCACCAAACAGCTCCGCCGGATAGTACCTTGATAATTGAATAGTAAAACCCCTAACCACCTTTTTTCCATACGGCGACTCTTATATAAGTTTCCTAACGAACAAATCGTTGAGGCAAAGCCTCAACGCAAAGGGTGAAGGGCGGAGCCCTTCAAGAAGTACTCAGGGCCGGGTTTGGGGCAGGAACAGGCCCCAGCGCCAGCTCTGCTGGCTATCAACCAATCTCAGTATAAACAGATAGATGCTCTTTTATATTAATGAAATTGATAAGATTTTTGCAGAGCTCTCCTTGCGGAGAGAGAAGCAGCTGTTACCGACCTATCCACTCCCCAAAAATCCATGCCCTAAATGTGAGGCATGGGACATGATAACCACCCTGAAAACGCACGATTAAAGCGTGTTTCCACATAATGTCCCAAAAAACCTGTTTTTAAAAATGAGACATTTTGGGGAAAATCGGTCACAGTCCGTTACAAACCCATAACCCTTTAAGCGATGGTGGTTCCCACCTTCTCACCGTGCAAAATCCGGGTAATAGAACCCTTGGCGTTAAAATCAAACACAATAATGGGCAATTTCGTATCCTTACACAACGAAATCGCAGTCTGATCCATCACCTTCAGGTTCTTAATCAACACATCATCATAGGTCAGCTCATCATAGCGAGTTGCATCCGAATGTACATTGGGATCCTTGTCATACACGCCATCCACGCCATTCTTGGCCATCAACACCACATCGGCGCCAATTTCCGCCGCCCGCAGGGCTGACGTAGTGTCGGTGGAGAAAAATGGGTTTCCGGTTCCACCACCAAAAACAACCACCCGACCCTTTTCCAGGTGCCGCATGGCCCGCAACCGAATGTAAGGCTCAGCCACCTTATCAATACTAATAGCCGTTAGCACCCGCACCTGAACACCTCTGGACTTCAGGACACCCTGTAAAATCAACGCATTCATCACCGTGGCCAGCATCCCTACATAGTCTGCCGCCGCCCGATCCATCCCCAGCTTAGAGCTGTTTTGCAAGCCTCTAAAGATATTTCCACCGCCCACCACCACGGCAACCTTCACCCCTTCTTCCATAATGGCGGCAATCTCATCGGCAACCGTAGACACCACCTCCGGCTTAATCCCAAACCCCTGATCTCCCATCAAGGCTTCACCACTAATTTTTAAAAGTACCCGCTTATATTTCAAAGAAGCATTGGTTTCAGTAGAGGCATCCGGTAGGGTATCAGGTTGAGCGGTCATTCAAAGTTTCCTTTACTGTATTTGAAGAGGTCTGGATGGCTTGGACATTAAAAAACGGGAGGCTTGTCGCCTCCCGTTTAAAACTAATGATTATTGAGCTTGTGCTGCCATTACTTCTTCGGCAAAGCTCTTTTCTTCTTTCTCAATGCCCTCACCCAGCAAGTACCGGGTGAAACGGGAAACTTTCAATGTATCTCCAAGTTTGGAGGCCGTTTCTTGAACCAACTCGCTCACCGTTTTGGACGGGTCTTTGATAAAGGGTTGTTCGTACAAGACCTTCTGGGCAACCAGCTTGTCCACCCGGCCAGACACAATCTTCTCGCGGATTTCAGGAGGCTTGCTTTGGATATCTTCCTTACCCATCTCAACGCGGGTTTCTTCTTCAATCACTTCTTTAGAAACCTCGTCCCGAGTCGGGAATTCCGGTGCAGAGCTGGCGATTTGCATCGACAAGTCTTTTACCAATTGCTGAAACTCATCAGATTTCACGGTTTCGTCTTTACCAGCAACCAACTCCACCAGCACGCCAATCTTACCACCAGTGTGGATGTAAGACTTTAGTTGACCGGCTCCGGCAATCTCATACCGCACAAACCTGCGAATAGAGATGTTTTCTTTAATCTGAGCGATCTGTTCTGTAACGTGATCCTTCATAGAACCACTGCCGCCAGGTGCTGGTAAGGCCAACAAAGCGTCGGTGTTTGCCGGGCTTTTTTCCAAAATAAACTTGGCGACACTGTCAGCAAATCCGGTAAAGGCATCGCCTTTGGCCACAAAGTCGGTTTCGCAGTTTACTTCCACCAGCACGCCGGTTTTACCGTCAGCAGAAATTTCGGCTTGAACCAAGCCTTCTGCAGCGGTACGGCCGCTCTTTTTCTCGGCAGTAGCAATCCCACGCTGACGCAATACTTCAGCAGCCTTCTTCATATCGCCGTCGGCTTCCACCAAGGCTTTCTTGGCGTCCATCATTCCGGCGCCGGTGAGTTCCCGGAGTTCTTTGACTTGTGATGCAGTAATACTCATAACGCTTTCCTAAATATTCTAAATGTCAGTATTCAGACCGGCCTTACTGTTTAGCCGTTACTTTTCGTCTGCTGCAGCCCCGGCAGCAACAGGTTGCTCGGCAGCAGCTTCATCAGAAGAGCTTTCAGCAGCGGCAGGTGCTTCTGCATCTGATTCTTCTTTAGCAGCAGCTTTGTCTTTTTTGCCTTTGGCAATGTACTCTTCGCGACTGGCCTTACCTTCAATAATGGCGTCGGCAACCTTGGCGGTTAGCAACCGGATGGCACGAATGGCGTCGTCGTTACCCGGAATGACGTAATCAATCATTTCCGGATCGCAGTTGGTGTCCACAATGCCCACAATTGGAATACCAGCCTTGTTGGCTTCTTGGACAGCAATAATCTCGCGCTTTTGGTCTACCACAAACAGTAAATCCGGCATCCCGCGCATTTCCTTAATGCCGCCCAAACTCCGTTCCAGTTTGGTCAATTGACGGGTGAGTACGGCAACTTCTTTTTTCGGCAGCCGCTCAAAGTGGCCGTTATCCCGCATTTCTTCCAGTTCCCGTAGTTTATTAATCCGGGTCCGAATGGTTTCAAAGTTGGTCAGAGTGCCGCCCAACCAGCGTTTATTAATGAAGTGTGCCCCACAGCGTTTCGCTTCTTCTTCTACAATATCCACGGCTTGGCGTTTGGTGCCCACAAACACAATCTTTTTGCCTTTGGCGGCGGCTAGCCGAACAACTTCGCAGGCTCGGTCCAGTAAGTGGGTAGTTTGGGTCAAATCAATAATATAGATGCCGTTACGCTCACCCCAGATAAACGGTTTCATTTTGGGGTTCCAGCGTTTGGTTTGGTGGCCGAAGTGGACGCCCGCTTCCATTAATTCCTCAAGGGTGGCCGTAGACATAGAAAAAGTGACTCCTTTGTTATGATTTGGTCTTTTGGGTGGCTGGTCTTTTCAGTATTTTTAGAGCTAAAGGTTTGCCTTGGTCAGTATTTTAATCCGCTCAAGCGCAAAAAACACTGATGACATAAAACACCGTAAAAGACGTCTTGTTCCGCTATATCCTACACGCTCAAGAAAAATTAACAAGACTTTATTATCACTGGCATAGAATCCACTTTACGGGCTTTGGTATAAGTCTATTTCGCTAGCTTCAGCTTTTGCGTGTAGCCCAGCACCCACAACCGCTGAATTGCAGTCCACAAGTCTTCGGTCCAGTTTAATAAAAGATAGAGTATGGCGTCGACTCCTCGCACTCTGTATCGATGTGCTTTTAAATGCATCTGCTTACGGATAAGCCGGATAGCATCGAACGAGATGTTTAACAGCATAAAAACCAGAAACACCCGCCCTGGAGAGACCACCAAAGCCGGTAGTAGCCAAAATAGTAGCCGGATCCCAAGCATCAGGGGTGCCTGGCGGAAAAATGACGAAAAATGCTTTTGAACCTCATTAAGCTGTGGGTATGCTTCTAACATATGGGCCACCGTGGTAAAGTGCTGCTGGATTCTTGGCCAGTAAAGATACCGTGGGCTTGTATATCGAGCTGGATGACCGCATTGCCAATGAGGCAAGTAATTAAGTTTTACCTCTGCCTTCTGCGCCTTGGCAACAAGGTCCCAATCTTCTGCCCAGTATGAAAGGGGTTCTTCAAACCCTCCCAACGCCTTATAAGCTTTGGCTTTAAACGCAATATTTGCGCCTTTGTATGGAGACTCTTGAATATCCAGGGCATGTAAGAACGGTGGGCATGGCTGTGCACCTGAAGTTACAGGCCCATAATACATTTCAGCCCCCGGCCTTTTGGAGATACCTTCTATGAACTCAGATAACCACTTTTTTCCTACTTCGCAATCATCGTCTAAAAAAATCACCCAATCGTCATCATTGCATTTCGATTCGGTAACCGCCTTGTTCCTTGCCTGGCCAGGGCCAAGGCCTTCTCCAAGCACGTAAGTAAAAGAGTATGGCGATCCTGCCGGTATTTTTTTAGCAAGGGTTTCCACACTCTTGCTTACATTCCCTGCATCATCGTCGTCCACGATATAAACTGCGATATTTAATGGGGCAATGCCGTTAGGCAGTTCTTGTACTAATACTTGCTCACACAAGCGTTCAATAAGTTCAGGCCGCTGATAGGTTGGGATGATGATAGAAATGTTCATAAATAAACCACCTTATTAGGGAGTTAGCCTATAAAAAGGCTAGTGATATTACCCTTGCTGCAGGTGTTCGGTTTCAGGAAAATCTTCCGGCTCAAAAGGATGTGGTGCAGGCGGTTGGGTAAAGGTGGATTTATAGAGAAAGGAGATATCAAATCCGCTGTCATGATTTTCCAGCTCATGCTTTACGGTAAACATATCCTGCAAAGCTTTCACAAATTTTTCGCCTAAATCTTCTGGGAAAATTGCGCCACAAATCAGACAACAAACAAGTTCTCGGTTTTTAAACCGCATCACGTTAATAGTAAATTCATTGCCGCAGGTACAATGCAAGGTAATTCGCGGAAACATCATTACACTGGGGGGCGTCATAATTGCTTGCCTTTTATCCGTTAATATTGGCTTAATTTAAAGCTATTTTAACTTTTTGAGTCCAAAAGATAGATATAGCTTCTGGACAGGAACTTCCCCATATAATCATCTCTTAAAAGATAGAGCAACCTCTCTTCATCTTATGATCTGACGTCCGCATTTATTTTTGGATAACCGTATAATGGGTTCCCAATACTTTAGCTTCCTTCTTGATAATGACTAAGGATATCTCCTATGGGATTTACATCTCACACTTTCATCGAAGCAGCGATGCAGCAATTAGAAGATCAGACAGTAGTCCGGTTTGAAAAAAATAGTCGGACCTACCGGGTTGATGCAGGATCCCTGAAAAAAATGATAGCGATGGGATTGGCTCAGTTACCCATTGAATCGATAGCTCTTCTGGAAATACCGGAAACGGCTCAAGAGGAACCGGATGTTCTATTCTCAAACGAACCTGAAGAGCTGGATATTTCAAACCGTTTGACAGAATTCTTTCCCGGATACTTTGTGGCGGCTTTATATGAACTGCAATCGCTTCTCAAACGTTCCAACTTTAAGGCCTATGTTATTGGCGGGATTGTCCGAGATCTCTTAATCTACCAAGAGCGCCGCCTGGATTTGATGGATGTGGATATTACCGTAGAGGGCAGCGCTTCTGACTGCTGCCGGTTCATCGTTGCCAACTCCCGAAACTTCACTATGGTTGAAGAATTTCCAGAGTTTGGCACGGCTAAACTCCAATACAAAGAATCCATTGCGTTTGATATTGCTTCTACCCGTACAGAAATCTATGCAAAATGTGGCGCCCTTCCCACGGTTGTGGAGCGTGGCGTGCCCTTAGCTCAAGATATTATCCGGCGAGATTTTTCCTTAAATACCCTAGCGCTGTCTATTCATGAGTTAGGTAAACTTTTAGATCATATGGGAGGTGTGGCAGATATTGAAAACCGGCTGATCAGGGTTCTCCATCCCGCTTCGTTTTTCGAAGATCCCAGTCGGATCTTAAGAGTGCTGAAATTTGCCGCCCGACTGGATTTTAATATTTCTTCGGCAACCTTCCAACTCCTTAATATGTTTTTAGCCCATGGTGCGTCTGTATATCGAGGTGGCGGAGAACGGATTAAACAGGAAATGCGGTCTCTCTTCCGGGCGCCGGAGACGCCAGCCAAACGTAATATTTTGCTAACTTTTTTGGATTTGCAAGGTATCCGGCTCATCAATATGGATTTAACGATTTCCGAGGATACTACTCAATTTTTGAAAAATACTTTCATCAGAGCTTCAGATCGTTTGCCAGATGTGCTGGCACTCCTTACTCCCAAAGACCCTAAGAAGTTTCTGTGGGAGATCTATCTGTCTTTAATGGGATTGGCTATTGAGGAATCTGACTTTCTAGAGTCTGCCAACCGTTTGGTTTTGAGTAAGGCAGAGCGGGATCTGGTTGAAAAATGTCGGGAAATCACCAAAATGAATGCATTGGATTCGATTCAAGAACAATCTTCACCGGTGGATATCTATGAGGTCTTTAATCCTCACCAAACTGCTTCTATTGCTGCTGCTATCCTGTTGGAAGAAGATCCCCAGCGATATGCCACCTTGATCAATGCCTTACAGACATATATCCGTAAGTGGAAAGATGTTCGACTTGAACTCAATGGTAAAGATCTTATTGAGCTAGGATTGCCAGAAGGTGAACAAATTGGGATCGTATTAGAACAACTGTTGCATCACAAACTCTTAGGCCGATTAGAAGACCAATTAGCAGAAGTGCATTTTGTGAAAAAACTGATTGCTGAAATAACGGATGACGATTATTCTGAAAGCGAGAAAACGGAACTTCACCAATCCAACGATTTACCATTGGATGAAGCTATCAAACGTGTGAGTCAAGATTAAAGCTTTATTTAAGACTTTACCTGACTCACTGCTTGGCCTTCGGTTTCCCAGATATCCAGGACCCGATCCATGTGGGTCAGTTCCATCAAGTGCATGACCGGCTGATTTAGTCCGTACAGCGTTAGATTTCCGTTTTTGGATTTGCAAAGCTTCAAAATGGAGATAAAAGAAGCAATCCCAAAACTGTCCAACATTTCCACTTTGGACAGGTTCATCACAAAGCGCTGGTGTCCATCTTGTAGCAAATGCATCACATGATTTTTCAGTACCATGGTCTTGGGGTATTCCAGCATGTCGGACTGAATATCCAACACTACATAGCCATCTTCAATGCGGTCGATAATTTCCATGGAGTTGTTCCTACATCCCTAATAGATCACTGCCACAGAAAATCGTACCACATTTTATACGCACCTGCGTATTTATCTAGGGGCTCTGCTTTCGGCAAGCAGGAATTATTATCATCTTATCAAGCTTTCCAGCTACCTATTTGCTTACCTATCCCGATCCTGTTAATACGAATCTATATTACTTAAAGCACTACAATTGGAGGAGAAGATTCATAAACTCCATGTCATCATAGTCAATCCGTTTGCCGTCTGGGTAATGATAGCCGGTTTCCAGTTCGATGGTGTTAATGCCATTTTTGTTTAACAAGTGCTTTGGGAATTGAACTTTATGACCGTCGCCATTGGTCGCAATGCGAGAAATTTCCCGGCCGTTGATCCGGATACGGACCGGTGAGCTTTGTTTATGATGATGGCTTTGACCATTTTGGTGCGCTTCACGAGTGTCTAGGCCTAGGATAGATCCAATTTCCAGTATAGGGAAAGCAGCGATGTCCATCCGAGGTAAAAAGAACTGTTGCATATAAGCGGTGCCGTCTGACTGTTTGCGGAATTGCCGGGCACCGGCAGAAACGTGGGAATACTGACCATCTCCCAGGTGGCGTAAATTGTCATCAATCACCAATATTTTTTTGAGTCGTCGAAGTTGCACACTGATGGGCGCTTGGGAACCCTTAGCGCTGGCCTGTTGGAACTTGCCCATATCAATGGTGTAACTAAAGGGTGCGTAGCCTTGCTTGGCAATTTTGACAATCATTTTGGGAGGGCCGTTTAAAGGCATTTCTTTAATGGCATAGGCCCCTCTGTTATTGGACTTAACAGCCATTCCCTGAGAGGGAATGGTGACTAAGGCCCCTTGCACAGGCATACCAGTTTCTCCGTCATAAACAAAGCCACGCAAGCCGGGTACCCGATAGATAGTTTCTTCTGAAATTTTGCCGACTAAGACCTTGCCACACCATCCTGATTCCGGAAATGCAAGATATACTGACACTAGCAGCAGGCCGCTGAGAATCAATCCAGACACTCGCAAAGGTTTCCACATACCCGTTGTTCCTCTATTCACTCGTTAACTCTCTGCGGCGTTTTGTGACTGCCGCAATCCAGCGCATGGTGCTGGGCTCATGGTCTATCCATAATTATAGTTTAACTGGAATTCAGATCGTGTCATCCATTAAATAGCCTTTAAATGGTCTTTTTATACGAAATTCAGCCCTCACCCGCTTGTACAACCAGATACACAGCGTTACAATCTAGTATATCACCGTGTCTGGTGATGGGTGTGTTGTGGTTCTTTATTGCCGATGGGGCTATTTTCACGTGAAGGAGTGTCTGGGTTGATCGAATCTATTTATGCGGCGCCAAAATTTGTAGACTTGCAACAAGCCGTAGATTTTGCCGTGAGCCAGCAGATCCATTACGAGGTGCCGGTGTTCATGTCACCGGAACTCCTGGAAAAACAGGATGAAGAGCTGATCAAATATCAGCAAATGTTTAGTGGATTGCAGGGTAAAATGTCGGTCCATGGGCCGGTGTTTGATACTAACCCGGTGAGTATGGATCCTTGTATCAATAAATGCTCGCGCACCCGCTACCGTCAAGCGATTCAAGCTGCTAAGGAGTTGGGAGCCAAGTATATTGTTTTCCATTCCCAATATTCTCCGGTGTATAAAGTGGCAAATGTTTATCAGGATTGGCTGGCCGGTAGTATTGATTACTGGGGTCAGATTGTTGCTGATGAACTGGAAGGTAGCGACCTGACCATATTGATGGAAAACTTTATGGACGATCGCCCGGATATTTTGGTGGATATGGCTGAAGGCGTCGATTCTCCCAACTTCAAAGTGTGCCTGGACACCGGCCACGCGAATCTCTTCTCCCAGGTGTCTGCCGTTGATTGGGTGGATACCATGAGCAGTCACCTGGATTACATCCACGCCCACAACAACCACGGAGAGCTGGATGATCACAACGGCTTTTTAGACGGCAACATTGATATGGACGGGTTCTTAAACCACCTGGTGTTGCTGCCGCGCAAAATCAACTTGGCTCTGGAGATTTTTAATATGGAAGCCCTGGAAAGCAGCTACCATATGTTAAAGCCCTATATGCGAGTGCAAGAAGAGTATAACGAGTCGAGAAGTTTTTTAGTTTAACTCTGTCTGCTATTTATGGAAACTCTCTTAAACATTTTATCAAATTGGATGATAGGGAAGTAATAGAGTTATAAGTTAGAGTGCAACTTTTTCAATTCCTTGAATGAAATTTGCCTGCTCCAAAAAACCTTCAAGGCTAGTTTCTCTCCGTTTAGCTTCTACATAATCTTCTAGAGTGCTAATTTGAAAGTCTTGGTCGGGATGTGAAGCTGCTAACAATAATTGATCGTCTGCAGCTAATTCATATAAAATTAACTGCTCTATCACTTCACGTTTACGGTTGTCATCCAGTACACCAACATTTTTTACTAAAAAAGGTATGACTTCTGGATCCTGCCTAGACAATAGGTGATCATATGCGATATGGGCAGCTTTTTTCCTTGATGTTAGCTTGCCCAACTCTTTGGCAAAAGCCATAGCAGTGTTTAAATCTGATTGAACTAATGCTGGAACTCTCTTAATTATTTCTGATTCCGGGAAAAAGATAAATTCATCTATATTTTTAGCGATTGATCCTAATACTGCTGGATGTTTCGTAGATATCAGTTTGTCGATAACATCCAAAGTATCGGATTTTGTAAAAGAATCTATTTTAAAAGAAGATTTATATAGATGCTGTAAGACTTCAGGATGGCCGCTGGCGAGCAATTGATGAAACCTACTTGCTTGATCACCTTTAGGCAAATGACTTACATGTTGAGCAAGGCCCGCTAATATTCTGGGTTGTCCACTCTTTAGGAGCGCATCAAACCTCTTGGTTTTATTGGGATTACTCAGCCCGTCTCCCTGTAAAAGTGTATCTATGTTTTGGGCTAAACTCGTTAAGATATCTGAGTGTCCAGTTGCGAGAAGTTGATCAAATTTTTCAACCTGAATACTTTTGGGTAAAAATTGTAATTGACTAGGAAGAAATGCTAATACTCCTGGATCATCTGACTCTAATGCTTTGAGTATTAGTATACGTTTATTGTTACCAGGAACGAATTGAAGCTTAAATGCTCCGTACCTTCTCTCAAAGAGGTGATTACTCTCCAACAACGTATCAACTTCAATAAAATCTGCCTGACGTCCAAATCCGCCTGGATCAATACTAATTTCGGCTGGGCCAATTTTATTTTTATCAGAACCTGACTTTACTTCTGATACATCAAGATTAATAACACCATCTTCATGTAACCTTCTTCCATAAGGTGGGCGAGTTAATGTGTCATCAATAAACTCACCCAATACCCAGCCTTGATGTGGGTTGCCTAAATAAAAATGCCGGTAATCATCATAACGGTTTTTATAGAGTGACAAATCGGTTGCGGTTTCCTTAAAGGCTCCGTGAGTCCCCTCTATGGCTTTTTGAATGCTTTCAGGTGGTAGATCTGAATGAAAAACTTTGAGTGCATAATCTTCACCATTCATTTTTACATGATAGACGACGCCAAACTCGCCATTGTCAACCCTCTTAAGGGTGGCCGTGCTATCAAACCCTTCTATCTCTAGTAAATATGTACTTTGACGTTCTGTTTCCCCTCGTTTTTCGACTCGACGGGCGAACTGCGTGATTTCATCAAATGTTTGAAGCAATTGTTTTGGATTACCCTTATAGATGTCCAACAGTTCTGAAGGTATATGCCCAGTATATATATTATCGCTTGCCCTTAAAAGTCTTACGTAGGTTTCAGGGGCAATCCAGCCCTTGTGAAGGGCAGGTGGAGCGGTTTCACCGAAACCTTTTGTACCAATGGAATGTCGAGAAGTAAAATCATCAACAGGTGCAGGCATTTGCCAAGCACTATTTGCATTTTGGCTACTCGCTACAATATTTTCACCCTGTGATAGAGAAGGCTGAATAGGTACCCCAAGCCATTGCTTGTAATCTAGTGCCATGAGAATACTCCGGAAAGCCATGATTCCAACCCAGCCATATATTTATACTTATATATATAAAAAAATATTTTTGGGTGCCTAGAACGCTTTGTAACGGAATGTAATATCTTAAAAGTCAATGCCCAATAGCATCAGGTGTTTCCATGGTGGATAGGGTTCTAAATTCTGAGTATACGATGCTTTTGATGGGTTGGAACCTCCCGTAAACATGTCCGTCTAAGAGAACATATATCCAAAGGATAGGTTTTATTGGCTCAGATACTGATAGGGAGGTTATGACGTATGACGCATGTGTTGAATTTGGTTTGCAAAAAATCCATGGCGTTATCCATTGCGGTAATGGCCACGGCGGTCATTCTTGCACCGGGTAGCGCCCTTGCCGGCGAGAAAACTCGAAATGTGGTGAAGCATTCCGCCATTGGCGCCGGCGTAGGCGCTATTACTGGCGGTTTGTCAGAACGTGGCAGTGTGCTGCGTGGTGCTGGCGTAGGCGCCTTGACCGGTGCTGGCACCGGTGTAGTGGACAACAGCGATACCCTTCGAGATCGTCCGCTCATCAGGAATACCGCCAAAGGCGCCATTATTGGGACTGGCGTAAGCGCCACGACCAAGCGCAGCAAGCTAAAAGGCGCCGCCGTTGGCGCCGGAGCCGGTGCAGGCTTTCAGTTGCTGAAGGACTATTTGAATAGAGACTAATGATATAGAATCAGTTGTGGGCAGGGAGCCAAGTTGCTCCCTGCTCATTTCTTTGAATGAGGTCCGTTTTACTGTTTAAAGAAAATCTCGGTTGGCTATAGTGGCCTTCAGCCACGCAAAAGTTTTACTACAAAGCATCAGGGCGGTTCACATATGCGAACCGCCCTGATTAAAGATTTAGCTTAGTTTAAAAAACCTAGGCTTTACCTAAGGTTTTCTCACCAGGCTTCCAACCCACGGGGCAAAGCTCGCCGGTTTGGAAGGCTTGGACGATCCGCAGCACTTCGTCTACGTTCCGGCCAACAGACAGATCGTTGACGACATAGCTGCGCAGAATGCCGTCGGGATCAATAATGAACACGCCGCGGAGGCTGATGCCTTTGTCTTCCAACAGCACGCCATAATCCCGGCTAATGCGGTGGCTGATGTCGGACAACAGCGGGTATTTCATCTGACCCAAATCGCCTTCACTCCAGGCTTTGTGAGAGAAAACGCTGTCGACGCTGGCGCCGAGGATTTGGCAGTTGGCTTTTTCAAAATCACCCACTTTTTCGCTAAAGCCCTGGATTTCAGTTGGGCAAACGAAGGTAAAATCTAACGGGTAAAAGAACAGGACAACCCACTTACCTTTGTAGTCTCTTAAAGAAACATCTTTCATTGCGCCGTCAGCGTAGGCTTGGGTGGTAAATTCCGGTGCGGCTTTTCCGATTTGCGGTGCCATTGGTTCATTCTCCTCTCGGTTGATACATGAATACATAGGCCTTAAACACACTACATGCGCTTGCATACTATGTAGGCATCACTGTGTTGATACCGCGCCATCATAGGCCGAAGGCGGCGGGATTTCAAGCTGTATCAACCGCACAAATGGAAAAATAAAAAGCTGTATTTAAGCCTTCAACGGTGAGGCAAACACCCGAGAGTAAACCGACTCGCGGTTGGGTAAGCCTTTAATGGTGCCGGGGTTTTGTACCTTTAAGCCTGCGGTGGTCACACCCAGCCGGGCGCAATCCAACAGGCTTTGGTTAGTGGCCAACCCATGTAAAAACCCGCCGTTAAAGGCATCGCCTGCGCCGGTGGTATCCACCGCCTGTATTTTGAGAGAAGGAATATATTGCACTTCGCGCTTATAAGACAGGTAGCATCCATCCCCGCCAACTTTAACCACCACAACCTTCACGTCTTTAAAGGCAAAATAGTCAATGACTTGTTCCGGGCGGCTCAAACCAATAACCGGCAGGGTATCATCGGGCACAGAAGGCAGAATCACATCCACCAACGGTAAAATTTCGTTCAAGGCGTCAAAGGCATCTTCAGAGCCATCCCACAACTGCTCGCGGAAGTTGGGGTCAAAGGCGGTAATCACATTGTTTTCTCTCGCCACCTGAAACGCTTTTTTAACCGCTTTACGGGCAGAGGTGGATAGCCCCATGGTAATGCCGGTGGCATACACAATTTTGCTGGACTTGATGAGCTTGACGTCAATATCGTCTTCCGACAAATGAGACGCCGCACTGCCTTTACGGTAATAATAAAAATCCCGGCCACCCTCTTTTAAGTTTTCGGCCAAATATAATCCGGTAAACCCATCGGGCCAGGTGCGCATATGGGTCACATCCACCCCTTCTCGTTGAATGGTGTCATAGAGGTCTGCCGCAAACGGATCTTGCCCCAAGCGGCTTAAAAAGCTGACCCGAGATCCCAACCGGGTGGCTGCAACGGCGGTGTTGTAGGCATCGCCGGCATAGGTTTTGTTAAATGTGCTGGCCTGGCGAATATCCCCGTCCGCCGACAGTTCCACCATTGCCTCGCCAATCGCTACAATGTCGATAGCCCGCCTCCTTCATGCACCGGTAACGCGCACCGGGTGTATATTCCTAATAATCCTTGGTTATATTTTGGACGAGGAGCCACCCATTCATCAAGGCGCATTTGGAGGATTTGTGCGATGTCATCCACAGATGATGCTTTCGTACCAGTATTCTCTCCAACGGAATTAGGGTGGTTCGTTGCCTTGACTCCTATTATATTCAAAGAACATGCATTGAGATCAATTTCGATCTCATCGCCTTCTTCAACCACGGCAATGGGTCCGCCTCGTGCGGCTTCCGGGCACACATGCCCAAGGGCCGGTCCGCGAGTCGCCCCAGAAAACCGACCGTCAGTAATCAAGGCAGTGCTGGTGGCCAGTATGGGGTTCGAGGCAATCGCCTCGGTCACATAAAACTGTTCCGGCATCCCACTGGCTGCCGGCCCTTCGTACCGAATAATGATGGCGTCCCCGGGGTTTATTTTTCCGGCAAAAATAGCTTCCAACGCCACTTGTTGCGTGTCAAAAACCCGGGCTGCATAGATCTTTTTTTCAGCAGTGTCGTTTTGGTCTTTCAGCCAGGCAGACACTTTGACCACGGCGCCCTCTGGCGCCAGGTTGCCAAACAGCACCCGGATACTCCCGGTTGGCGCCAACGGCTCAGACACCGGACGGATGAGATCTTTCACCGTGGCTCCGTAGTTGGCTAGATACCCCGGCATCTGCTGAAAATGTCCGGTCCTGTCCAAAATCTCCAGGTTTTCTCCTAAGGTAAGACCCGTAACGCTTTTGGTGTTGAGGTTTAAAAACCCTCGCAGCTCCCATAAAATTCGATGGATGCCCCCGGCGTACCAAATCATGTTGCAGTTAAACCGACCTGAAGGTTTCAGGTTCAAAATAAAGGGCACCCGCCGGTTAATCTCGTTCACTTTCTCGTAAGAAAAATCCAGCCCGGCTTCCTGGGCCATGGCAGCCAAATGAATCAGCGCATTGGTAGATCCCCCGGTGGCAGCATGAACAATCAACGCATTTTCCAATGTCTCCTGGGTAAAAATATCGCGAGGCCTTAAATCTTCTGAAATCAACTCCAAAACCCGTGTTCCGGCGGAGCGGGCAGAATCTTTAAGCGCATTTAAATGGGCTGGAATTAATGCTGTAGACGGCTGAGCCAGACCCATGGCTTCGCTCAACATCTGCATAGTGGCGGCGGTGCCAAAAAAGGCGCATGAGCCTGAAGATGGGCAGGCATTGCTTCTTAAGAATTCGTAGTCGGTGTCATTCAGTTCGCCCCGGCGCTTTTTGGCGTACATGGTGCCTACGCCTTCCAGGGTAAACCCTTCCGGCCCAGAGTCCATGACGCCCCCCGGCACCACAATGGCGGGCCGGTTAATGCGCAACATGGCGATGAGATGCGCCGGCAACGATTTATCGCAACCAGATAGAAACACGGCGCCATCTGCATGACCTGCATTGGCGTGCATCTCACAGGCCATGGTCATGACCTCTCGGGACGGCAGTGAGTAATCCATCCCCGCCGTGCCCTGTGCAATGCCATCGCAAATGTCGGTACAGGCGTAATGTGCCGGAGCGCCATCTGCGGCCAAAACGCCTTTTTCCACAAACTCAGCCAGATCTCCCAGGTGAATGGATCCCGGATGGGAATCTCCCTGGGTGGTTTCAATCAGTATCCAGGGTTTGCCTGTGGTCCCTCGACTCCACCCACACCCCATGCGTAATGAATCTGCTTCCGGCGATTCCTGCCGGCGTTTTCCGCTAAAGGTTTCGGTCGTTCCTGGTGTGGTGGACATGTATGTATCAATTCCTTCTAAGCCGTGTCTTTTCCAAGAAGGTAGTCTCCATATGGAGGCTTGCTCTTGGACACTTGTCCATCATAACACTGTCATCATCGACATATGACCGATTTTTTATGGGGTTTAAGCCAAGTATCGTAACGCATGAATCCAAAAATAGGAAAAATTACCCAGCTGTCTTGAGGGCTTTTCCTCAAGCGCTGAAATGCCAAAATTGATTTAATAGTAGTGTGCTCCCCCATACAACCAGGTGGCCACTCAATCGCCACGACATAGGAGGTTGTTTATGTCTTTATCTTCTTCATCTCTTACCGGAATTTCTCCATCCCTTTACCCTAATAGTCGGCTTCATCCATTTCATCAGCCTATTGCAAGACCAACTGCCTCAACACTTCAGCGGGCGAATTTGCTGGTTCCGTCTCCTTCTGGATTAAAAACAGATAGCTTTACCCGGACGACACAGCCTGACTTAGGGCATAAAGCCTTTACCCGTCCATCTGCCAAAAAAAATATTTGGACGTATCTGAAGTCTGGCCTGTTTGGGCTGGCAACGTTGTGGGGCCTTAAAAAAATGGCCAATAACGCTTATTCCACCGATAAAGCCGGTCACAATAAAGTTGGGATGGGCAACCTCATTAAAACCGCTTTCTTTGGGGCCATCAGTTACTTTACCGGTAAGGCCGCCCTGCAACCCTTTTTAGAAAATTCTATTTGGCATGGTTTATCGTCTAAAGAAGGAAAAAAAGAAATTGTGTTAAGTGCAGAAAAAATCAACAAAAACTTAATCGAAAAATACGATATGAAGAGCGATATCAAGTCCTGGATTTATGGCCCTGGTATTCCTGATAATTGCCCTACTCCAAATTCTGATAAATTCAGTTCGATTGATCAGAGTATTGCTA
>JAHQWC010000033.1 GCA_019634025.1 Vampirovibrio sp.
AGTAAAACCACCATCTTTTTTTCACGCTGCTCAGAGAGTGTTAACAAACCAACAAGCAGAAGGGTTCGATCTGTCTAGACTTCAAGAATTCCCTGAAGGACTAAAAGTAAGTAAGCACGATAACCCTGGCTTTCTGGATAGAAATGAGACTCAGTTTGCCAGAAGTTTTAACTATCGTATAGGCATTCAAGGGTTAAACATGTCCAGCGACCTTCGCTCTATTGTTGATGCTCCTGGCGGTATACGTGATTTAGTTTTTGATGTTGCTTCAGGCCGAGCTTTTCAGCAAAAACCTCAAAGAGGTTTTCCGTATCGGCCAAATAGTATTTTGCTTTCTGGATGGGAAGAACCAAATTCCACGGGCGTAAATCCGCTTATAGAACTGCAATTAACAGATATGGAACCCTCTACTCGATCAGGCGGTTATGTTGATATCCATAAGTTTTTTCAAGAAAAGGATGGCCACATTCGTCCTCAAGATCACTTTATGGAATCAGATAGAGCGGCTATTTCTTTAGCTGAGGATTTTATATTCAATAGACTGGGGATAAATAAAGATGCTCAGGTGGAGGCGCTTTCGCCATTTGAAGTAAGCGATTTATTTCAGCTTGATGATAAGATAGCCTAGTTGTTGGCATCTATTAAGAACAAGAACTTACTTGAAATGACTAAACCCTACTATCCCTACAGCCAATATCTTAAAGAAAAATTTGGATGCAAAGTCTATAAAGTGACTTTGGATGCGGGGTTTACCTGCCCAAATCGTGATGGGGTGAAAGGCAAAGGTGGTTGCACCTTCTGTGATCAAACCGGCTCTTCTTCTCGGGCTCAGGATCGGCGGGACAGCATTACCGAGCAGATCCACAAAAACATTGAGCGTCAGCGAAAGCGGTTTGGCGCGGAGAAATTTATTGCCTACTTTCAGTCTTTTACCAATACCTATAGTCCGGTAGAGCGGCTAAAAAGCTTGTACGATGAAGCCATGGCAGCGCACCCGGACATTATCGGGATGTCTATCTCCACCCGACCGGACTGTGTGGATGAGGAGATATTGGCCTTGATAGCCAGCTACCAGACCCCGGACAATTACATTTGTGTGGAATATGGGATGCAGACCATTCATGATCGTACTTTGGACCTGCTAAACCGGTGTGAGACCCACCATGAGTTTCTGGAGGCCTTTGAGCTTACCCAAAAATATAACTTGGACCATTGTATCCATGTGATTTTAGACCTACCTGGCGAGTCCTGGGAAGATCAAATGGAAACGGCGGATGTGTTGGCTAAACTCAAGGTAAACGGTGTTAAAATCCATCTGCTGTGTGCTATGGAGAAGACTCCACTGGCAGAGCAATACTTGCGAGGCGAGTGGCAGCCATTGGATAAAGAGAATTATGTGCAACTTATTTGCGACTTTATGGAGCGGCTACATCCAGAGACGGTGATTCATCGCGTGGCGGGGAATGGGCATCATCAGCATGTGGTGGCGCCGTTGTGGTTGCAGCGTAAGATGGAAATTATGAATGAGATAGATGCTGAATTTGACCGGCGGGGCACCCGGCAGGGGGATAAATGCCGGTTTATGGGTGAAAATTCTGCAAGAACTGAAGAAACAGCAGGCGTTTTTTAGGCTTTTTTATCATCAATTGAACAACTTTGCTCATGTGTTTGTTGTTGTTTTTAATGTGATCTACTCCATAAGACTGTTTTTATACGTTATTGTGTCAATTATATAAATCAGTAAAATAAGGGGTTTTCAGGGTTTTTGTAAAATAATGTAACGTATTAATAAAAAAACGATTGAAATTTATATCACTTGTCTATATGATAGAAATTGTCGGGTTGAAACGAACCGCCGACGGAAGCATTAAATTAGATACTGACTGGATACTAAAACGGTACTGACACGATTGAGTGGAAAACAGAAAGATTAGAGAAGTTTAGATTTCGGAAGTAACGTCCTTGACTCTACCAATAGTGACAAAAGTGACGAACAGGAATAAAGCTATCAAGACCATCCATTTGCACCGAAAAGTAAGCGACTCCTAGCCACTCGATGCCCCTGACCCGGACATTGAGTGTTTCCCTTTCTATACCTCAGCCAAATGATTTGAGAAGTAGTAACCGGAGAAGTAATTCAAAGATGAGAACCGTCGGAAACCCCTAAAAACCGACTACTGACCTTATTAAATTAACTCAATATAGACACACCTGATCCATTTTTAGACACTCTTAAAAGAAATACTGATAGAGAATCCTGAGAAGAAGATTTGATGTTTTAACTGTTTCGTTTTTAGAACGACTAGCCAGTATGGGCCTCCTGAGTTAAATAGACGCAGCTTGCTGTATTTATAGACAGGATAGTCCAAGGGCCGGCAAAACAGATAACCTATCCAATCTGACACCAGTCGGTAGCGTTCCACGTCCGATCCAAGCGTGCCATATGCTACCTTCTGTTGCCTGAATTAAGAGAAGAATCGTTAAGGAGGATGACACTTATGGACAATATGGGAACCATGAGAAATAAAGTGAATAAGATAAACCTTTCTCCAGAGTTTAAGTCGGCTGCGTTTAACCATAGTTTTGACCGTAGCGGCTTCGCCCAGCAGCCGAATTTAGTGGATGGTACTGAAAAGTACATGCAGTTTATCTCCCAACGGGCAGACTTGGTGAGCAGTGACCAAGAACGGGAGTTGGCCAAACGAATCCGTAATGGTGACGAATCTGCAAGGCGTAAGCTTGTCCAGGCTAATTTACGCTTGGTCATTAGCCTGGCTAAAAAATATGCCGGTAAAGGTCCCGAGTTCTTAGAACTGGTGCAAGCTGGTAACCTGGGACTGATGAAGGCAGTAGATATGTTTGATTACCGAAAAGGTTTTCGGTTCTCTACCTATGCCAGCTGGTGGATTAAACATTATATTTTCCAAGCATACACCGATCATGATCGCCAAATTCGTCTACCAGCTCACGTGTTTGATTCCATGACTAAGCTAAGACGAGCACGGGATCAATTTAAAAAGACGGAGGGTCGTTCCCCTACAGAGACAGAGTTGGCCACAGCGCTGGGCATTACACTAAAAAAATTGCAACGCCTGCGCCGAGTCACCCTCAATACAGTGAGCCTAGAATCGGAAATGGTCCACAAAGACGGGAATAGTCAGCCGCTTTCGGAAGTGGTTGAGGATCATGAGGAAAGTATAGATGAACAACTGTTTAAGGAAGGTGCCCTGGATAGCCTTCGTCAGGCGATTAAGTCCGTGCTTTCTCCTCGGGAACAGGACGTTTTAGCGATGAGATTTGGATTTAAACATATAGGTAAACCGGAAACAGGCACTAAAGGGAAAATGACCCTTGAGGAAATTGGAAAACGCTACGATGTCACCCGCGAATGTATTCGACAGATAGAACTGAGAGCGATTCGAAAGCTGAGGAATTCCGTGCAGCTCAAGCAAATAGTTGATTAATTCTGTTATCTTCTTGATATAATTTTATTTGTGGTCTATTCTACGGAATAGGCCTTTTACTTTGTCGTCTTGTCTTTTTGGAGGTTATCCCCGCTCATGTCCCAGCTTGGGAAGAGGCCCCGGTTCCATCGCAAGGAGGAAACCCTCGGCACCAAAGAAGAAACTGAACAGTTTGAGCAGCTACTGCTTGGCGAGTATGATTATGCATTTCCTCGTGGGGGGATTACCAAGGGGACTATTTTATCCATTGAAGGCCCAGGCGCCATGGTGGATATTGGCGCAAAAGTTTCTGCTTTCCTACCGAGCAAAGAAATGGCAAACCCCAACGCTGCTGATGGAGAACTGTTGGAAGTCGGGAAGTCTTACGAGTTTTTTATCCTTCGGGATGCCAACGACGATAACGTCTTTACCCTTTCTCATCGTCGGGTATTCAGCGCTCAAAACTGGAAGAAGCTGGAAGACTTGATGCAAAGCGATACGGTGGTGGAAGGTGTTGTCACCTCCATTGTTAAGGGCGGTGTGTTGGTTGAAGTGATGGGCTTGCGTGGGTTTGTGCCTTCCAGCCATCTTCGTGTCCGGGATTCTTTGGAAAACCTGATTAACCAGAAGCTTCCTCTGAAAATTCTGACTCTGGATCAGGCCGGTAATAACATCATTATGTCTCACCGTAAGGTGGTGTCTGAACAAATGGCGGAGCAACGCAAGGAGCTGTTCTCTAACATTGAAGAAGGCGGCATTATTGAAGGTGAAGTGGTTCGGTTGACCGACTTTGGCGCCTTCATTGATTTGGGCGGCGTAGATGGCTTGTTGCCACTCTCACAAATGTCCTGGCGATGGGTGGAGCATCCCAGCGATATCTTGAAAATTGGTGATAAGGTCAAGGTAGAGGTCATTGGCATTGATCATGACCGTCAACGGGTGAGCTTGTCTATTAAGAGCCAGTTTAACGATCCTTGGGTTGAAATTGGCAAAGAAATGAAACAAGGTGACGAGGCTGAAGGCACCATTACGCGGTTAAAGCACTTTGGCGCCTTTGTGGAAATTTACCCTGGCGTGGAGGCGCTGTTGCCCAGTAAAGATATTATGGCGTATGAAAACGCCAATAATACCAAGCTGGATGTCTCGCAGACCATTACCACTCAGATTGTGAAGTTTAACCCTGAAGAACGCCGGATTAGCCTAAGCTTGGCGCCGATGAACGCCGGAAACAAGCCTGCTCAAGAGGATCCCCAAGAGTCAATGCAAGAAGATTTGCCTGAAGAGCAGTCTGTTTCATAGCAAGAGCTTATGAGGTTCATATTCTGCACTTACTCAAGCCTCTATTACTAAATCGAGGCAGGCAAGAAGTGGATAAAGATACAAGCTTATTAAATAGGTAATTTCTTTCTTGCCGAAGGGGAGTAGCCCTTAGATAAATGGGCATGTGCGCAAAAAAAAAGCCCTGAAAATGTTTCTTCAGGGCCGAGCCGTTGTCGTCGAATGTTGCGTTTTAAGGGAAATTTTTATCGTGCTGGCATTTGATGACCTGCTTTAGCGCTGAACTGCCGGCTATTATGGGGTTGTTTGACGAGTCCTATGCGCTTTCTACCGTTGGTGCCTTCAAATTGCATGCGGCTGGATGCCATTGCTACGGCATAACCCCAGGCATCGTCCAGAGATAAGAATGTTTTTTGTTGGTGGACTGTTTCTACACTGTAGCGAATGCCGTCCGGCAATCGGTATAGGTGAATGTCCGTTGCAAAAGAATTGATATACTGCTTGGCTTTTTGCCCTTCCATATGTTTGCCTCTTTTCATTGCCGGATAAAATCCCCTGAATGGGCTCCTCTCTCCGGCAAACCTTATAGTGTTATTATGACCGTCGTAAAACAGGTCTGAATCCATCCCGAGATTAATATGATATAAACCATGAGATTAATATTATATCTATTTTTATATCAAAATAGGGAGGTTATCCAAGTCATCGGCTGTATTGAAGTGGACTGAATAGTCCAAATGAACAATTTACAAGTACGGCAGGCTGTTTGGTGTCTTGGAAAGGTCTTACCCAGCTAAATACCGGTCGGCGTTAGTTGTAATGGGGTTGGTTTTCATTTTGTGGTAGGCCAACTGATTGGCAAACCGGTGTGCATCTTCTAAAGAGGTAAAGGTATACTTTTTTTGAGGCGTATCGACAATAAACAGTTCTACGGTGCTGTCTTCGATGACATTGACCTTACTGGCCATTGCCCGGCGGATTGGGTTACTGAGGTTGGGGTTGCTCATGGGTTGGGGTTGGTTATTCATATTGCTTGCTCCCTGTTCATTGAACCTTCTGTATTATGAGTATCGGTGTTTTAATGTGGCTTCCCCATTGGCCGGGGGATCAGAGTTGGGTAGACCATATGGCCTATATTAATATAAACAAATGTTAATTGATTTTGCCGTATGTTGACGGTAAAACTCTTGTATGTCGTGAGTAATGACTGAATTGAGAGGTGATGAGTATGACAAACAAAATATTGATGGTGATTGCACCGGATCAGTATAGAGACGAAGAATTACAGGCGCCTCGCAGCGTTTTTGAAGACCAGGGTTGGCCTGTGGAAACAGTGTCTACCCAAACTGGAGAAGCGAAAGGGATGTTGGGCGCTACTGAAACCATTACCCTGACACTGAACGATGTGCAGAGCAATATTTATGACGCTGTTGTGGTTGTGGGTGGTATGGGATCGCCGGAACACTTGTGGGATAACGCAATTCTTCATCAGATCTTGCAAAAGCACCAGCAAGCAGGCAAAGTTGTGGCTTCGATTTGCCTTTCTGGAGCCGTGTTAGCTAAAGCTGGGTTGGTTCAAGGGAAAAAAGTGACGGTTTGGCCGGATGATAGCGCTATTCAAGTTCTGAAAGACGCTGGTGCTGACTATACGGCAGAGCCGTTGACGGTAGATGGAAACCTAGTGAGTGCAAATGGACCGGAAGCCGCTCAGGCATTTGGCCAAGCCGTGGTGACCCAAGTAAAGACACTGATTCCAGCATAAGGCTGTAGCGTGAAGAGACGGCTATTCTCGTTGTGCTGTTTTTTAAGCGCTGTTAGTGGGTGAGTTTTTACTGGAAGGTAATCTTCAAGAATTTGCGTTTGCCCACCTGTAAGACAACCGAGTTACCGGCAGGGTGATTGAGCATGTATTCTGGCTCGGTAACCTTTTCTCCGTCTAATTTCATTCCACCGCCTTGAATGAGGCGGCGAGCTTCGCCTTTACTTGGGGTGAGCTGCTGCTCGAGGGCTAAACTGACCAGATGGTGATCTGTATTGCCGGGTAAAGTCAACTCCGGCATATCATCTGGTACTTCTTTACGTTGAAAGACGGTCTTGAAGTGTGTTTCGGCATCATTGGCGGCTTCTATAGTGTGAAACATGGTAATAATCCACTTTGCCAGCTGTATTTTGATGTCTCGAGGGTTTACGCCGCCCTGATCCGGGGGGAGTTTCATTAACCGTATCTGTTCTTCAACCTGTTCGGGCTTGATAGGGGTTAATAAACCCTCATATCGGGTGATAAGTTCGTCTGGAATTGACATGAGCTTGCCAAACATATCGTTGGGTGCGTCTGTAATGTTGATACAGTGCTCTGGGTAAGATTTTGACATCTTAATTTTGCCGTCAGTGCCTTCTAACAATGGCATGAGTAATGCCAGTTGGTTGTGCTCCAAGCCATAGGCGAGCTGCATCTCTCGGGCCATTAAAATATTAAACCGCTGATCGGTACCACCCAACTCGATATCGGACTCTAATACCACGGAATCATAGGCCTGCATTAGCGGGTAGTAAAACTCGTGGAGGTGGATAGGCTGGTTGCCGGTATACCTTTTGTGGAAGTCGTCTCGAGCTAAGATTTGCGCCACAGTTACTTTACCGGCAAGCTTCAGCATATCGCCTAAGCCTATTTCGTTGAACCAGTCACTGTTTCGAACAATTTTAGCTTTGTTCAGGTCAATGATTTTACCTGCCTGATCCAGATAGGTTTGGGCATTTTGGGTCACTTCCTCTTCAGTGAGCGGGGGGCGGGTTTGGTTTCTGCCTGAAGGGTCGCCAATCATAGCAGTGGCGTCACCAATAATAAGAATGGCCTGGTGGCCCAAATCTTGAAATGCCCGGAGTTTACGGAGTACGACGACATGGCCCAGGTGTAAGTCAGGCCGGGTAGGGTCTAAGCCCAGTTTAACCTTCAAGGGCTGACGAGTTTCTGTTGCTTGATGAAGCTTATGGGCCAGTGCTTCTACACCACCGGGTAACAGTTCTCCTCCCGCAATTAGAGAATGGGCCTGCTCTAAAAAAATAGCGTCTAGTTTTACGCTTACCTGTGAGGGTGATTGATTAGAAGTGCTATCGCTATTGATTGCCATACTGCTGTTAAACCATTGTCAAATGTTCGTTATGATGCCTTGTTGTACAATGCTATCAGAGTTACAGACCCAAATACAAGGATTTTACTTCTCTTTGAACCTTTTTAAGTTCAAAGATTCCATCAAGTTGATGATCTTCTGGAGATGGAAAATCGAATATAATACTAAGGAAGGGTTTGTGGTGGTTAAACTTGTGGTGAATCACGAAAAGCTGAAAAGGTTTATATGATTTTTGGGAAGAATAAAACCAAGAAACAACCCGATGCGTTGCCGGGATTGCCGAATGAACAGGGGCAGCTTACTGGTGGGCATTTTACGGGTGCCCTAAAGCCTCCCATGGTCCAAATTGATTTTGGTCTGAGCCAGGCACAAGGATCTCCAATACAGCAAAGCTGGGAAGACGGAGCTATACAGGAAGTACCGCTTTCTTATGAGAATGGGTTTGATCAAGAAACTGTATACGAGGAGTCTGTTCCTGGCGACTCAGTGGGCCAGGTTCACCAACCTGCTGTTGAAGATGTGATTGTGGCGCCACAGCCCTCTGAACTGACTTCAGACTATCTGATGCCGCCTGAGCCACCGGAATCTATAGCTGCTATAAATATGCCCCAGGCTTCAGAAACGTTTTCGGACTCTTTAGTGGGTGATGACGACGGGTTACCCGAAGTTGTGAGTGAAGCGGAATTGATAGAGAGTTTTGGTGAACCTTTGGATTTTTCAGCTCTTCAGGCTGCGGATCCTGCTAACTTGGATTACGACTTTTTAGAAGAGCCGGGTACGTTCCATGGCCAGCCAGAGGAAAATTTACCGGATATATCTGAACTTCCTCAACCACTGCAAGAGCAATTCCCTGAAGCCTCAGTTGCAGATGAAACTTTGCACCTAATTCCTGAGGAAGATACGTTGCAATTTGAATCTACTGAAAGTGCGCTTTTAGGGCCGGATTTACCTGCTTTTATTGGACCTGAAGGTGAAGATAGTTTGGCGCCCCAGGGTGTGGTTGAAATGGATTTGCCGGCCCCAGATTCGGATGAAATGTTTGAAAGCTTGTCGGTAGACTCTCTTTGGGACGATGGATCCCTGAGTGTGGATAATATTGAGACCTCTTACGACTCTGGATTAGAAGAGCTTTTTCCAGAGTCAAAGCCGCAAACTGACTTGACACTGGGGCAGGAGCAACCCTTACAAATTTTAGATCCAGGTGAACAAACAGGATCTGATTTGCTAGCGGATACACCAGAGATTAAGCTTGATTATGAAGGTTCGGAGAGTATTTCTCTAGAGCCTGAGGCCAGTTTGATAGATCTAGAGACTGAAACCTATTCGTTGGATCCTTCTGGTCTGCCAGATTTAGAATTAGATCAGTCCCAAGAATTATCGGTCGAGCCATTGGCTGCTGCGCCGATGCTGGAAGAGATATCAGATCAGGACTCTTTGCTTAATATGGCTGAATTTGACGTGATGGATACTTCCTCTGGTGAGGCTCAATTACTAAATCCGTTACAACAACCTTCTACTACAGTCTCAGAGGCTAATCTTGGTCATCTAATAGAAGTGGATATAGCACAATCAACGCCTGTGGAACAGGTTGAAACCTCTTTTCAGGTTACTCCTGAAGAATCTTCCTCGGGAGCGGGAGATATGGACGATCTTGAAATTTTACGGTCTTGTTGGTTGGATGCCACCCATGCCTTGTATGTGGTGACGATGGATAGTGTTTTTGCGTTGATGGGACAATTTAATACCCACGAAGGCGAACAAACCAAGGTGTTAAAGATTTTTAATGATAATCCGTTGGAGCCTGATAATGAGGTGACGGTGATGCAACAAGATGCTGATGGGCATGCAGATCACTATAAAGTGAATGTTGGCCCTTGGACTGGGGTTATCAGTGCGGATAATGATGGAATGTCTTTAGTTTCCGAAAACTAAGGCGCACACCTCACGTTTTTTTGAGAGAGACTGTTTTGACGTCGCCGTTAGAATCCCCTGATGCACAAAAAAGACCTTTGCCCACAACCCTGGCACGCCGGGTGCGGTTTTTGCGTGAAGAATTAGGGATAACCCCGAGAAAATTCGGCGAATTGTGTATTTTGCCGGAAAAAGCGATTGAAGATATTGAGGCTGGGATCGAGACATTTTTGGCCCCTTCCATTCGAGTGCGGATGGCTAGAATATTACGGGTAAAACCAGAGGTATTAAAAGAGGTGGAGCGTCGCCCACCATTGTATCAGCCGGTGGCCGGAGTAACAGCGGATTGGGAGGCGTCTTTTCAAAAGGCTGTCTTGGAAAATCCGGATCGTGCATATTATTGTCCCAATTGTGGCGAAAAGCTAAATGTTCGTGTGTTTGACCGGTGGACTCTGGAAGGTGTACCGGTGGTGAGCCTGAAAGTTCGTTGTTCGGGTTGCCTATTTCGCTCTAACCTGGAAAAAATGTGATTACATATGTCTTTCGGTAAACATTAGGAAAGCCCCTTGAGGGCTCTTCGTTCCTCAAGGGGCGATAGTATCCGATAAACTTTTGAAAGATTAAGCGGCAGTCACAGCCTCGGCCATTTTATTGGTGCTGATGAGTTGGTATTGGTTTAATTGGGACAGAGCGCTCATCGTGGCCAAAATGGAGTCTTCTTTGCCGTTGTAGGAGCTGGCAGTGTTGTTGTCTGCTAAAGACTTGGCGTACATCTTTCCAAGATACTGGCCTAACTTGTCTTGTTGCATCTCTTCTGGGCTCCTTACCGTAAACGACTGGTTCTTTTCTCCTTGTGTTTGCATAAAAACAATCATTATGGATTTGATGTTATTTTATTACAAAATGTAAACAAACAAAATGAAAGACTCTCCTGATAATAACAGCACGGTTCATTGAACCGTGCTGTTTGAATCTATCTATTAGAAAGAGGATTTACCCTGCGTTGGCAGGCTGTTTTGCCAGGGCACTGAACGTTACACCGTTCTTCTCCATCCGGTCTAAGACCTCTTGAAGGCGCTTTTCGCTAACAGTAAGGGCGACGCGGAAGAAACCTTCTCCTTCTGGGCCGTAGCCAGTGCCAGGAGGCACCACCACACCACATTTTTCCAGCATCAGGTTCACAAAATCTACGCTGGTCATACCGGTGGGGACTGGGATCCATAGGTAAAAGGTGGCAGCACTGGGAGAGAAATTCCATCCCAGTTTCTTCAGTCCAGCCACAAATAAGTCTCGACGGGCACCGTAGATTTTATTTAAATCCTTGGTTAGCTCATCGGATCGAAGTAAACCACTCACGGAAGCGCGTTGAATGGCCTTAAAGACGCCGCTGTCGGTGTTGTTCTTAACCGTACCCAAGGTTTTAATGCCGGTAGCGTTGCCCACGGCAAACCCAACCCGCCAGCCGGTCATGTTGTACATCTTGCTCAAACTGAAGTATTCTACGCAAACCTCCTTAGCTCCAGGCACACTGAGGAAACTGGGGGCCCGGTATCCGTCAAAGGTCATTTCGCTATAGGCGTTGTCATGGCATAGGAGAATATCGTGTTTCTTACAAAAGGCTACGGCCTCTTGGATAAAAGATTCTGGAGCTATGGCGCCGGTGGGGTTGTTGGGATAATTCAAGAACAACAATTTGGCCCGTTTGGCAATATCATCAGGAATAGTAGTCAGATCCGGTAAAAAATCGTTATCTGCCAGCAGAGGAAAGGTATATACCTCACCACCCATCAGCAAGGTGTAGTTGTTGTATACCGGGTAACCAGGAGAGGGGCATAAGACAACATCGCCAGGTTCAATGTAGGCTACAATAGTGTGGGCTAAGCCTTCTTTAGAACCGATGAGAGAAAGTGCCTCGGTATTAGCGTCTACCTCGACCCCAAATCGGTCTTTCATCCATTTACAGGCAGTTTCCCGGAACTCTTGAGTGCCATGGTATGGCGGATAGTTATGTGTAGAAGGGTCTGCTGCTGCGGTTAGCAATTCATCTACAATGGGTTTAGGAGTGGGTAGATCCGGATCCCCTACACCGAGGCTAATAATATCCACACCCTGCTTTTTGGCCTCGTCAATCTTGCGATCAATCTCAGCGAACAAATATGGAGGTAACTTCCCAAGGTTTTTAGATGGGGTGGGCATAAGTCGGTGGTCTCCCTATACGAAATGTTAATCATAATGGTGGTAAAATCAAGGGCATCAGCGGATTAAGCGCCGTTGACACCGGAACTGTATCATAAAGAAAGGCGGCGTCCTAGTGGCGGAAACAGCGGATTCTACAGCTATTCAGCCTGAAAAAGAATGTACGGATTCCACTACTGTATATGAACTTATGGTGGATTGGCCCCAAGGAACTTCTCCCAGCCCGGTAGACTGGTTAAGTGAATGGCTGTGGACAGTGTCTGGGGTAGAGAGTGTGAGTGAGACCTGGGTGGGTGAGCTGGGAAATCAGGATATTGAGGCCGTTAAAGCGATCAGCCGTGATCCGGCAGTGCTGGATCAGATTCAGGTTCTGTTATCCCAAGGTCCTTTTCCCGGTAGTGAGGTGTGTTCGATTGTATCGGTAATAACCTTGCAGGAAGATGATTGGGCAGAAGCTTGGAAAAAGTTTTGGGATATAACCCCCATTACCTCCCGGTTGACTATCCGGCCTACCTGGCTGGAATATACAGCTAAATCGTCTGATGAGGTTGTGTTGGATTTAGACCCTGGCTGTGCTTTTGGCACCGGCGCCCATGCCACCACCCGATTAATGTTACAAGCTATTGAGAAAATTGCGGATGAGCAGGATTTTTCCAACTGCTCTATTCTGGATGTGGGCACTGGGAGTGGGATTCTGTCGGTGTATGCCGCTAAAAAAGGTTGCCGAAATATTATGGCCTTGGATATTTTGCCGTTGGCGATTCAATCTGCCCGGTGGAATGCTGAAGTGAATCGGGTCGCAGATCGGATCACGGTGAACGATATACCCCTACATGAGCTATGCCGCACCAAATATAATTTGATTTTGGCTAATATTCTGGGGCCCGTCATTTTGTCGTTATTGCCGGAAATGTGTCTGCGGCTAGAGCCAGGTGGTGTGTTGCTTGCCAGTGGCTTGATCGAGTCCTCAGTAGGCTCCGTGGAGGCCGCAATGGCGTCAGCAGGGTTTACGGCGTTGGAGCGAAATCAGGATGGAGAATGGTTTGCCGTTTGTGGGATATGGGAGGGTGACTGATGGCTGAAGGAACAATGATGATGTCGAAAGAATCAAAAAAAACTGTAGAGTTACCAAGCCGCCGGTTTTTTGTGACGGATCTGCCGGATGTGATGGAACTTCCTTATTCTCATATGGTAACAGAGGCATTTACGGTGAATCATCTTCGAAATGTCTTAAGGTTAAAGTCCGGTGAATCGGTATTAGTGGTTGATGCTAACCAAGAGATATCATATCGGGCGACATTGGATGAGATAGAACGAGATCAGGTTTTAGTCACCTTGGTTTCCAAGGTTTCGGAGCTTGATTCAGCTGCGATGACCACCATTATTTTAGGTGTCGGGCTCGTTAAAGGAGATCGGTGGGATTGGGTGTTGCAGAAGACCACAGAGTTGGGTGTGCGGCGTATTATGCCTTTGGAGACTGAACGGACGGTGGTTCAGGTGAAAAATACGGCGCAAAAACAAGGGCGCTGGAGTCAAATCGTACGATCTGCTGCAGAACAAAGTGAAGGGCTTTTTCTTCCAGAGGTCTCTGCGCCGTTGACACCCAGAGAATTTGGGGAAATGGTGGCAATCTATGGTCAAAAAGCTGTGTTGGTGGAACGAGGAGCAGATAGGCAGACTTTTAATACCGTTTTGTCCGGTTGGGACTTAACCCAGCCTGTTGTATTAGCAGTGGGGCCTGAAGGGGGCTGGACACAAGAAGAGGTAGAAATATTGATGGGGTTAAACTTCCAACCAGTTTCTTTGGGAGATCGGGTACTTCGTGCTGAAACAGCTGCCATGGCTGCAATCAGTGCAGTGGTTTATGAGCAAGGAGCTTAAAGCCTGCTCATCAGATGTAAAAGTAAAAATTTTTTTCCTGTAGAAGGTGCTTTTTAGGTGAGTAATGCCTGTACATCCGCAAAATTAACATTACCATCGTCAGTGAATTGGATCCTTTCCACCTCACCTAAGCCATCGTTAATGTCATTGGTGTTATCAAAGTAGTCTTGAATGGTGACGGATTTACTGTTGCCGAAGTCAATAAAAAGATCTTCGTGCTGACCATTATTATCCCGGTCAACGGCAGTCCAACTGATGACATTGTTAATGCTGGAATTGAAGATCAGCCGGTCGTTATTGCCGGATTCATCAAAAATGACATCAGTCCCAAAGTTTCCTTCAATATAGTACCGGTCATTACCGCTACCGCCTAACAGTGTGTCGTCTCCGCCGTAACCATATAGCCGGTCGCTGCCTCCCAGGCCTGAAAGAACATTATCCCCTTCAGCACCCCATAAATAATTGTTCAAGCTGTTACCCGTGGCGTTTACATTGGTGTTAAACCGAATGTCTACACGTTCCACATTGTCTGGCAGGACATAATCGGCGTCGTATAGGTAAACTGTGTCGGTCCCCTCTCCTGCATTTTCCACAATCACATCAGAATCCCCGTCAATATAGTAGCGATCGTTACCGGCACCACCATAGAGGGTTTTAGTACCTGTGGTGCCTTTCCAAAGCGGGCTGCCATATAGATGATCGTTGCCTGCGCCACCGTATAGATCGTCGTCACCGTTTCCGCCATCCAGGGTATCTCTGCCGCCACCGCCATCTAGAAGATCGTCGCCATTACCACCGTTGATAATATCGTTGTTGTTCTCGCCGTATAAATTGTCGTTTCCATTGCCACCGTTCAGGGTGTCGTTCCCATCACCACCATATAAAGTGTCGTTCCCGCCCTTGCCGTTTAAGGTATCCCGCTCTCCCAAGCCGTAAAAGGTATTGTCTCCTTCAGCGCCGGTCAAAACATTTCTAAGGCCGTTTCCGGTACCGGTGGTGTTGGTGTTGTAACGGAATTCCAGGTTTTCAATATTGTTGCCAAGGGTGTACGTGGTGGCGTCGTATACGTAAAGGGTATCGGTGCCGCCGTTGTTGTTTTCCACAACTACATCGGTGGTTCCGTTAATGTAATACAGATCGTTACCACTTCCACCTGTCAAAGTTTTATTGCCAGTATTTCCCGTCCAGAGTGGGCTGCCATACAAAATATCGTTTCCAGAGCCGCCATCCAAGGTGTCATTTCCGACACCACCATCCAAAATGTCGTTGTTGTTGCCGCCATTCAAAATATCATCGCCATTGCCACCGAATAGTGTGTCGTTGTTCCTGCCACCATTTAAGGTGTCATTCCCGTTTCCGCCGTGCAGATAATCGTTCCCATTTCCGCCAATCAGAGTGTCGGTACCGCCTTGACCGTAAATGGTATCATTACCGCCCTTACCATCAAGAATATTATCTCCGTTTGCGCCGGTAAGGTTATTTGCCAAGTTGTTTCCGTTGCCATCAATGTTGGTATCGTAACGAATCTCCAGGTTTTCCACGTTACTGGTCAGGGTATAAGAGCCGTCGTAGACGTAAACGGTATCGTTTCCTTGGTTAGATCCTTCAATGACGATGTCGCCAGTGCCGTTAATATAATAGATATCGTCCCCAGCTTCACCGCGAAGGGTTTTGCTGCCAGTAGTGCCGTACCATAG
>JAHQWC010000034.1 GCA_019634025.1 Vampirovibrio sp.
AACTCCGGCACCGGACTAGGTTTGTATCTAAGCCGCCAGATTGTAGAAGCTCATCAGGGCAATATCTGGGTAGAGAGCGAAGAAGGAAAGGGCAGTCGGTTCTCTCTCATACTCCCCATTCGGACTGAACCCTCGACAGCCAAAACACCCGCCTCTTCCGCTACTGGCACTCAGAAATAAGCAGATATAAGGGCTACAAAAGCATCGAGGTCTGATTCTTATTCAGACCTCGATGAAAAAGCTAGTTAACGACGAGTCTACGGGTAGAGTAATTTCCAGCCCGTATACGTATTACCCTTGGCGTTGCTTGTGTTTCGGGTTCTCACAAATAATGGCGACCCGACCACGACGGCGAATAACCTTGCACTTGTCGCAGATTTTTTTAACAGAGGTTCTGACTTTCATGGGATAAATCCTTGTTTTTAAAGTTATTTAAAGCTTCTGGAACCTTCTAGCCTTTCAGGCGGAAGGTGATCCGGCCTTTACTGAGGTCGTAAGGCGAAAGTTCAACCTTAACACGATCCCCAGGCAAAATGCGAATAAAATTCTTCCGGATTTTACCGGAAATATGCGCCAGGATCACTAATTCGTTTTCTAATTTTACGCGAAACATTGCGTTTGGAAGGGATTCCTGGATGGTGCCTTCCATCTCAATGACGTCTTTTTCTTTAGCCATGCCCGTTATTATAATTCTCTACTTAACTCGCGTCAGAACCTCAGGCTCTGAATCGGTAACCAGTACTGTATGCTCAAAGTGCGCCGAAGGCAAGTGGTCTTTTGTAATAACCGTCCACTGATCCTCGGCAGTATACACGTCATCCCCACCCAGGTTAAACATCGGCTCAATCGCCAGAGTCACTCCAGGCATTAGCAAGGGGCCTTTATCTCCAGTCCGATAGTTATGGATAAAAGGCTCATCATGCAGCTTACTACCAATGCCGTGACCACCATACTGACGAACCAGACCATACCCATACTGAGAGCAAACATCTTCTACAGCGCCGGAAACATCTTCCAGGTGATTCCCTTCCCGCATTTTATCGATGGCGGCATATAAGCTCTCGTTCGTGGCTTTTAACAATTTTTCCACGTCTTCCGACACCTGACCCACCGCATAGGTTGCGGCAGAATCGCCCACAAACCCTTTGTAGGTGGCGCCACAATCCACGCTGATAACGTCCCCTTCTTTCAGGACAACCTCTTTGGAAGGAATCCCATGGACCACCTCATCATTAACAGAGGTACACAAAGTGCAGGGGAAGCCATAATAGCCCTTAAACGTCGGAATCGCCCCAGCCTTTCGGATGTGCTTTTCGGCTATCTCATCCAATTCCCAAGTGGACATACCTGGCTTAATAATTTCACGCATCAAGCCATGCACCTCTCCCACAATGGCGCCAGCGGTGCGCATCAGGTTCAGTTCATGTCTGGATTTACGTTGAATAGTTTTTACAGCGGACATAGTAATGTTTATTTTAACTTATATTCAATAAAAAAACGACCCTAACGGTCTTACCTTTTATACACAGCGAAAAAGGCTTAAGAAACACCTGCCGTAATAACCGGAGCAAGATGCCGCTCAACGTCCTCAGCAATGTCGTTAATGTCACCTTGACCGTCAACGCTGACAATCTCAACGCCGTGTTCTTTATAAAACGGCAGGATAGGGTCTGTCAGGTTGTGAAATGTATTCAGTCGGCCTTCGGCTATTTCCTGGACATCATCTTTGCGCTGAATCAGCTGGCCATCACATTCGGATTTGCCACAGTTCTCAAATGGCTTTGTTTTCAGGTTAAACACCTTGTTGCAATGCTTGCAATACCGGCGATTCACCGCCCGGGAGAGGCATTCTTCATCTTTCACATCGATATAGAGCACTTTGGCAATCTTAGTATTCCACTCCTGGCAAAGCAATTGAAGCTCCTGAGCCTGCTCTAGATCCCTCGGAAAGCCATCCAGGATAATCACCCGGGTACTGGGATATTTTTCCAGAGTCTGACCAATTCCTTCTCTCAAGGCGCTCAGAACCGTCGGTAACGGTGCAAACTTACCCACATCAATATATGATTTAATCTCTCGACCCAACTCACTATCCTGACTGGCAATTTCCCGCAACATATCCCCCATCACCACAGATTTCACCTGACCAGGGTGTTTCTCTTCAAACAGAGCAATCTGAGTACCTTTTCCAGCATTAGGAGGAGAGATGGCGGGGACAAGAACAATATCACTAATCTGGGTCATAGCGAGTTACCTCAAGAAGCCTTCGTATTGCCGGGCCAACAGGTGAACCCGAATCTGATTCATCGTATCCAAAGCCACACCCACCATAATGATTAAGGAGGTAGAGCCTAGCCCCTGGAGTACTCGAATATCCGCAATCGTCGTCGCCAAGCTAGCCAGCAACGTAATAAACGCCAATCCAAAAGCGCCAATAAAAGTGGTGCGGGTTAAAATCTGCTCCAATTTATCTGCTGTCGGCTTGCCAGGCTTAATTCCAGGAATAGAACTACCGTATTTCTGTAGATTCTTGGCAATTTCCCGAGGCTGCATACTGGGAATGATAGACGCATAGAAAAACGTAAAGAACACAATCATGACAAATTCTGTGAGGAGCGCCAAAGGCTGCCCAAAGGCAAAGTAGCGATTAAAGAACGTCACCACCTCCGCCATAAACCCGGTAGCATTAGGGCCCACAAACTGAACAATCTGCATCGGGAACGCCAAAATGGCATAGGCAAAAATGATGGGCATCACACCAGCCGGATTGATTTTAAACGGGATAAAGGAGTTCTGGCCGCCGTACATTTTGTTCCCCACCTGTCGCTTGGCGCTGACGATAAAGATTTTACGCACTGCTTCCTGCAAGATAATAATCAACCCAATACAGGCCAGATAAATAGCCAGCAGAACCACTAGGTTGAAGGATTTCTGAGGATCGCTCCCCACCAGCTCGGCAGTTTGCTTGGCAAAAACCGGAATTTGAGTAATGATCCCCACGAAAATCAGCAAAGACCCTCCATTACCAACGCCTCGTTCAGTAATCATCTCAGCCAGCCATAGGGAGAATACAGCACCCGCTGTTAAACACAATACCGCCAATGGAAAGAAAAGCCAGGGTTCTACGCCAGGAGCCAATGCCGAGGCGCCCATGGAGGTGATAAATTTTACAAATAAGGTGCCTTGCAGCATCGCTAACCCGACAGTGAGATATCGGGTGTATTGGGAAATCTTACGCCGCCCTTGCTCACCTTCCTCTTTTTGCAACTCTTCCAGCCGGGGAATCACCACAGTCAACAGCTGCATAATAATAGAGGCGGTAATATAAGGACCAATCCCCAACGCTAAAACGGACACTCTGGATAGAGCACCACCGGAAAACATATCCAACAGACCCAGTAAGGCGCCCTGACCTTGTTGGGCTAAAAACTTGGCAATTTCCGGGCTAGCACCCCAAATGGGAATTTGCGCCCCAAACCGGAAGACAACAATCGCAATAATGGTGAACAGCAGCTTTTCTTTTAACCCTGAAGCCTGCCACATAGCGGTTAAATCACCGAGACTTGGAATGGCGGACTTAGGTTTGGCTGTTGTACTCACCGGTTACGCTCCTGGAATAAACAAGAATGATGACGACATGGTATCCCGACCACTGCCTTACTTTGAGTTATACCGTCAAACGACAGGAGGGATAAAGCAGATTAATCGGCAGTTGCAGCTTTTGCAGGTTCCACAATGGTGATAGAGCCACCAGCAGCTTCTACTTTTTTCCGGGCGCCTTCAGTGGCGTGGTGCACGTGAACCTTGACGCCACGCGAGACCTCTCCGTTGCCCAGCAATCTAACGCCATCCATGGTGCGTTTCAACAACCCACGCTCTTGCAACAGCTCATAGGTTAATTCTTTATCTTCCGGCTTCAAGATTTTTTCTAAATCTTTCACGTTAATTTCCAGCCAGTTACGCTTGTTAACCAGTTGAAAACCACGGATCTTAGGTGCCCGGCGGTAACCTGGCATCTGACCACCTTCAAACCCAATTTTGCGTGGACGGCCGGACCGTTGGCCTTCTCCATTATGGCCCCGGTTACAGGTTTTACCAGCGCCGGAAGCCCGACCACGGCCAACCCGTAATTTAGCCTTGGTTGCACCCTCAGCCGGAGCTAAGTTGCCAAGACTAATAGAAGCTTGTTCGTCTTTATTGGAAGAATCTTTTTTGGAGGTAGCAGCCATATCCGGATAGTCCTATTATTAATCTGTGAGCTTATTCATCTAAGAGCAGGGTGGGGTTATACCGCTTCCACCGTCAGCAAGTGAGAAATCTTGCGAGCCATGCCTTCAATGGTGGCCGAAGCGTGGTGAGTAACGGTATCTCCCATTTTTTTCAGCCCCAACGCTTGAGCAACCCGGCGGTGTTTTTCCGGACGGCCAATGAGACTGCGGGTGAGTTTAATGTTGAGTTTTTTTTCAGACATCTGACGAAAGCCTTTTATATTCTTTAGGGATTAAGACAGCATTTGGGTCACGGACATATTCCGGGCCTTGGCAATTTTTTCAAAGGTTCTCAGTTTTGACAGTCCTTCTAACGTCGCCTGAGCTACGTTTAAAGGAGAGTTGGAACCTAGGGACTTAGACAGAATATTTCCCAGACCGGCCAATTCAATCACAGACCGGGCGGCGCCGCCGGCAATTACACCAGTACCACGAGAGGCAGGCCGTAAAATAACTCGGCTTCCACCAGCGCGTCCATTCACCAGATGAGGAATGGTGGTGTTATGGATGGGAACATCAATCAAATTCTTTTTAGCAGCTTGCACGGCTTTTTGGATGGCGCCAATGACTTCACTGGACTTGCCGATACCCAAGCCAACTTGGCCATTACCATTGCCGACGACAACGACGGCACGAAAACTCAATTTTTTCCCGCCCTTGACGACCTTGGTCACTCGGCGGATTTGAATAACACGCTCTTTCCAGGCTTTCTCATCACCATCGGCGCCACCTTGGGCGTTACCTCTGGCGTTACCTGGCTTGGCGGAGGATTGGGCTTGTTTCGCTTCCATAGTGGTTGAAAATTCCTGACTGTCTGGCTTTTTTCGTACACAACTGAATTAGAAAGCATACCTTAACACAAGGGTAATTCGGGTTGCAAGTTGCCGTACATACCTGTTTATACAATGAATCCGGATACGTTACCAGACCGGCTGCCATAAAGAATTGAAAGCGAGTCACATTGACTGTATGGTCCATAAATAGAGTATGGTGTTACGGTATAGTGGTGTCTTTAATTCAACAAAGGACTAGTATCGAGGAAAATCGTCATGCGGAAGATGAGTGCAAAGCGTTTATATTTTTTTTCAAAAGGCCGACTTTTCGCCTTAACGCTCATGGCTCTACTTCTCTCCACCAGCCTATTGCTTGGGTGCGCGGCGCCGTTCATGGAAACAGCCGAAGCCTCAGGTAAGCTAGGAACGCTACCTTATAACCCAGACACTCACGAGGTAACATTACCTGCCCCTCTTTTAAAACACCCTTTCCGATTTGTGGCCATTGGGGATACAGGCTCAGAAGCCTCGTTTCAGTATGACGTGGCTAAAGAGATGGCACGGCAGCATCAAAAACAACCCTTTGCCGCCGTACTGATGTTGGGCGATTTGATTTACCCTGACGGTAACGTTCATAAACATGGCGATAAAGCCTTTTTAAAACCTAACGGGCCATAACTGGAAAAGAATGTCTTATTCCTGCCGG
>JAHQWC010000035.1 GCA_019634025.1 Vampirovibrio sp.
ATGGCATATACTCAGTGTGTTTTCAAAATACCGACAGCAAACCGCTATTCGTTGATCACATTAACTCGAATAAAATTTTTAGAGTGGGCGCAGATAAAGCTTTAGACGCAAATCCATTTTCACTGGTTTAAGCAAGCCAACATCTACTTGGCCTTTCACCGCATCAGTACGGTTAGGACCAGCTTCGTTTTCAACTCGGATGGTCGCCATTTCCACTAATTCTTTTTCCCGGCTCACAGCGGCAATAAAATCAACTAAGCTGCTGTACGTCCCCCGGACCGTCATATCATATTGAAAGCCTTTAAGTTCAATGGGAGGAGGTGCTTCCTGTTCTTCAGGAGGTTTTCCAGCTTCTGAGGGTGGTGTGGGAACAGAGAACACCAAGTTATCTTGTTTTTCCAGAGCCATTACCTGGTTACCGGAACCATCAGCAATGTCCACAATGTTGTCTAAAATGACTTTCAGATGCTCTTCTAACTTATTGGGTTCAAAGCGTCGAATAGTTATACCTTCCGGCAGTTCAACTTTTTGCTTGTATCGCTCCAAGTCTTTTTCCGCCCCTTCTTTCTGAGCGGTCAATAACGCCACCTCATCTTTCAGGGCACCCACTTTACCCTGCTTGACCATCATATCTTTGATGGCAGGTTCGGTAAACGTAAACCCGACAAATACAGCGGCTGCAATACCTACAGCAGATATCAGCATCACTTCACGACTTGAGACCATCTACTGCATCCCCCCAGATTGGCCCGCAACCTCCGTTGGAGAGGCTGGAGAAAGTGCATCGGCATTTAAATTGGCATTCATATCCGTCGTGAACTCAAAGACTTTGGTAGATTCAATAAAGTTTTCTTTCACCGACGTTAACAAGACTTGTTGAATATAGGGCAGTCGATCGAAACTACGGCTAAAAGTAATCACATCCTGTTCATTCATCGATTTACCTTGCACGGCAATCTGATTATCTAGTGAAACATCGGTCAGCCAAATCGTATTAGGCGTTTGAGACCGAAGGTTTTGAGAAAATTTCACGAAAAGCGTATTCCGCTTTTTGGCATCTCGGGCAATATTCACAATCAACTGCTGAACGGCAGCATCGGCTTTTAATTCCTCAATCTGACTATTCAGAGAAATAATATGGTTCAACGTATCTTGTTTTTCGGTCTCCAGGGTGTCAACCTGCTGACCTAAAAACAAACCACCATAAAGACCCGCAACCAGCCAGCCACCTAATACTAAAAGCCATAGAAGCACAGCAGCACCTGCAAGCAGGCCAGCTAAGGGATTATTTTTTCCCTCTTCCGAAGACTGGCTCGATGATTTGCCGATATTCATCGGCGTGGTGGCATGATCCAACCCAGCCATCAGATCAAATTCCATGGGGAATGGAACACTCGATTTCATGGAAACCCCCACACTGGAAA
Organism: Vampirovibrio sp.; assembly: GCA_019634025.1. Taxonomy (GTDB): domain Bacteria; phylum Cyanobacteriota; class Vampirovibrionia; order Vampirovibrionales; family Vampirovibrionaceae; genus JAHQWC01. Next base: position 1,425 of record JAHQWC010000035.1, read on the forward strand.
GCAAAGCCAGGGGTTCAGCAGTCATTAAGCCAGGCCCAACAAGACATGGCGTAAAGGGGGTCATTAACTGCTCACTTAACGCCTGATTAGCCGCCGGCGTTAGCCGTTCTGTTAACCACACGGCAGGTTTATAAGTCTTCGTGGTCCGCTGGATTTCTTCCGCCAGCTCAGAAATCGCTGGAGAAGCTTGCCCCGCCATCTCCAACTCACGAGTCTCCATATGAACTTCGCGTAGCTCAAGCAGATTACTTCCGCTCCATATGAAAAACCTGATGCGGTCTTCTTCGACAAACAATGTTCCCCAAATGGCATCGGGACCGATTTGCTGCACCAGGTTATCCAGCACCCCACTACCAGCCATGCCGCGCAAGGTGTTCAAGGGGTTTAAATCTATGGACGCCGGCTTGACCTTGGCCAGTTGCAATGCTTTTAAATAGCCTTCCAGCGCATCCTGCCGGACGGCACCAAAGATAACCCGCTCAGCTCCGCCAGCAACGGTATCACTTTGAATCGTGGAGAAATCCACCACCGCTTCAGTATCATCAAATGATTTATATCGTTCCGCCTCACTGGAAAGGGAGATATAAAACTGATGCGGATCCATCTTCGGCATTTCCACCATCCGCAGCAAGGTCGCAGGAATGGATAGGTGGACATTTTTACTTTTGGCGCCTAATTGTTTCAGCAATTGCTGAAACATCCGGCCCAATTCTGCCGGGTTGGCAACACGATCCCCCGCTTCTCCCAACACACCGGGCGGCATGGCCAAACTGGCTGACTTTTCAATCCCGAAGCCTTTTTTTGAGAAAACGACGGCTTCTACCACCGAAGTGGTAACAGAGATACCAACATTAGATTGAATACGTTTTTTGTTTTGAACCACCGTAACTACCGCCTGTAGACGCTCACTTGCCCTTGAGTGGATGAAAACCCATCTCTTTGTAACTCAATATATCATACGTTTTTACATCGAGCAGGCCTCCTCCTCAGAAATCCATCATTCACTTGAGCACGGTTTGGGATTAGAGGCTTGCAGGCGCCCAAAATGCCTCAAAAAAAATTTATACTTTTTGGGGCATAAGGGCGAATAAGCTTTTATACCTTAAATTACAGCGATCTAAAAAATGTCCTATGTCCCAAACTTAGGACATGGATTTACAGTATCTTTTCTCATGGAATATCGTTTCATGTTGCAAGGGTAATAAGCATTGATAGGTTGTCAAAAGCATGTGAAATATTTTAAACATCACTGGACCTGAACCCGACATCTTTTGGGTAAAACTTAGGTCAGCAAGGCGCCCGATGATTACAATTATCGTTCGCTCAAAAAGCCAATGACACCGTAAGCGGCGCTTCGTTGTAATTTCTTTGGCGCTTGCTGTATCAAGCGGACACATTCTGCCACAACGGGATCCGTGTTACTCAAATCCAAGCTAATAGACATGTGTGGTGGTTTATTTTCTATTTTTTGAGTCATGCCATGCTGATCTCCCCTGGAAGAGTTAGCCCCTTCTACATCAAAGAAAGACTCCATCGACTGATTATACAGAGTTGATAGCAGAAACAGCTCCACAGCATCCAACTTGCGGGTCCCTCTTTCCAAGGCTGAAATGGCGGACACGCCTACTTTAAGATGCTTGGCAACTTGTTGTTGTTTCATTCCAACCTTTAATCGCGCCTGTCGTAACCGGGCGCCTATCTGTTTTTGATCCGGAAAGTTGGGATATGTCGGCCCTAGTTTCTTCATAGATTTTCTTCAAATACTTTCGTTAGATATAAACTCCGTTTATCTAGCAGGCTATTTAAAAACCCCAGCTCTTAAACCCGCCTTACAAAGGTGTCGGTGGATCATCTGAAATCTTTTGTTCTCCATGCACATCTCCTTTAAACTAACCAAAAGTGTTCCGTTTTCGATAGATTTTATGCTCATGACAGATGTACCCAACAAAACACTAGATTCAGATAAGCGAGAAGCTCGAAAGAAGGCAAAACAGTTACGCCTTGGCCTGGATACACAAGGTATTAGCCAACATATCCTCCAGCAACTAGCTGGCTTACCAGAATTCAGGGCGGCTAGGCAGGTGTTGGCATACTACCCACTATCTGCCCAACCCTTCAGCATAGCAGAAATTGACCTACTTCCCCTGATGACGACACCGGAAGGAAAGCTGAAGGCTTGGTTTCTCCCCAGAATGCAACCGCAAGAACGCCTGACGTTTCATCGTTATAAACCCGGAGATCTATTGGAATCAGGTGCCTTTAATGTACAAGAGCCTGCCGCCTCTTCAAAAGTCTATCAGTGCGGGCCTCAGTCGCATGATATGTTGCTTCTACCAGGACTGGCTTACGATACGTCAGGCCATCGCCTCGGATACGGTAAGGGGTACTATGATCGGTTTATCGCCGGGCTACCTGCGTTCCATAGCCTAACGCTTGTAGGGAGCGCGCCCGAGGCACTTGTTTGGCCAAGCCTTCCAGCGGATGAATGGGACCAGCCTGTTGATATTCTGGTGACAGAAACTCAGGTATACCGCCCCAAAAGACAATAAAGTTCTCTGTCACAGCCTATTAACCTCTAAAACGCCTCTAAATTCCCTGTAAAAAGTGTTTTACAAATGATCAAGAAATAAAACCAGCAAGTTTTTATTTATATATCACGCATTCATCATCCTCTTTTCTCAGATGCGTGAGGGATAGATAACCAGACACACGTTGAGGCAATACATACCATCCATTGGGCAACGTCATTTGGTAGAGCCCTCTGGTGACATGAAACCGTTTATATTCAGGCAAAAGGAGTGTCATTGCGCTATGCAATTTTCTGAAAAAGTATCCAGTTACCGGTACCAGTCCATGCTGGATCATCTCATGGAAGAATGGGAAGAATTTAAACTGTTGGAGGAAGCGCAGTTACAACTAGATTATTAGAGAACACACTACAACACTAAGCTAAACAGGCAGCTCGAGAAGCTGCCTGTTTTGTTTCTTCAATAATTTTCTTGTGACGTTTTTTCACAAAGATTGCATCACGTTATCCAGATCTTGTTGGCATGCAGCCACAAAAGCTTTTATTTTAGCCAATCGCCGATCCGGCTGATGGCTGATGGAGCGATAATAGTAAATGCGGCTGGCCCGGTTCAGCCGGTAGCCGGCAAAGCCTAGCAATAACGGTTCAATAGGCTGCCCCTCCATAACAAAGGGAATATCTTCACGTAAGTACTGCCTGGCCTGAACATACAGTTTTTTATACAGCTGGTTCAGCGTAATAAAACCATCCACACTGTCTTGCTCACAAAACTGCTTTGCTTGCTCGCAATACTTTAAAAAACTGGCGGCCAACAGTCCTGCCATGTCATGGCGATCTTCAATCGATCGATCTTGCACTTGAAATGCCGACGGCGATCTAACCAGATCTTCTTTTCTCAACGCTGCCTGTTCTGGGGCTTGGATGCCAACCATGGAATCCTATCCTTCCATTTTTGTAGCCATGCAGTTTTTGCGTGGACGCTATAATTATTTAAAAACAAGGCAAGTAAAAAAATTGCCCCCATGGGTATTCTACCCATCCATTATCAAGACTAATCAGATGTGTTTTAGAAAAATTTATGTCAGGTGCTCTTAAGCCCTAACTCGCTTATTTATTGAGCTTTTATCTATTGGCCTAGTTGAATTCTGGAAACGGTATTGGTTTCTTGTTCAGAAACATACAGCACGTTGTTATTTGCATCCAGCAGTAAGTTATAAGGCTTGTTCAACCCATTGGCCAATTCCGTAACACTTCCATTGGAATTCACACGAGCAATGTTGTTTTTGAGGTAGTTGGCCACATACAAATTGCCGTTTCTCGGATCACGGACCAAGCCAATGGGACCACCCAAGCCGTCGCCTTCGACAAACATGGATTTATTCCCTAACGTGTCTACTTTGTAGATGGCGTTTTTGGAGTAGTTGGCCACAAAAATCGATCCATCTGGTGCAATGGCCATGCCGGTAGGTCCCAAAAAGCCTTTGGCAAATGTGTTGGCCGGATACTTTACCGTAATTCTGTCGGAGGCCGGCTGAGTCGTATGAGTATTGCTCTGGCCTGTGTGTTGATGTGTTTGCCCCGTGTTGGCAGACGCCGTTTTATTTTCAGACAACTTATGCAGGGAGGCGACTTTTTTCTGGGCCATTTGATACTTGGGATCGTGAGCCGGAATGCTTAAAAAGGTTTGAATGGCAGCCGGGTACTGTTCCATTTTTTGGTAGCACAGCCCCATATTATAGCGAGCCTGGCCATCCGCCGGGTTGAGTTGCACCACTTTGGTAAAAGCCTGCAAGGCTTGAGGATATTGACGCATTTCGTAGTGGATGGCGCCGAGGTTAAAATACGCTTCAGCATAGTTTGCATCTTGGCGAACAGCCGCCTGAAACTTGGTTAAGGCTTGTTGAGTATTCCCTGCCCGGTAAAAATTATAGCCTTCGTCAAACAAGGCCACGGCTTGCTGAGATTGAGCAAAAGCGCCGAAAGATGTGGCCAGCAATGCACCTGCTGTAGCACCGACACAAAGGGCTTTCATCAGATGATTTTTTTGCGTTGCAAATATGCTCATTCCAGTTACCTCATTATTTTTTAAATACTTTACCGACAGCGTTCCTACTACAAGGATCTGATTATAGCGATCCCGAGGAGAAAGGTGAGGGGTTGGACAACCACAAGTCACCTATCCCAATCGTACTTCATTTATAATAATAGCGAGAGTTGAAACTGGCAAGTAAAAATCGTGGGAACGTTATAGCCAATACGCCGGAGAAGAACCCTTGTTATCCCTGGATGAGACAGAATTACAACTTAAAGATTTAAAACAGGCCCTGGCTTTTGAAAAAAAGCACCAGTACGTCGATGTACAGGGCCGTAAAAAGCCTTTTTCCAAATTTATGATCCAAACCCTACAAGAACTCACTCGAAGCGTTGCAGCCGATTCTGACGAGGTGCAGGTGAGTCTGAAACATCTCATCGACCGGTTTAAGAAATACCGATTCATGGATTTGGGCAATCGAATTGATACGTTGGACACTCTGGAAGCCTTTTTACAAACCGCCTTCAAACCATCGGAACCCCGGCGCAAAACCGCCACCAAGGAGTCGGTCCCTGAAGACCAGTCGGTTCATGAAGTGGATGTGCAGTACCTAAAAGGGGTTGGCCCCAAGCTGTCTAAAATTTTAAACCAGGCCGGCATCTACACCGTGGAAGATATTCTGTACTACTTTCCCCGGACCTACCTGGATTATCAGCACCGGATGAAAATTGCGGAGCTGTCCGATGATGAGGATGTAACCATTGTGGGCACCATTCGATCCCACGGCATCTTTCAAACCAAACGACGGAACTTATACGTGGTCAACCTCAACATTGCCGATGAGACCGGCACCGTCATCGCCAACTGGTTTTTGGGCGGTAAAAACGCCAAGGCATTTGCTGAAACTTATCGCAGTAGATATCCCAAAGGGTCTGAGGTCATGGTCTCCGGCAAGGTCAAGTGGGACGGCTACAAACGGAAGTTTTTGTTTGATCGGCCCAACCTGGAGATCCTGAGTTACCATAACGGCGAGGAAGATTCTTTCCTCAACGTTGGCCGTATTGTTCCCATTTACCCCCTCACAGAAGGCTTAAACCTGCGGTTTCTTCGAAAGGCCATTCACCAGGCGCTACAAGATTACCTGGCCCAGATTCTGGATCCATTGCCGCCGGATCTGATGAAACGCTATCACCTCATTGATCTTCATGCCGCCCTGCAACAGATCCATTTTCCCGACTCTCAAGAGCAATATGAAACCGCCAGACACCGGTTGGTGTTTGACGAATTTTTCTACGTCCAGGCCCGGTTGGCTATCATTCGCCATCAATACAAACAAAACGCCCAGGGGCTCACGTTAAAACGGTCTGCCGGAGGACAAACAGAACGATTTATGCAGATGCTGCCCTTTGAGCTGACCAGCGCCCAAAAACGAGTGTTTGAAGAAATTACGGATGACATGGCCAGCCATGAACCCATGTACCGGATGCTGCAAGGAGACGTGGGAAGCGGAAAAACCGTGGTGGCAATTTTAACCCTATTAATTGGGGTAGAAAACGGCTACCAAGGCGCCCTGATGGCGCCAACAGAAATTTTGGCAGAGCAGCACTATAAAAAACTGGTGGATTGGCTGACGCCGTTGGGCCTGCGGGTGGGATTGATTGTGGGCAAAAACACCACCAAAGAGCGCCGGGAACTCTGCCAGAGTTTACTGAACGGTCAGATTCACATCGCCGTCGGCACCCATGCGCTGATCTCGGAAGGAGTGGATTTCCAGAGCCTGGGCGTCATTGTGGTGGATGAACAGCACCGGTTTGGGGTGCGGCAACGCACCGAGCTCAAGAAAAAAGGCGACACGCCGGAAATGCTGACCATGACCGCTACACCCATTCCCCGATCATTGGCCATGACCTTACACGGCGACTTGGATGTATCACTCCTCAACGAACTCCCGCCTGGTCGCACGCCCATCATTACCCACCTGATGAAGCCCAGCCAGGAACGAAAAGCCCATCAACTCATTCGCCAAGAAGTAGTCAAGGGCCGCCAGATCTATGTGGTGCTGCCGCTGGTGGAAGAGTCAGAGACCCTATCAGCCAAAGCCGCCACTACCGAGTGCGCCCGGCTGAAGGAAGAGGTGTTCCCCGAATTTCGCATTGGGCTGCTTCACGGCAAGATGAAGCCAGATGAAAAAGAAGCCGTGATGAGCGAGTTTAACCAGCATCAGCTGGATATTTTGGTCAGCACCACCGTGGTGGAGGTGGGGGTGGATGTGCCCAACGCCACAGTGATTGTGATTGAGAACGCCGACCGGTTTGGCCTGGCCCAACTGCACCAGCTAAGGGGCCGGGTGGGCCGGGGACGCCATCAATCCCACTGTGTCCTGATTAGCAATGCCGGCCCAGGGTCCGAGACCTTTGACCGGTTAAAGATTATGGAGCAGAGCGAGGATGGATTTTATATTGCCGAGAAAGATATGGAGATTCGCGGCCCTGGGGAGTTTTTAGGCACCCGGCAAAGCGGCCTGCCGGACTTTTTACTGGCCGACCTGGTGCAGGACAAGCCCATTTTGGAAGAGGCTCGGGAGGCGGCGTTTTATTTGGTAGAGCATCCAGATTACCTTCTGGACCACCCTGAGATGCAGCGGATGATCTTCCAAAAAACCGAGGAGACCTTTCAGGTGCTGGGATCAGGATAACTCTTATCGGACTAAATAGTTTAAATTAAAGAAGTCTTGCAACAGTATTCCTGACTCCCTTCAACATACTTTCAACTCCACGATGCCGGACACTACCCGCAGCTCGATCTAAAAATCCATAGGTCGCTTCTACTGCTCTTTGTCTAGCAGGAAGCCCCTTTGCTCTCGCAGACGGAAATCTTATATCTGGTGTTACACGAACAATCTGATCTTTGATATCGAGTGCTGTTCGTCTTGGGCGTAGCATACTCATCGCATCTCGATCAGGTGGCATTATATATCCAGATGTTATTTTCATAACTCTAAAGTACTTTCAATTATTGATAATTACTTCTCTCTGATATAAACCCTTCAAGGAAATTTGTTGATAGTAGATAAACCAAATAGCATTCGTAAACATTTTTTATTTATGGAACGATCAAACCAGATACTACAGGAAGAGGCTTTTCAGCGATATAACAGTAGTTATAGTAAACTATGGCAACATACTGACTTTCAGATATAAAAGGATTCTCATGATGACGTCTCTTCACCCCTTTGTTATTCGAACCGCTTGTGGCCTTTTTGCCGCCGTTCTGTTGCTACAGCCCGTTACTGCCAAAGCCGAAGAAGATAAGCGACTGCTGGTGGATTACACCCAGTACAAAACCAGTGTGGTGCAACAAATTAAAAAAGCCTGGCATCCCAAAGCCGAGTGGCAGGGGTTAGAAGCCGGGGTGTGTTTTGAGGTGGAAGAGGATGGCAGTTTGGATGATCTGACACTGTGCCAAAACTCTGGCAACACTGAATTTGATGCTGCTGCTCAGGCTGCTGTTAAAACAGCTGCTCCTTTTGCAGCTCCTCCAGAGGTGCTTTCAAAAGCACAGCGAGACTTTGCTTTTATTTTGGAGGGCAAGCCCAAGCCTGTGGTGGCCACCTCAGAGACTCGGCCAGTGCTCACCGATGATCCTCGACTGCAAGACCAGCGGTCTGCAGGATATATTAAGAACCTGAACGCCGTGGTGCGTAAAAACTGGGCACTGCCGGTTAAGTCTAACAAAAAACGCCATGTGACGGTTGATTTGGTTATTGGCCCCCAGGGTGAATTGTTGGAGTATGAACTCTCTCGCTCTTCCGGCAGTAAAGCCTTTGATGATTCCGTGATTAAGGCCGTTAAAGTGTCTGCCCCGTTTGATCCGATTCCGGAGGGTTATGGGAAAGACGCGATGCATGCCGAGGTTAACCTGAACTACGAGCCCTTTCGGCTACAAGATTTGAAATACCGCAAGCGGCATAAACGGAAGTGGTTCTGGCGGTAGTTCGTAAGTAACTTTCTTTAGCGCTTTTAGAATCGGGCTCTTGTTGGATTTTTTAACCCCCAAAGGGGGTCCATTTCTCCTGGAATAGATGAAAAAGCTATTGTGAATTTAATAACTGCTACTACTAGAAAAGATGCTCCTGCAAGCAAGGCTATGCCAATAACAATCATTTTAGTGTGTTTAGACTTAATGTTTTCCCGTGTAGAAATATAGGACCCGTTTTGCCATTTCTTCATCCCACAATATATACACCACCAATTTCGGCCCTGAAAATCAAAAAAAGGCTTTCGGCACTCTGGACAGTCAAACATCAACATGTATTGCCTAGCACATTCCCAAACAGGAAGCCAAATAAACAGCAATATAATCGGCTCTATACTCAATATTTTAAATATACCGGTGTTTTCTCCCACAAACCAGCATAAAGGAAATACAGCAAGTATTCCCCATTGTAGATAACGGCGGCGCTTATATTCAGCCCAATTGGATGTTCGTAAGTGTTTAAAAAACATGGCCTACCTTTATGCTTCTTAAACGCTTATCGGATCGTCGCTCCAGATCTTAAAAATATCTGGAGCGGGCGACGCGACTCGAACGCGCGACAGCTTGCTTGGGAAGCAAGTACTCTACCAACTGAGTTACACCCGCACCAGACGTTTATTGTATCCAAAACCCGGCCAATGTATAGGATGAATCCAGAGGAAAAAGTTTAAATCCTGCCGACTAATTCAGGATGTTGAGCAAACTCGTCAGCCGCTATCCAACCCTGACTTGCCCGGTAGCGATACAGAGGCTTGTCACTCTCATAATCAATGGCCATCAGGTGAATCCACTCGTTATCGCACAGCTGTTTCAGCACAGGCTGCCGCTCAACAATATCCAGAATGCGTTGCCGGGGCGCTTCAATGGCGACAAATAGCCGTAACGGTTCATGGTAAGTCAGCTCCCCCTGCGCCATAGACTGAATAGGCAGTCCTGTTCGCAAATCGCTTTGGGGACCAGCCATAATGCCGACACGCCCGACCACATTGTGATAAACCTTGCTGCCGCTTCCGTAAATATCGGGATCGGTGGCCGAAAAATAATGTTCGGCGTTAATCCACTGACCCACCACCATGGGGCCCATTAAAATGCCTTCCAGCAGAGCGCCGGTGGGATCCAGCCGGTAATCATGGGAATTGAGAAAGGCCCTGCCTTCCAGGTTTAAGTCTTGGGTCAGGGTGCGCCGGCCAATAATAAATGAAGCGTTGCCTGATAGCCCCCACTCCGGACGGGTTTCACTCCAGTCGCCGGATCTGCGACGGGCTTCCTGGACTGCACCAGACGGTGATACGTCTTTATCCACGCCCGGCAGACGCAGGCATCGCTCCAGATTATTCTTCACCGCCGCTTTTTGCAGGTCTGCCTGCAAGCGTTTGACATCCTCGCGGTGGGTCTCGGGCAGATCTTCCAGATCATACAAGTCCACCGCATCGGTGGTGGTGTTGTGCACGCCGCCAATAAAATGTGTGTCGTCTGGAATCACAATGCCGTTTTTCGCCAGGGCCTGCCGAATATTTGTTTTGTTGGCAATGGCCGCAAACAGCCGGGCATTGGGCTCGCCTGAATTACCACCGCAGGCGCCGCAGTTCAGGGCGGCGTCAAATGGGTTGTTGTCTGACATACTGGTGTGCCCGCCCACAATGACCAGACGGCCAAAGTTCTCCGTCAGACCCATGGTTCGCAGGGCCCCTTCAATGCTGGCGATTTGTTTTTCCTCGCTCAACCCGCGTCCTGCATCGTCTTCATCGGCAGTCATTTTAGTGATGACCGGTGGGGCAATCATCTTGCCAATCCGCTCATTCCATTGACGGTAGATGCCGGGAAAAAAGGTGCGCTCAATCAGATGCCATCCAAAAAACCAGCCAATAGACTCCACCATGATGTAGGGTGTCAGCACATGGCTTTTCAGGTCGTGCAGGGTGTCGTGCAGCATATGAAAAAATTTAACGCCGGCGTTATGGGCGGCTTCCCCGTTATCCTGGCCGTCCCGGACAACCTCGTGAACGGTATAAGCAGGCTTGAGGATGGCGGGGCACTGATCGGTTTCGTGGTGGTGGTCTAGCGCCTGGCAGCTGATGGGAATACCAAAAAATCCGGCAAACCCGATGGTTTCATAGTTGTCCACAGACTCCAGGTTTCGCCGGAACGGTTCTGAACGGACATCAATACAAAACATGAGCTGCGCCAGGGGCCGGCTTTTTTGCGAGTCATCCGGCTGATTAGAAGCGGCTGTTTGAATCTTGCCAATCAGGTCTTGGTGGTATCCGGCCTCGTAAGCATTCAGCCAGATCGGCCCGTGGTCTGATTCTGGAAATGCATCCAGCCATGACAATAATTGCTGCAGCTGGTCGTCGGTGGCCGCTTCAAGTTTATTTTGCGATACTCCAAGCACATTGGCCAGCGTATTCAGCCGCCAGGCTGCCGCCAGCCGGGCATGTTCTGATGTGCCGGAATACGTGGCCTGATTGTGTTGGATATGCGAGACAATGGTGGTATACGTCCCGTCAATGCCAAGTCTGGTTCGGCAGGTTTGCTGGACCAGTTCTTTTTCGTAAAACAGACGCACGGCAAGATACTGGATTAAATCAATGGAGTGCGCTTTTTGCCAAGGGTATTCGGGATTTTCGGAACGCCAATGGATAAAGCTTGCCCAGCCGTATAAGGCCGTTAGGTGATGGGACAGGTAATCTTGCCGAAGATCTTCTGGAATGGCGAGCGAGTCAAGATGTTGCAGCAGCGCTTTTTCCGGTGATTCCGGCAGTGCGTTGATTTTGTTGCCGCTGTCCTGAATGCCACAAGGTGACCATTCTTTTGACGCCAACCGCCGCCAGGCGGCATAAAAGCCTTTTTCGCGATGAGGCATGGGCCAGGACGCCTGCCCTTCATCCATAAAGGCTTCGCACCACTTGATCACTTCGCGATCAATCTGCCAGACCAAATCAGTGTTTAAGAACTGATCGCACCAAGCCGCCGGAGTCATCTCACGCGCGACAACGGTTGTGTTGTCACCTGGCTCAGCCTTAATGTTGAGCTTTTTTGCCAACGAACGAATTGCGCGACTGTTGGGCAGGCGGTCAACCAATGCGGGAACAGCCTGATCCAACGGCGGGGTAATGCCTTCCAGCAGGTGAGCCCGGAGAACCTCTGCATGGCGGACCGTTTGTCCGCCCAGATCTATTGTTGCGTCTTGAGCTACGGATTGAACTGCCGTGTCCAGTTGTGCAGAAGTAATTCGCCCGTTTTTGACCAGCTTTCGGTACATCTCGTTGGGCAAATAGCCCCGTCCGCCAATAAACCGGCGAGCGACGGCAGTAGCCTCGTGAAACGGATAGGTTTCCAAACTGCGGATGGGATTGTGGTGCACAAAGGTGGTCATGGGCCAGTAGTGGGCAATGACCACACTGGCTTGATGTACTAATGCATGAAGATCTGTTGCTGAAGCCATTACATCCCTCCCGCTTTCCAGGCCATCGCCAATTCAGTCACCGTGGTGTTCAGCCAGTCATGGGGCATCAGGCACGGCGCAACCAGTAGCGCAATGACCAGGGCGAATACCGCAATCTCGGCAGGGCGAAGATCATCATAACGAAGATCGTTGCGAGCTGGGCCAAACAGCAGATGCTGCATCAGTTTGAACAAATACCAGCACGCGGCAAACCAGGTGGCGATGATGACTGCCAACCCGTAAGAGATGCCCGTTGCAGGGCTTAGCAAGATTCCCAAATACCCAAAGAAAAGCCCAAAAGGTGGCAGACCAACGGCGGCCATAATCAGCAAGCCCATACACACCGCAAAACGGGGCATGGTGTCAAACAGGCCACCGATCTTTGTTAAATCCAAATCGCCGTAGCGGGCGCGCACCCGATCCCACAATAAAAACAACCCGCCCCAAACCAGCGTAACGGTCCAGACATAGAATAAAGCCTCAGGTGAAATCGAGCCCGTCTGCGCCACATACCACCAGAATATGGAATAGACCGCAATGCCGCCATACGCCAGCAGCCGGGTGACCTGTATTTGTGACAGCGCTTTTAGCGATCCCCATAAGGCACCTGCGATGGCCAGTACGCTAATGGCCGGCAGTAACTCTTTTGGGAGTTGCGGCAGAAAAGACTTTATGGCGAACACCCCAATCAACGGCATCAATACGCACAACGTTGTCGCCAAAATTTTAGGTGCTTTTGTTAAGGCTGTGACATAAACACTATGAAGGGGAAATAAGGGAACCAATACGGCAGCGGCTATCAGGAATATAATGGTCTGTCCCGATAAGCCGGAAAACCCGATTGTTTGTGTGTAGGCCACCCCTAAGGCAATTAGCGCCACTAGAATGGAAGAAACCGGTGACTGATTGATTTGTTTGCCCATTCGTTTTAGCGTGCCAAACAGTCTCAGGGCAAACCCGTCCAGATACAGACGATTCATAAAGAATAAATACAGCGTTTCTTTCAACCCACCGGAGTCAGTTGCGCCTGGTTTTGTTTGACGGCGGTACACCGAGAAGAACCAGCCCCCGGCAATAGAAAGGGCCAGCAGCGCGGCCAGTATCAAGAACAAGCCCGGCGGCAATTCAGCGGCTTCGAGATAGGCATTGGCGGTAGCCGCATTGGGAATTAAAAAGTGGGTAAACTGTTCGGCGGCAAAGAAATAAGCGGTGGCGATGAGTGCAATACCCACCAGCATGACCCCTTTTGTCAGCAGCGGTTTGTTTAAACGGAAAAGGGTCAGCATGGCTTGCGAAGCGGTGACCCAGCTGAACAGAAATAAAATAAACAGCCCCTGAGACTCCATAAACGAAATGCCCAGCAGTTCGTGCACACCAACGGCAATGCCCAGCGGCGCCAGAAAAGACAGGATCAAGGCCACTCCCCAGCCTACTATGCCCAGCACAGAGGTGGAGTGTGATTGTATATGTTCCGGCTTTACCTGGTGGCTGCGGGCTTCCTGAATGCCCTTGGCGCAATTCAGGAAAATATCGGCCTTGAATAGCCCGTGGGCAATCAGGTGAAACACCGCCAACGGAAATGCGCCGAGACCGCATTCCATAATCATGTACCCCATTTGCCCAATAGTAGAGTAGCCCAGACTTTTTTTGATGTCGTTTTGCACCAGCATCATGCTGCTGCCTAAAATTGCTGTGGCCAAGCCAATCAACAAAACAAAATGCAGGGTTGTCGGACTTAATATGTACAGGGGCGCCAGCCGGGTGAGTAAAAAGCCGCCGGCGTTAATGCCACCGGAGTGAAGTAATGCGTGAATAGGCGTTGGGGCATATAACGCGTCCGGCAACCACATATGCAACGGAAACTGGGCGGACTTGCTCATGGCGCCGATAAAAATTAACAGGGTTACCGCCGTCGCGCCGGTAATTTGCAGGCCGGTGCCGAACACTGAAAAGACAGTCTGATCCACCGCCGCCAGCTCAAACAGTTGCGTCAACTGGACGGTGCCGTATAAATGGTAGGCAAGGGCGATTCCTGCCACAAAGGCCATTTCTCCCGCCCGCAAGAAAATAAAGGTTCGAAAAGCGCCATTTGCCGTAGGTACATGGGCATAGTTATGAGACAGCAAACTGAGAAACCAGCCCGATACCTGCCAAAAGATAAAGAGGGTGATTAGATCGCCACTGGATACCATAAACAGTAGCATTGACACTTTAAGGGCCAGCAAGGTTTGATAGCGGTTTTGGTGCGGGTCTTGCTGAAGGTATCGGGTGGAGTAGCGGTACAGAATCGTTCCAAACAATGAGATAACCGTCATCATGACTGCGGCTAGCCGGTCAATGGTTATGCCTGCCGTTGGTAAAAATTCCCAAGGCGTTGAAAACAGAACGAGGTGGATCGGCTCAGGACTTTGTATTGCGTTCCAGAGCAGCGGCAGCGAGGTTAAAAACCCGGCAAATATTATCCACCAGCCAAGTGTGTAACTTTTTTTACCTACATAATTATTAGGCAACGCCGTTAGCAATGCTGCAATGAATGGCGCCATTGGAACGAGTAACGGGTATAAACTCATCATCAATCAGCTATCCGCCCTATATTTTTCTGAATTTGGATCAAAGATCTCTCTCTGCCCTGTCGCTCAATAATTAAACTACCCATTTTCAGAACGTATGACGCTGTTATGGGTGACTAAACTCTATAGATGATCAAAGTATAACCAAAACTCATGCCACCACCAAGGTCTTTCAAACGAATTTAAGATATCTTTCGTCAGTACTCTTCCTAGCGAAGCGCTTACACCTGTTTATTCCTCGGTCATCAACTAATCTTATAACTTTCTTTTGGATGACATGTCACTTATATCACTTCACTATCAAAATAGAAAAATTTAGTCAGAACTTTAATAATATGAGAAATGATAGCGTGTTAACCGGCAGCCAGCTTTTGTAGCGGGCGAACATTATATACCCCGCCAGCAACATCCTTGGTTACGTTGATGAACTGGTCTTTTTTAGGACTGTAGGCCAGCATTTTACCGGTTTCAAACTCGTACATCCAACCGTGCAACCGAACTCCTCCGCTGGCTAATTTGGCTGCAACGGCAGGTAAGGTTTGCAGGTTATGGAGTTGCAGCAATACGTTTTGCTCAATGGCTTTTTGTAGCTTTTTTGCTTCCGGCATCCGGTGATACAGGGTATCTATCATCTGGCGAATGGGTTTAGCGTGTTCCAGCCAGGCTAGTACCGTGGGTAAGTCTTTGTGTTTAGCAGGGTCGTCCAACAACGCTTGGATGGCGCCGCACTGGCTGTGGCCACAGATTACAATGTCTTTGACGCCTAGTGCATTTACGGCAAACTCAATGGTGGCAGCCTGCCCAGTGACGCCGGCGCTTACCGGCGGTACAATGTTGCCGGCATTGCGTAGGACAAACAGATCGCCGGGTTGCATTTGGGTAATGAGGTTGGGTGCAATCCGGGAGTCGGAACACGTAATGAACAAGGCCTTTGGATGTTGGCCCTTGCTTAACTTTTGGAACAATGGTTTTTGGGTTTTATAAACGTTTTTTTTAAACTGACGGGTGCCGTCAATCAGTTCTTTCATCACTAAATTTACCCATGTATGAGATTGGATGCTTAAGGCACACACTTTAACACGAATGTAGTGGGCACCCATAAGGTGTTTGAGGATTTTAACCGCTTCAGGTACACTAATAGTAGATTATGTGGGGAATAACTCGGGTGCTTTCATCCGTTTTAAAACAATTTCCCAGCAGATATGAGAGGTAATGCAACGGAAATGGATATGTCGTTTGTCTTTGGCATCGTGGGCATCATAATTGGCCTGTTCATCGGTTGGCTATTGGCAGGACGTCAGGCAGAGCAGAAACACCGGCAAATTCAAACGGATCATCAACACCTGGTGGAGCAGGATATCCGCAAACAATCTGAATTGGCTGCGGCTAAAACCCAGTTAGACGCACTTGCCCTCCAGCAGACTGAAGGTTCGCTCGAGCTGGAAAAAACCCGCCTACAGGCGGCAGAGCTTCAGGCGCAAAAAGCAGCGGTAGAAAGCCGACTGACGACGCTACAAGAAGAGCAGGTAAAGCAGGAAACGTTGCGTAAAAAAGAGTTTGAAGCCTTTATGCTGAAGCAGCTGGATACCTTAAAGCAAAACTTTGAGGAAAAGGCTCATAACGAGCATCAGGAGAACCAGGAACGCCTGGATGAGAAGATGAAAAATCTGCTGAAGCCGCTTACGGAAATTATTGAGGAGTATCAGGAAAAGGTAGAGCAGGTAGAAAAAGAGCATCACACCAGCACAGAGTTGATTCGGGTGGATTTGAAGCGGGTGGTGGATACCAACACCAAGGTTTATTCGGCCCTTAGCACCAATAAAGGCCGGGGCGACTGGGGGGAATTGCAGCTCATCCGGCTTTTGGAAGAGTCCGGCTTGCACGAAGGGACGGGGTATAAAAAACAAACCGCCTTTGCTGAAGGCAAAAAACGTCCGGACGTGCAGGTGTTTTTCCCCGATGGGCGATCCATGTTTATTGATGCCAAGACCATTCAGTTGGATTTGAATCAGGAAGACGATGGGACGGAAGAGGCGTTTGAACAGAAAAAGCAGCGACACCTCACCTCGTTAAAATCTGCAGTGAAAGATCTGGTGGGCAAAGATTACCAGACCGAAGTGTCCCATGCGTCGGACTATATTATTCTCTACGTCCCGGTAGAAAGCATGCTGGCGTATGCCTCTTTGGCAGATCCTGAATTGCTGAACTGGGCGTATCGCCAGCGGGTGATATTGGCCAGTCCGTTGATTGTGATGGCGATTTTGGGGATGGTGCACCGCACATGGCAAAATGCTCAACTGTCTAAAGAGGCGGATACCATCCGAGACCTGGGGAAAGACTTGTATAAGCAGGCTAACACCCTGGTCGAGCGCTTCCAAAAACTGGGTCGGGCGATGGGGACCTTGAACACGGCCTATCAGGATACTTGGACATCACTGGACGGGAACCAGGGGCTGACCAAAAAAGTGAAAAAACTGGCAGATTATGGCTGTCAGGATGGAAAACCCTTGCCGGAGACGGTGTATCGGCCAGAGAATTTAATGGAAACCAAAGAGCCATTAGAAGAATCTAGACAAGGGTATCAGAGGGAACAGGGCAAAGAAAAACCTGTTGTTATTAATTCTTCAAACTGATCGAGACTTACGATCAGGTCCTACTGGGATTCCTAGTCGTAAACAGGCTTTGGCTAAAAATGTATAATTTTTGTATATCTCCCCTCTTAGTCTAGGGTCGCCTATTAATGCATTTAAGCTAGCTCCATTACTAAAATCTCCTTGATCTCTACGCGCTGCAAGATATCGAATGCTGCTTTTCCGAAGTGGTATGCTTCGTGCAGAAATTCTCCTTTGGCTAGAACGAGATCTAATTCCCTGCATAGGTTGACCGGTATCTTGTGTTGTAAAAGCTACAATATCTTTGGCAAATTTGTATAAAGACTTGGCTGTTACCTGACTTCTTAGGCCGGAATCGCCCATAAATCTAGATAAATTTACAGGTTTATCGATCCCCTGTCTGCTGATATGTTGCAGCAGCATTCGCCGGGCATGAGCGTCTATTGGATTGGGCCGCCGGTATCCAAACCGAATTGGTAAGTATTGACCTGTGTTTATAAGCATTCGTCATTAGCCATTCATATGATGTGCATGTCATGTAAAACAAAACAGCCTCTTATATTGCCTGTTTATATTTCTCGAGTAAGTAGAAGGTATAATAGGCATATATCACTCAGGATCAGTATTGGGATTAATTCGGAATTTATAGAGCGCCATGAACACACTGACCACCCGCTTGGCCAACTCTAAGCAGAAGGGCTCTTTCGCAGCTCGGGCAAGGCAAAAACGGTTTCGGCTCCTGTTAGATCTGTTGCAAACCGTTCCGCGTCCGATCTCTATTTTAGATGTGGGGGGAAATCGGACCTTTTGGCAAAATCTGGTACAGGCGGCTTCTCATGACTATGGCTATTCTGCCGATTCCAGCAACCCTTTGTTTGAGGGCATGGCAATTACGCTGCTGAATATCAAAGTGGATGCTCTGGCCCAGGTCACGTCTGACATTGATGGGATTCGGTTTACCTATATTCAGGGCGATGGTTGCCATATGCCGAAGTTTGCTGATGGCCAGTTTGACGTGGTGTTTTCAAACTCGGTGATTGAGCATGTGTATACGTTTGAGAACCAACAAAAAATGGCCCAGGAGATTCAGCGGGTGGGCCAACGGTATTTTGTGCAAACACCTAACCGATACTTTCCGGTGGAGCCACACTTTCTGTTTCCTTGTTTTCAGTTTTTGCCCCGTCCGGTGCAACGGTTTTTACTCAAACACTGGGAGTTGGGGTGGTATCCCAAGGTTTCTGAGCCCAGTGTGGCCGATAGGATGATAGATGAAATCCGGCTGATGAAACGCCGTGAGTTGCAGGCATTGTTTCCGGAAGGTGAGCTGACGGAGGAAAAGTTTGCCGGGCTGGTAAAGTCCTTTATTGTGCATCACGGATTTTAGCCCCGCACATCTGAGGGATGTTGGAGGTTGGGCCGGCTGGTTCAATAAAGTAGGTTGTATGACAGTAGGAAGTGTTTCATGGCTCATCAAGTTTCGGTGACCTACACGCCTGAGCTGCTGAAAAAGGCGACAATAAGATACTTTGTCCGGTTGATGGGCAGGTGGAGCTGCTGCACGGGAGCCTTGGCCTCGGTTTGTTTTGCCCTGCCGTGGGTGCCGTTTTTTGCCGGGTGCTCTTTGACGTATTTGTTTCCAATACTGGGGTGGATTGCAGTGGGGTTGCTGGTTCTTTTTCCGCCGGTAATTTACCTAAGGGTGGTTCAATTAAACCAACAACTCCTCAAAAAATTGGACGGTGAGCCCCTTCATTTTGACTTTCAAGAGGAGCTGGTCACCATTGAATCTTCCTTGGGCAAGTCTGAGGTGAAGTGGCAGATTTTTGATAAACTGTGGATTTTCCCGGATCTTTGGCTGTTGTTTAACGGCGCCAGCAACTATTTTATCTTGCCGGAAGATCTACTTACGGCAGATAGCAAAGCGTTTATTCGCCAGCGGTGTGACGAAAACGATATTCCGGTGAAAGATTAATTATCCGAAAACTCTTGGAAAATCAGCGTGGCGTTGTGGCCGCCGAAGCCGAAGGAGTTGGACATGGCCATCTTCAAGTCGTCGGCTTTCCGGGCGGTTTTGGGCACGTAGTCCAAGTCGCACTGATCGTCAGGATCTTCCAGGTTAATGGTGGGCGGAATCATTTTGTTTTTAATGGCCAGCAGCGAAATAATCGCCTCTAAGGATCCGGCAGCGCCCAACAGGTGGCCGGTCATGCTCTTGGTGGAACTAACCCGTAGGCCGTTGGTGGCGTGTTCGCCAAATACGCTTTTGACCGCAATGGTTTCCGCCACATCGCCCACCGGAGTGCTGGTGCCATGGGCATTAACATATTGGATCTGGTCCGGAGTGACGCCTGCATCCCGCAAGGCAGCCCGCATAGACCGGGCGGCACCTTCGCCGTCTGAGGGGGGAGACACAATGTCGTTGGCGTCTGCAGTACGACCGTAGCCGATGACTTCGCCGTAGATCCGGGCGCCACGCTTTTTGGCGTGCTCCATTTCTTCCAAAATCAACACGGCGGATCCTTCCGCCATCACAAACCCGTCACGGCCTTTTTCAAAGGGGCGAGAGGCGGTTTTAGGGTCATCGTTTCTTAGTGACAGCGCCCGGGCAGCGGCAAAACCGTCTACCGCCAACACCGTAATCGGGGCTTCTGCACCGCCGGCAATCATCACATCCACTTCGTCATCACGAATCATGCGGAAGGCGTTACCCACGGCAGATGCGCCGGAGGCACAGGCGGTGGAAACCGACTCGCTGGGTCCTTTGGCGTTAAATTCAATGGAGACCCGACCGGCAGCACTGTCACACAACATCATGGGAATAAAGAACGGGCTGGTTTTACCCCATCCTTTTTGAATCCCTTTGGTGTGGTACTCCTCAATGGTATGAATTCCACCGGCGCCGGTGCTGATGATGGTACCCATCCGTTCCGGCACAACGCTACCGTTTAGCTTGGAGTCATCATACGCCAGTCGAGAAGCAGCCATTCCCAGTTGGGTATAGCGGTCCATTCGCCGGGCGTCTTTTTTATCCATGTAGTTTTCCGGCGCAAAGTCTTTACACTCGGCGCCAATTTTGCAAGCTATTTCGTCGGTAGGAATACACTCTAACAGGCCAATGCCGCTGTTGCCTTCAACCAGGTTATTCCAAAGTTGGTCTAAGGTGTAACCGACGGATGAGATAACGCCCATCCCGGTTACGACGACACGCCGCTTTTGTGTTTGAGTCATCGGCATGATCCAATCTTGAGGGTCGGTTTATTTAAAAACGCTTATAAAACTAAAACTATCCAGATCTTTAGGCAAACATCAGGCAGATACCTGGTTGCAAGCTACTAAAGGGCTCTCGTCTACTTGACGTTTTTCTCGATGTGAGAAACAGCGTCTTGAACAGTTTGAATTTTTTCAGCTTCTTCGTCCGGAATTTCCAGACCGAATTCTTCTTCAAAGGCCATGACGAGTTCCACAGTGTCCAGGGAGTCAGCGCCCAAGTCTTGGGTAAAGCTGGCTTCTGGGGTCACCTCGGCTTCGTCAACGCTTAATTGTTCCACAATCACTTTTTTGACGCGATCAAAAACCGGTGAAGTGGTGGTGCTCATAGTCATGTGATGCCTCCATTTTCGGATAACGAAACACTAATTATAGCGGAAAAACCGTTTCTGTCAGCTATGGGGTGGTATTTTACTTCAAACATCTTCAAAGCGCCAACCCTAAAGGGTCAAGCCACCATCTACCTGTAATACCTGACCCGTCACATACGGGCCGGAAGAGGTTAAAAAGACCACGGCTTTGGCGATATCTTCGGGCTGTCCCAGACGCTTGAGGGGAACGTGACTGGCAATTTCGTCTGAGGGTAAGCCCTCGGTCATATCGGTAGAGATGAATCCGGGTGCAATCACATTGGCCGTAACTCCCCGACTGCCCAGTTCTTTGGCAACACTTTTGGTGAAGCCAATAAGCCCGGCCTTGCTGGCGGCGTAGTTGGACTGCCCGGCGTTGCCGTATATGCCGGAGATGCTGGATATGTTTACAATGGTGCCGGAGCGCTGTTTCATCATATATTTGCCTGCGGCGCGGGTGGTGTAAAACACGCCGGACAGGTTGGTGGCGATGACGTCATCCCAGTCTTCATCGCTCATGCGAATGAGCAGCCCGTCTTTGGTAATGCCGGCGTTGTTGACCAGGGCGTCAATTCGGCCAAATTCGGTTTGGGCCTTGTCAATGAGCATTTGGGCTTCCAGCTGATTGGCGGCGTTTGCCTGGACGGACATGACTTTGCCGCCAAAGACTTTGACATCGTTTTCTAACTGGCTGGCGGCGGCTTTGTTGGATGCGTAGCTAAACACCACGTCAAACCCACTTTCGGCCAATGCCATAACACACGCCCGGCCAATGCCTCGGGAGCCCCCGGTGACCACCGCCACCTTGCCTTGATTACTCATCTGCGCTCTCTGCCTCCTGCATTCAAGACGGTTGAATAGCCTTGATTATGGGGGAAACATAGAGGATGTGCAAAAGGCTTATAGGGTCAGCATTACTGTGTGCATTAATACTATCTGCTGATTAAGCAGAGAAATAACAATTCGAAAAACTAATCTTCCAGACTTAGGGTTGGTAAGTTGAAGATTTATTTTGTTGATCTGATTCTTTTAATTTGTCTGTTTAGGCTATCTACGTCGTCACGATGTAATGTTCTACGGTATGGATCTTGAAGCACATACGTGCTGCCAGGCTGCTTTTCACCACCAATCCATGTTTCTGTGATACCACGACGCTCTGGCTCTGGATACCAACTTCTTTTCGCAAGAGCAACTCTCTCGCCAGCAGCTTTTGCATCACTGATAGCTCTATTACATAAATTATGGACACGAGGAAAACCTTTTCCCCTGCATGTAAATTGGTAATAGGGCCTGTCGTCTGTTGTTTCATAAACAACTACAGGATCATCAGTTGCAACTAAAGTCGATTTATAGGGTTCAGGAGTAAGATTGAAAAGGCGAATACCTCTTGCTCTTTCTTTATTAAGGAATTTAGTGCAGCGAGTACGGTCATTATTACATTCAACTTGACCATAGGATTGGCCTGGGGAATAGCTAGGAGTGTTAGCTTTCTCGACGCGCTCTAGTGGGTTACATGCGGCCGCAAGAAGACTTAGGCCAGCAATCATACCCATACCTTTTGCTCGTCCTAACCTGCGTGGAACTGCTTTTGCTGCTCTGGAACCCATTGCTGTTATAGGCCTTGATCTTTTTAGTGTAGGTATTCTACTTTGAATAGGACTTCCTAGGCGTATGGAGCGAATTGTCATTTTGGGAAATTCTCCGACCAATAAAGGCTGTAAGCATCTGATGATGTGCGAGTGAAAAACTATAAGTCGTATTAAACGTGTTGAAAACACAGATATACAAACATAATATTTAATACGGTAGTTGAAATTCAAATGATCTGTCAAGTTTTGAGGAAAATAAGAGCGTTTCAAGCTCATATTAGGTGTTTGAATATCAATCACTATAGTCAAGCGTTTAAAAACGACTTAAAACAGGTCTTTATAGGCCTACCCAGTAAGGAATACTACATTTGAATGTCCCGAAACAGACTACACAGACTACAAGGTAATGTGAACCGCCTAGGATTACAGGCTGGAGGACTCTGTAGACAGTTGATATAAGCCTTGTAACACGATGGCTTCAGGTTGAATTTTATTGTGATCTGCCTGTTGAATCAGGGTTTTGGCTAAGTCTGAATCTATGCCGGAAGCCTGAAGGTATTGGAGCATGTTTCCTTGAGCCTCAGCGATGGTGTGCCCCTGGTGAATGGCGGCAGTGTACTGCCGGGCGGCTTCGTTTAAAATCATGGCGGTGATGGTTTTGCTGCCGGTATCTTCTGGCCGTTGTACCCGTAGGTGGGTAAAAAAGCCCATGGTCAGCTCGGCCTCATAGGCTAGTTGATCCCGCGTCATTTCATCTATGGGAAAGTACTGCAAATGCACCTGGAGTGCATGCGCCGGTTGCGTGGGCAGTACACAGGCAACAAGGCCCAGTGCTAAAGCAAAGACTTTAAAACGGTGCAATAACAGGTGCATACTACTTCCCTCTGGCACTATTGGAGCCTTATTAAAAATTCCGAACCTAAAAAATGGATCTCTTATTCAAAGAGTTTAATCATCTCTGACTAAATAAAAACCATATCCATTGGATATTTTACAAAGATTTGTAAATATTCCGGGTAAGCCCCTGAACATAAAGCTTTTGGCTGTGGAAGCTTCTTAATAGTTGAGCCTAGTTATGATCCGGCATGGTGATAATTGCCGTGCCTGTAGATTCCAGTTTCATCTCACTTTCTGCCACATGATGCCAATAATCCGGCATGGAAAACGTGAACAAATTATCCGGGTTTTTATCAATGACCTGAATTCGTGCAGGAGACATAAACATGGGACCAAACTGTGCACTGCCGCCGTTTAGATAGATGTAGTTTGGTGCGCCGGTGGCCGGAATATCTTGAAACATGGGGGTTTCCCCCTCAAAGTCCAGGCGGATCATGGCTTCAGTGACCACCAGGTCTTTTATTTGACCGTCAATATGAGGCGGCGGGAAAAGGCCGAAGGGCTTAATCATCATCAGATTGTCTTTTACCGATAGATGCGTGTTCGGCGACGGTTTGATAATCCGATCCAGGTGAAACGGTTTGATATCAATAAGCCACTTGGCCGGTACAAAGCCGAACAACTGCAGGTCCTGGACATCAATCACCAGACTATTACTTTCGGCATCGACTCGCAAAATGCTATCCATTTCAAAGGGAATCCAAAGCAGATATTTGAGATTGCCCTGAAAGCTCACATGGTTTTGGCCATCTGCGGATGATCCCACAGGTGCGATTTTGACCACCAGATCTTTTAAACTGGAGTCTGGATAGTTGAAAATGCTTTTATTGAGCATTCCCTGAAGGGTTTCAGGGGGAATCAGGAGTTGAGACTGATGAATATTCACCAAAAAGCTGGTGGGATCATCGAAGATAACCGGCTCTTCTTCTCGTAATGGGGTGAGAGAAGCCGTTAAGCTATCGGTATGGGCGCAAATATCTTTTTGCCAGCAGAATCGAACATTTTTAAAAAGCACTCCGGTGTCCAACTGAGGCTTTTTCGGTTCTTCTGTCTCCAGGAATTCCTGAACTTCTTTTCGAGATTGGGTTTGGAATTGCTTGGCTTCGTTATCCCACAAGAGCAGAAAGACAGCTTGAATGATTATCACCAGTGCCATGACGGCAATAATGATGCCTGCCGGAGTGTGCAGGTGTTGTTTGATTTTTTCAATCCAAGGACGCATCTGCATAGGCATAAATAGGATGATTAGGGCTTTCGTGGAATAACTTTATGACCACAACAACGGGCGCGTTAAAGATGAATCCACCACCTATTCATCACCCTTCAGTATAAACAAGTTGGACGGAAGGGGAATCCTACGAATGACCTGCAACCTGATTTAAAGGCGCTCTAACCCCTTTTGTAGCAATCATTTATGTTGCGTCAGTGGTGTCTAATGACGACATGATATCGGCCAGGATTTTTTCCATAAAATCCAGAGGCACATCTTTTCGGAATTCAGACAGAAATGGAAACCAGTGGCCTTGACCATGCATTTGGGTAAAGTGAACCGGGACGCCTGCAGATTTTAAGGCGGCCAACATTTCCTGGGATTGTTCAATATCCACAATTATGTCCTGATCGCCATGATAAAGATGGATTGTTGGTGCATCCGGCCGGACGTAGGTGATGGGGGATGCTTCTTCTGGGGGTGTCAGGAGGAGAAACAGATTTTTTTGAAGCAGGCAAAAGCTGGAATTCCAGGTCGCCAAATTTGTGGGGCCGGCAAAACTTACCACGGCTTTGATGGGCAGGTGTTTTTCACGTAGTGCCGTTAGCATCGCTAAGTGGGCGCCTGCTGAATGGCCGATGAGAACAATGGGGGGCATTTCTGATGGGTGGCTTGCCGGTTTTTTGGCATATTGCGCCCGATTTTGCGGGAGCCATTGCTGAAGAAATTCAACGGCGTTTGCAACATCGTCTGCCGCGGCAGGGTAGGGGTGCCTGGGTAACATCCGGTACTCTACTGTGGCGCAAGCAATACCCTGCTGGGCCAACTGCTTGCTGTGGGCTTGGAAGTCTCGCCAGCTGCCCAGGCCGGTGGTCCAAACGCCGCCGTGGACAAACAGGAAAAATGCTTTGGGTTGGGCGGGCCGGTTAGAGGGGTGGGGCAGACAGATTTTCATAATCTGTTTGTGCTCGTTGTAGTGAATGGTTTCCTGAATAATTGAACGGCCCAGCTTAAACCGGGACTTAAGTTGCGTTAGGCCAAACCCCGCCATCAGCAGTCGAGTCAGTTTCATGACGGCGGGTTGCTCGCCGGGCTCTTGCCAAACCTGTTGAATAAGTGAAGGAGATAGGGGAAGAAGAGGTCTGGACTGATTAGATTCTACGGGGCGGCGCAGCATTAGACGACCAACACGGTTTCAATCTTTTGGAAAACCTTTGGATTTAACACCATCGTCAGATGATCGATATCCGGATCGTCAATAATATAGTTATTGACCGTCTCTTTTTCCGATTCGCCAGGCTGGTTAAGCTGGGCGGTACTGCCTTCTTCCTGGTTCAGGTAACCCTTTTTAAAGTGGACGATGAAATCCCAAATTGTAATAAAGTTGTGGTAGTAGACCTCGGTCGTCTTACAGGCAAAGCTCAGGTTCCACTGGATGAGCTGATCAAACACAGCCGGAACGTTTTTCTCCGGGTGTTTGCTGGTCCAAATATCTTTAAGGACCTGAACGCCTTCGGCTCCGGAAAACCCAGTACCCAGGCTAATGAGATTGCGAATAGATTCTTCTTCCTGATTGGCTAGGTAATGGTGGGCGATAATGCCTCCCAGGCAATGGCCGATGACGTCAACTTTGTCGGCATTACAACGGGCTTTTAAAGCGGAGATACCTTCTTCCAAGGTTGCCGTAGCCCGATCGATATCTGCAAAACCGTTATCGGGTAAGGTTAAAACAGAAACCAGGTAGCCTTTTTTCATAAAATACTCGTGCATCTCCCGGAAGAAAACAGGCGGCGTGTTTAATCCGGGAATAATGAGCAAAGGAATCCGCTTATCCTCATCATCCAACCGGTCGGCCAGTGCGGGTATGGTGTCCTCAATACTGTCTTGGGTAAAGCAACCGTGGCGGTTCATGGCAAAATAATCTTGCCGGGCGGCTTTACTTAGGCCCATGACCCGTTTAATGGCGCATACATAGCACATAAACAGGGCTTGAATGACGTTTAAAGATTTACGGTAGCCTTCTGGCACCAAGCTGCTGTTGAAATAATCTTGAATATTCTTCACTTCCAGACGGGTTAAGAGCCGGTGGAAGGGGTGTAACTTCATGATTGCGGTAAAAAGGGGCGCCCCAAAAGAGGAATATATCCATGGTACCGGCTTTTTCTTGAAGTGAGTGGTTTTTGACATACAAACCCCAGTATTTAAGGTTAATTCATTCTAATTATAGTGTATTTGCGCATGAAATACACCGTTGTCCTCTTTTTGTGGGACTTTTATTTTTGTTTTATAAGGGTTAAAAATAATAAAATGACTTGCTTTCAAGGTTGTCGCAAAGAGAGACGACCACTGTGAATTTCGGTAACATGGAGGAGCGTTTGTGAAGAAATATTATAAAAATAACCTCCTCTATTGGGCCGCCACAGACTTTCCGGCAGATTTTAGGTCTTTAAATGCCTGATCCAGGCGGGCAATCATACCCTCTTCACCAATTCGGAGCCATTTCCGTGGGTCATAGAGCTTTTTATAGGGGGCCTGGGTGTCGGGATCGATTTGATGTTGGAAGGCCTTGGGGTTTTCTTTAACGAAATCACCGATTTTATTGGCGAAAGCAAATTGAAGATCGGTATCAATGTTCATTTTGAAGACGCCGTACTGCATGGCTTCATCGATTTTGGCCTGTTCAGACCCGGAACCGCCGTGGAACACCAGGTTTAATGGGTTGGGGTCAGTACCGTGGGTTTGTTGGACCAGTGCCTGAGAGTTTTTGAGAATCTCGGGGCGAAGTTTTACGTTACCCGGGGCGTAAACGCCGTGGACGTTGCCGAATGAGGCGGCTACAGAGAAGTGTCCCAATGGCGTCAAAGCGTCATAGGCTTTGAGAACGTCTTCTGGTTGTGTGTAGAGGTTGGGATTGTCTAAAGCATCATCATCAGAGCCGACGCCGTCTTCTTCTCCGCCGGTGATGCCGAGCTCGATTTCGATACTCATATCAATGGCAGCGGCGCGCTTAAGGAGCCGGGCGCTTTCTGAGATGTTGAAATCCAGAGGTTCTGCGGAGAGATCCAGCATATGAGAGGAGAAAAGCGGGAAGCCGGTTTGCTGGTAATGGTTTTCACCGTGTTCAATCATGGCCTCTACCCAGGGAATCAGTTTTTTGTCGGCGTGATCGGTGTGCATAACCACGCAAACACCGTAATGTTGTGCCATAAGGTGAACATGGAGGGCCGCAGAAATGGCGCCAAGGACCTTGGCCTGGAAGGCATCGGGGAAGCCTTTACCTGCGTAAAATTGTGCGCCGCCGTTGGAGAGCTGGATGATGACATCGGAGTTGTTCTTTTTGGCGGCTTCCAACACGGCATTCACGCCGTTGGTGCCGACGATGTTAACAGCAGGGAGGATGTAGCCTCCTTCTTTGACGGCTTGTACCAGAGCTTTATAGTCTTGGCCGGTAACCACACCGGGTTTAAGCTTGAGTTGGGATGCGACGGTCATAATGCTTTCCTCTCCTGCCTGATGCCTCATAATTGTGGTGTCACTATACCGCAAACAGGGTTGCCGATCAGGGTTGAGGAAACGCTTATAAAATCAGATGAAAGGGGTGTGTTTTATAAACGTTATTTTTTGGCGTTGTGCCAATTGTGTAGGGCTGCCTGAAGTTGGGAAGAGAGGAAAGGGGATTGGGAAGCAGGAAGAGCCTGAGAGCCTTTTTGATGAGGGGGCTTGGGCGAAGACGAAAGCTCCTCCGGTGGCGGTTCATTTTTATGCAGCCAGTATGTGTGAAAGGGGAACGCCTGTTTTTGCTGCCAATGGGCAGATTGGCGGTTTGTACGAACGCTGGAGCGGTACAACAGCGCCTGGTGAACCCCTGCTTTGAAATCCGAAGTATGGGGTTCTGAAGGCGCAATACCTAGCGCCATGGTCCGGTTATTCATAAAAACAATCGGTACCGTACGCTGGCCATTACTGTCAGATAAAGGCACCTCTACCGTATAAGGGTCTAGTTTTGGGCCTTGGTGAGAAGGTTTCACATTATACCCATCCGACTGTGCGGTTGAATAATGGTGAAATACGTTCCTGAATTTTTGATGGGTGTCTTCCAGGTACTGAGGAAAGTCCATCAACCGGTATTCCGCCCCTTTAACATTTTTGTAGGGCCCAACACTCACAGCAGAAATCACGTCATCGGCAGAAATGCTAGGAGTACTTGGTATAGGAAACTTAAGGTAATGAGTGCTTTCAGGAGTCTCTACGGGTTGATCATGGTCTGGCGTGGCTCGGGCCTGCTCAATGGTCATCTTATGTACCAAAAAATCTTTCCGGGCCGTTCCTGGATAATAGTTTTGGTGAATGTTTTTCCAAACACCATCAAACAGCTCATCCTGGAAAGCGTGGATCTTCTCAAAGCCTTTTGAACCCTGTTTGTATTCAAAGTTTTGGATGTAATTGGTGATACCGTTCAGAACAATAGCCCGGGGGTCTTTCAGCTCGGACTCGCTGACATGACGGGTGACGGTGTCAATCAGGAATTGGGTGGGAGATAAGTCGCCCTTAGGGCTGACAGTAACGTCCCTGCCTTCATGGAGTTGATAGTTGAATGCCGGGTGGCTTTTAAGCTCTTTGCCTTTTAAGCCAAAGCGGGGATCAGTTGTATGAATATGGAAGGTGGCCTGGGGTGTGGACCTGAGAACGGAAGATACATGCATAGGGAAAGCCTTCTAAGATAATAACTGAATAGGGCTTGGGGCGATTGTATCATATTGCTGGAGGCTCTATAAGCATTTCACAACTCTCAAAATTTATATGTAGATGAGTTATTTTTTGGCGTTGTGCCAATTGTGAATCGCCGCCTGAAGCTGAGAAGATAGGAAAGGGGAAGGGGAAGCAGGAGAGGTATCAGAAAATTTACTTCCAGTCGGTGATTGAGATACGTCTGCTCCCTCATCAGGCGGACGGTTGGTTTGATGCCAGAAATCATGATAGGCAAAGGGTTGAACTTGTTGCCAATGACTTGACTGCCGTTTTGGACGGACACTGGAACGATAGAGTAAAAGTTGATGGTGCCGGGAGCGAAAATCTTGAGCTAGAGGTTCAGTTGGGCCAAGTGCTTGGGCTATTTTACGGCCATTGACAAACAGAAGCGGAACTTCAGGTTTTCCATGTTTATCTTTCACCGGAATATCTACAAGATACGGATCCAGCTTATCCCCTTGGTGTTCAGGTCTAACCAACCATCCATCGGTTTGTGCACTAGAAAGATGATGAAACACCTCTCTGAATTTGAAGCCTTTATCGGTTAAATACTGAGTGAAATCCATCAGTCGGAAGTTTCCGCCTTTTATGCCACTCACAGGGCCAATGCTAATAGCATCAAAAGCATCGTCTGCAGGGAGGTGAGGTACGTGTGGAACAGGATATTTGACCGAACGTATACTTTCAGGCGCATTAACCGGCTGCCTTTCTTCGTGCTGAGTTCGGCTATGCTCAACATTCACCTTGTGGATTAAGAAATCTTCGCGCCTTGTTTTAGGATAGTGAGACTGATGAACATTTTGCCAAACGGCGTCAAAAAGCTTGTCTTGAAAGGCATGAATTTTTTGGAAGCCAGCAGAGCCTTGTTTGTATTCAAAGTTGTTGATGTGATTCGTAATTCCAGTCAGGACAATGGCACGAGGTTTATCTAAAGTCGTCTCACTAACGTTTTGAGTAACAAGGTCTATAAGAGCTTCAGTTGGACGAATATCCCCTTGAGCATCAATCAGTAAATCTCGGCCCTCTTGAAGTTGGTAATTATAGGCAGGGTGGCTCTTTAAAGCCTCACCTTTAAGTCCAAACCGAGGGACAGAGAATGGCTGGGAGGTTAATTGAGAGGTAGACCTGAGAACAGGGGATATATGCATGAGAAATCTCCTGAGATGAAGCGTATATGGAGTTAGAAGGATTGTATCACATTCGGACGGCGATCTCAGAGGGGATTCTTGATTTCGTTCAAGACAACCATGAATAACAAAAGCGGCCCGAAATAATGTTTCGAACCGCTTTTTGAAATTTAGGTTGTAGTAGCTACGCCACTCGCCTAGTAGGACGAGTTGTTCTGGTAGCAATCCCGGCAGTAAACGGGCTTAGAACCGTTTGGCCGGAAAGGAACCTGAGTGTTTACGCCACAGGCTGCGCAAACAGCGTCGTACAGTTGCCGTTCGGACCGGCCACCGTATCCGCCGCCACCACCACGGGCTTGTTTGGCAGCATCCCGGCAGGGTTTACACTTCTTGGGAGGCTGGAATCCTTTGGAATCATAAAATTCCTGCTCCTCTGCGGTAAACTCAAACTCCGTACTGCATGCGGCGCATACAATCATGGTGGTTGTCATAGAAATAGACCTCATTTAACGTGATAGTAGGGTTAACCGATTCTTAAACATGAGGTTCGTTGATTCCCTTTAAGGATTGTCCTAAAACCGAAACGAACTAAACCTATTTTAAAAACCTGTGGTACTACTATGACGTGATCTGCCGGGAAATGCAAGTATTGATAAAGCAGCCAGGACTCAACCCAACAATGCCTATCACCGGATCAAAACGCCTGAAAACATTGAGTGACAAGCTAGAACCCTGGCTTACACAGAGTAAAACCCTTGAATTTATTGAAACAGACCCCATTCGGTTTCCGTATAAATTTCGTGCGGACAAACAGACCTGTGAACTCGTCTCTTTTTTAGCTGCCATGTTAAGTTACGGGCGTCGAACCAGTATTTTATCCGCCGTTACTGACTTACTGGATAGAATTGGTCCTGAACCGCTTGTTTTTATAGATAAATTTGAGACGGAGGCGCATCGTTCCAGTTTTGATGGGTTTATTTACCGGTTTTATAAGCCCGAAGATATGTTGTTTCTGTTTGAGCGGCTTCAGTGGGCGTATAAACACTATGGCAGTTTAGAAAATCTTTTTTTAACATGCGGAGACATTGAGAAGGAGGGCCTTCAACAGGTATTGAGCAGCTTTGTTAACTGCCTGCTATATAAAAATGTCGATAACGTGGCCGGGCAATCTAGAATTTACGGGAACGGCGTGAAGTTTATGCTGGCCGATCCGAGGCGGGGCGGGGCGTGTAAGCGTTTTAATATGTGGTTACGCTGGATGGTAAGGGACGATGGGATCGATTTGGGGTTGTGGAAATCAGCCTTAAAACCTTCTGACTTGCTATTGCCGCTGGATGCAAACACAGCTCGGGCAGCTCGGCATTTAAAGCTGACCCGGCGTAAAGCCGATGACTGGCAAACGGCTGAAGAGATTACAGCAGTGCTACGCCGCTTATCTCCAATAGACCCAATACAATACGATTTTGCGCTATTTTCTTACGGAATGGCTTTATAACAAGAGGGCTAAGCCTGAAGTAACAGACTAAAATTACTGCCTAGTATGAAAATAGACCAAACAATAGCCTGGTGGCGATACACACCATTTAAACAGGCAGGTATAATAATTAAAGATCAAATTTTTACCAGGGTTCGCCGCTAGGCGGGTGTATAGGACTTAGGAGCAAGGTACTGCAGGTATGGACAAGAAACAATTAGAAACTCTCTTGGATGGTCAAGAGTTGATGAAAACCATTGATGTGAAAACCCTGGTTTTGGATTCTGTGAGAGAAATGAATGAGCAGGAATTAATGACAATTTTTTGGGACAAGCTGCCAGAATATTCTGAAGATTACATTTCAGGGTATTTCTATATGAAACGTTCCTGACCTTACCAGACTCAACCATCACTGAAAAGCCAGCCCGAAGAGCAGTACGAAGATTTGTTCGTTCAGTGTCTTCAGAGTATGATAGGACGTCAACTAGTACTCACCTCGGGAAGTGAGTGATACGGTTACAACGTTTTATCGTCTGGTAAAGATATGGAGGCAGGACGGCTATGACCGAACAGCCCAATGAGCAGCAAGCACCGCAGGTTTCACAATCAACAACAACTCCGGCAACGAATTCGCCCAAAAAAGGCAGTAAAGCGCCTTTATTAGTAGGGCTCGCCTTATTGGTAGGCGGCGGCATATTTTTGTGGCAACAGTTCGGCGGCCAGGGAAGTGATGGGCCAGTAAACCTTCATCTAAACAAATACTATCCACAGGCCACCTCCTTTTATATCGAGTTTGGTCCTGGTGAAAAACTTGTGGCAACGACATTCGACAACATCAAGAATGTCCGGGATTCTATTGAAGATGCAAAAGCCTCTCAAGAACCCGGAAGTCCACTGGCTCAATTACCATCCGTTTCTGGTGCGCCTAAGTCTGCCAATCAAGCTCCCCATGTATTAGAAACAGACACTCTGGATAGCCCTGATGCTGTAACCACAACCAGCGAGTCTCAAACTGATTTTTTAGATCAGCTCTCCGAAAATTTTAATACACTCTTTAAGCCTTATTTTGCTCTCGGTATTTGGCCTAAGGCTTCGGTTGAGGGCCATATTGATGTGCAGGCCCCAATGGATGTGCTAATGGTACTACCGAAAAAAGACAACGCAACAGACGTGCCTGCCATTATTACTCAGTTTAAAGGAGATCCGGCCTCTTTCACCATTACAGAATTTGAGGGCACAAAGATCTATACCAGCCGCCGTAAAGATACGGTACTGGCCAGCCATAACGAAAATCTGTTGGTATCGGGCAATGCCAAAACCGTTGAGGAAGCTCTCAAGCTTTATCAAGCCGGTGGTAAAAACATTTTTGATGCCCCCAGCCACAGTAAATACCTGGCCAAACTACCGGAGGTACGTTATGGCACCCTGTTGATTGACAACACCGACTACATTGCTTCTTCTATTGCAGCCATGGACGAAGCGCCGGAAAACCAATATGTAAACAAAGACGCCCTGAACCGGATGAAACAAGTCGCTCGGCTGGCACCATTGAGTGTGGCGGCGCTACAGGTAAGCGGCGAGGATCGGATTAACATTAACTCTTATACACCACTGATGATGGAAGAAGTGACTGACGCCGGCCTGAAACAGACCTTGTTGAGTCTGTACAAAGAGTCCGCCACTTTCTCCGCCCAGAAGTCTTTACCGGATGACACCCTATTAATGGTATCTTTCGCCGGAATGGACAAGTCCGTAGACTTCTTCCTATCCTTTATGCCGGATCAACAACGTCAGGGCATGTTAGCTTTTGCCCAAATGATGTTAGCCCAGTATGAACTGGATTTTAAACAAGACGTTGTGGCATTTTTCAGTGGAGAAACATCGGTAGCCGTTCGTCCGGAAGACTTTGCCCAAAACAATAGCCTGCCTATCATCCTGCTGAAAGGCGATGAACATAAGACAGCGACTCTGGACAAGCTCTCAAAAATGATGACCACCATGAAAGTTCCGGTCAAGTCCAGCAAAGTGGGATCTGTGGCGGCAAAAACTCTAACGGTTCCAGGTCAGGATCCTTTAGATGTAAGTTTTGCCAGTATCGGAAAAACTGATGCCCAAAACGTTGCCATTGCCAGTACCCAAAACATGCAGGACATTGTGGCGGTGAACCAAGGTCAAGCAGACAGTCTGTCTAAAAATGCGTCGTTTAAGGAGATGGCTAAAGACTTTTACTCCAAAGGTAATGTGATGTTCTTTGCCGATCTGGGGAAAATCAGCGAGTTGTCTAAACAGTATCCTGTGGAAGGTAAAAAACCGCTGGATCTGCAAGGGCGAATTGGCGGTAGTGTGAACTACCTGCCTTCGGAAAACGCCTTTGGCGGAAAGTTTGTGATTCAAATGGTGGCGCCAAACGGCACAGAAGCTTCTGCCGTAGATGTTGATATCAAAGCTGTTCCAGTTACTACGCCAGAACAGCACATTGATGCAGCTGCTAAAGTAGCCCCTTCAGGTCATGAAGAGAAAAGTCATGTCAGCACGCCTCAGCACAAACAGACTAGTGCCCCAGCTGCGACACCGGACTCTCATAAACCGCCACAAGCTGCTCAACCCGCCCACCAGGCAACAAAAGCACCTTCTGCTAAAGCGCCTGTCACTGCGAAAACGGCAGTTCCACCTGTTACACCGAAACAGCAGTCGACGCAAGAGAAGGAACCTGTGACTCCTAAAAAAGTTACAGCACCTCAAAAAGCAGACAGTGTTGACACTGCCAAGATTCCCCCTACAACAAAACCAGAAAAAGCTGTGGAAACCATAGCACCTGCTACTGCCTCTACAAAAACGGCACCCGCTAAACCTCATTAATTCTGGCCTTTTACCCCAGTTAGCAAACGTAAAAACAAACGGCGAACCTTTAAGGTTCGCCGTTTCGTTTATCTTTTTTATTCTGATGTCTCAAGCGAACCTATACGGTCAGCTTAGCAAGTAACCTAATCTGAAGTACTCGCGGTAGTGACTTCCCGCTCCTGGGAACTTTCTTCATTATCTCCGCCAGTTTCGGCAGCAGGTTGATCCGTCTCCACGTCATCGGCTTCTTGAACCTTAGCCGGCTGACGTTTTGGCGGACGGCCCCGGCGACGCTTGGGTTTTTCCTCTTCAGCGCTTTCAACTTCTATCGGCGTATCAGAATCTTCTATATCGTCTGTGGGCTGGTGCTCTTCCTTCGTTTCATCCTTAACGTCATCCTTAGCGTTTGCAGTACGCCTTGTGCCTGACTTAGTCGGCCGACCCCGGCGAGACCGGCTGGCCGGAGCACGACGAGAAGAAGATTTACCTCCATCAGAAGCTTCTTCCTCTTCAGAAGATTCCGGATCTTGATCCTCTGCATCAGACTCTCCGACATCTTCTACGTCAGAGGCGGACACAACAGCATCCTCTAGCATATCTTCTTCGGGATCAACATCCATATCAGAATCATCAGACTCGTCTTCATCATCAGCACCAGCCATCCGAGAGCCGTGACGTTGAGGACGACGGCGTCCTGATGAATCCCGTGAATCCCGACGATCATCGTATTCATCAGATATCGGAACCCCATCTTCGATAGAATGAACTAAGGTCAAAATATCATTGGTTTTGGGGTTAATACGGGCCAAAATGCTGTTGGCGCCTGGGGGAGTATGGACCATTTTGACAAACATGGAGAACCAGGTGCTGTACTCCTTATACATTTTGTCTTTCAGGTACTCATCAATACGCTTTTGGGTATCCGGTTTGTTAGACGGCTGAGGAACACCGTTTTTAAGAAAGCCGGTGGGAAGCTCCAAGACTGCAGGTTTCGGCAGATGTCGCTGATTACCTACAGGTCGCTTGCCCTGCATAATTTTGTTGGACTGCATACCCTTGTGCTGGTTATTAACAGCGGCTGCCGGCCGTGGCACATGGCCACCCCGGCCTCGGTGGTGTTGATGACGCCCACCTCGGCGATCAGATTGCTCAGAGGCCATAAAGGGCGTACCCCAGTGCAGATCCTCAATAGCATGGCCGTTCCCAGCACAGTTGGTACATTTTTTGGTAAAGATTTCGGCTAACGCCTGGCCTTGACGATGTCGAGTCATTTCAACCAAACCCAGATCCGAAAGTTGACCGATTTGGGGCTTAGCTTTATCATCAGCCAATTCGGTTTCAAAGGCTTCTAAAATCGTTAGCTGATCTGCACGAGACTCCATATCAATAAAGTCCACGATGATCATGCCACCGATGTTCCGCAGCCGGAGCTGTCGGGCAATCTCTTTACAGGACTCCAGATTGGTCTGGCGAATGGTGGCAGCCTGGGAATCTAAGCTGGTGAATTTCCCGCTGTTAACATCAATGACGGTTAACGCTTCGGTAGGTTGGATATAGAGGTAACCACCACTTGGGAGCGGAACTTTGGTTTGCAAGGCCATTTTAATTTCTTTATCCACCCCGGTACCCACCACAATGGGTTGGTTCCCACTATAGGTGGTCACTTTGATGGATTTTTCCAGGTTCCAGTTTTGCAGCAACTGTTGGGTCCGCTGCTGGCCAAAGCTGGAGTCCACCATGATTTCTTCCACGTCTTCAGTCACACACTCCCGAATAACCCGGTACAAAAGATCTTGATCTCGATAGAGCAGCGAAGGAGGCGACGATGTATCGGCAGCGGCAACAATATGTTGCCACCGTTCCATGAGGGTTTCGAAATCCTCTTGAACATCAGACTCTTTTTGGCCTTCAGCCTCTGTCCGGATAATAACGCCAACGCCTGGCGGCTTTTGTAGGCTAACAGTAGATTTTAACCGGGCACGTTCTTTGGCGGATTCAATTTTACGGCTGATGCTGATGCCCTTAGATTCGGGCATGAGAACCAGAAACCTACCCGGCAAAGAGATATTGGTCGTCACACGAGGCCCTTTATGACCAGTGGGCTCTTTCATGACCTGTACCACCAGTTGCTGCTTTGGCTGCAACCTGGCTTTAAGGTCACCCTTACCGGCAACGTCACTGCTGTGTAGGAATCCCATTTTTTCACCGCCAACATTCACAAAGGCGGCCTCAATACTGGGCAAAATATTTTCTACGGTTGAGAGATACACATCTCCCAGCAGCATATCGCCGCGGTTGATGATGAACTCAATGGCCTGATCGCCATCAAACAGAGCGGCGAGGTTATCGCGCTCAGATACAATAATCCGTCGTTTTCCCATGTGATGAAAACCCTTTATATACTTTTAAACTTGTAAACAAAAACTTTCAAATCTTTGGCTGAAATATTGTTCTTCCAAACAAACGTCAACTTATCTTTTCTGTAAGCGCTCTCCAGCCAGCCGTCATTGACTTATATAATCAGGCTGTTACGAGTTGTTTCTGCGTCTCTTTCAACATGATTTGGGTTCTGCATATAGACCATTCCAAAGCGCTTGCAGAGTGTGTATCCTTTTCAATCACATCCAACACCCATTGTGGTTTTATGATGATGGGCTGCCCTTCATCAGTAAAACCAACATCCAGGGTCATATGAACAATGATGTCGTTTTTATCTTTTTCAAACTGAATATCTGATAGGTACTGTGATAGATTGAAACTTTTTTTAGAGGTTTTGGTTTCGATGTCCATCGGAATATCCGATTGGGATCGCATCTGTTGGATCCGCTCCTCCATCATATACGCTTTTGCCGGATCTTTGCAAGTCCACCGGGCGGTGTATGTCATCTGCCGAATGCTCTTGTCGATTTTGGGCTCAGAGAGGGGTAAAACCGCCTCTGAAATAATTTTGCCGTTCTCCGGCAGGTAGACATTCACCTGGTCTGCAATACCCGTAACATGGCTGCTTAAAAACACGTCAATATACTCGCCGTCGCTTTCCACACCCAACGAGAGTGCGGGGCCAAAGGAGATTTTGTGCTTGGGGTTAAACCCTTGGGTATAGGCCACCGGCAGACCACTGCGAGTCAAAGCGCGCTGGAACATCCGAAGCCAATCCAGGTGTGAGAGAAACTTTACGCTTTTTTTCTTTTGAATGGCCACCCGAACCTTGCACACCGGTGGCTTTTTCAAGTCGGCTACCGGTTTGATGGCATCCACAGCGTCTTTCACGGCCGGGACAGAAGCTGCCGTTTTTTCTTCTTCCATATACGGGTTTTCAATAAACTTGGGCCAAGTGCTGTAGGTCCCACAGACGCCGCAGGCACTACATTCTTCAAAGCACGGAGTG
The DNA here is from genome assembly GCA_019634025.1 of Vampirovibrio sp. Taxonomy (GTDB): domain Bacteria; phylum Cyanobacteriota; class Vampirovibrionia; order Vampirovibrionales; family Vampirovibrionaceae; genus JAHQWC01. The sequence goes on from JAHQWC010000035.1 coordinate 39,538, forward strand.
GTGCCCATTGCCTCGCGAGCACGTTCGTACTCGGTTTTAAGCCACTCTTTGCTCAGACCCATATCCACAACATCCCAGGGCACAGGTTCATCGGGGTTGGTGAATCGGCAGCGGGTGTATTCTTCTGGATCCATCCCCAGCTCATCCATCGCGGCAAACCACTTGTCAAAGTTCAATATATCGTCCCAGGCATCAAGGTAAGCGCCCTTACGATAGGCTCCTTCCAGAGCATCAGCAAGTTCCGGGCCTCCCTTGCTGATGACGGCTTCCAGTTTGCTGATTTGTGGGTCGGTAAAGTTGAGCTTTACGCCCTTCATCCCCCGGAAGGCGTCTCTCAGGTATTGAATCTTCTGGGCCAAGGTGTCCATAGAATCCTGAGGAAACCACTGGAACGGTGTATGTGGCTTGGGCACAAAGTTGGAAAGGGTCACATTTACGTCTAGATGGCCTTTCAGAGACAGAGATTTATCACGCTTCATCTCCAGGCAGGTCTGTTTCATCCGGCGCACAATGTCTACAATGCCATCCAGATCTTCGTTGGTTTCGGTGGGTAACCCCAAAATAAAGTAGAGCTTAACCTTGTTCCAGCCCGACTGATATGCGGTGGTGACGGCATTCATAATTTCGGCATCCGTCAGGTTCTTGTTGATAACATTCCGCAACCGCTCTGTGCCCGCCTCAGGCGCAAAGGTCAGGGTGCTTTTACGAACGCTTTGAACCGCCTCGGCCACTTCCACATTAAACCGGTCCGCCCGCTGGCTGGGTAAAGAGAGGGAGACGTTTTTTTCTTTTAAGGTCTCAGAAACACCCATCACCAAAGGCTTAAGGTAAGAAAAATCGGCAATAGAGAGG
>JAHQWC010000036.1 GCA_019634025.1 Vampirovibrio sp.
CTTGTGAAGCCGGTGTCAAAAGCTTTCATATGGATATTGGGGACTACCCCTACAAACAGCAAGCCTCTACCCATACCGAACCCTGCTATGATATGTTGGTGGCAAATCCAAAGTCATTGAAAGGCTTGGCCTATATTGCATGGAAGCGAGAACAACATAAGCGGCGCTCATAATGCGTCTGGGTCTTGCTGTACCCATCATCTGAATTCCGGCGCCAACCCCTACTGTCTTCGGGTCATTGCCCCTGAAGATGATGCCGCTTTAAAAGACTTAATTCTGTCTGTGGTAGTTGAGCATGGCATTACGGATTCTGAATACAACACCAACCCGTCTGAGTTGGAAGAGCTTTCCGTTCAGTTTTCATCCCCCGGCTGCCGGTATTGGGTGGTAGAGGAAGCTGCCACCGGAAGACTATTAGGAGGTGGCGGCCTTGCCGTTTTACCTGGAGGAGACGGCAGTATTTGCGAACTTCAAAAACTTTATTTGCACCCAGACGCCAGAGGCCATGGCCTGGGGAAGCAGCTGTTAGAAAGGCTTCTATTAGATGGAATTGAACTGGGTTACCGCCAGATGTACCTGGAAATTCACCCCACCCTGGTTAAATCCCAGGTCCTGTATGAAAAAATGGGGTTTCAGCGGATCGAGCATCGACTGGGCAACACCGGCCACGAATGTTGCGGGGTGTTTATGCTCCGCCCATTAACTTTATTGAACACTAGCGCCAGTAACACTGAGCCTGTACTGTAATAATGCAGAGGCAATATTCGGCAATAAACTGCCGCGTGGCTGGTTTATTTATGGTACCGTCATTCATCATTATTCGAGATCTGACCAATCCATTTGGGAAGGAGCGTTATGGCTGAGAAGATGTTCAACAAGGTGCTAATCGCCAACCGGGGCGAGATTGCTCTGCGGATAAACCGGGCCTGCCACGAGCTGGGCATTAAAACCGTGGCCATCTATTCCCAAGCGGACGAAGAAAGCCTGCATGTTCAGCTGGCGGATGAAGCCTATTGCGTCGGACCGCCAGCCTCCACCAATAGCTATTTGAACATCCCCAACATCATGAGCGTCGCGCTCTTAGCAGGGGTAGACGCCATTCACCCGGGCTACGGCTTTCTGTCCGAAAACGCCGGTTTTTCAGAGATCTGCGGCGATCATCAAATCAAATTTATCGGTCCCTCAGCAAAAATGATCACCATGATGGGCGACAAAGCCACCGCCAAAAAGACCATGGCCGACGTCGGCGTCCCGGTAGTACCGGGAACGGACGGGCTGGCCAGTGATCCCGCCTTAATAAAGGCTTGGGCCCAAAAAGTCGGATTCCCCATCATCATTAAAGCCACGGCAGGCGGCGGCGGCAAAGGCATGCGGGTGGTCAATAACGAATCTGAAGTAGAAACCCAGTTGGATCTCGCTCGGAGTGAGGCCAAAGCCAACTTCGGCAATGATGGCGTGTATATTGAAAAGTTTGTGCAAAACCCCCGTCACGTCGAGTTCCAGATTTTAGCCGACCAATACGGTAACGTGGTGCACTTGGGCGAGCGGGATTGCTCGATTCAGCGCCGCCACCAAAAACTGCTGGAAGAAGCCCCATCACCGGTGGTCACGCCAGAAGTTCGGGAAAAAGTCGGCAACATCCTCCTCAAGGCTATCCGCAAAATTGGCTATGAGGGCGTGGGTACGGTTGAACTGCTATGCGACAACGATTTAAATTTCTACTTTATGGAAATGAACACCCGAATCCAGGTAGAACACCCGGTAACCGAGATGATTACGGGTATTGATCTACTGAAAGAGCAAATTCTAGTGGCTGCCGGCAAGCCATTGTCCATCACTCAGGATGATATCAAAATCCGCGGCCATGCCATTGAGTGCCGGATTAACGCTGAAGACCCGGCTAAAAACTTTAGACCTTGCCCCGGCCTCATTGACGGCTATGTTGCCCCGGGTGGCCCAGGCGTGCGGGTCGACAGCCATGCATACTCTGGCTACACCATTCCGCCCTATTACGATTCCCTGGTAGGCAAACTCATTTGCTGGGGCGCCACCCGCGAAGAAGCCATTATCCGCACCAAACGGGCCCTCAGCGAATATGGCATTACCGGCATTGAAACCACCATTCCCTTCCATCTGCAACTGATGGAAAACCCGGCTTTTGTAGAGGGCACCGAAGTCTACACCGACTTCATCGCCCGTCACGCACTGGCTTAATAATATTAAAGATCTTCAGAGTCAATTAATAAAGCTAAGCTTTTCAAATTAGATTTCACCCCAGCAAGCTCAGCATGCCAAGCTTCATATTCTGGTGCATCATATGTGCTGGCAGTAAAGTCTTCATTGACCTGCCAGACAGATTGAATCTGATCAAACACGTCCCTGGCAATTTTACCCAATGGATCCGTAGCCGGACGACTGAGATTTCGGGTTAAAAACTTTTTAACGCCTATATCTTGCCCCATATTATTGGTAAAGGCTGCCCAACCCAAACCATATAGCCAATCCTGGTATTTTTCAGTGTCTCGAGAAAAATGAAGTACATTCTCATCTTCAAAATAAGCCGCTGCTTCGTCAGATGCCATCCCATCAAAATGTTCGCCACTGGGTATAGGCTGATTCAGAATAGGTATTTCCTCTATAATTCGACCATCAGCTTTTTGATATTGTTCATAGCGACTTTTAAGATTGAGAGTTCCTTGCAAAGACTTTAGCTCCATCTTTGCAAGAGGATTACCTGTTCGATCAAAGATAATATCTTCCATAACATTTCTTTCCGCTGGGGTAATGGTGCCGTCGGGCTGAAACTGACTGGAATCATAAGCATCAAAGACCGCATCCAAAGAGAGATTGGCAAAGATTTGCTTTGGACGTGTTTGGGTTAAAAGATAACCTGCGTGCTCAAGTGCGCTAACACCAAATTCACCATCTTGATTCACTGCGCAATCAAATAGATGCGCCTTGACCATACCTTCTTGTCCACCACCAAATACCTGGGTCAGTTCAGAAATATCGAGAATATTGTCGTCATTCAAATCAAAAGCAGCAACATCATCTTCAGCATACCGAAAAACATTAAAAAACCCATCGTCAAATAATTTTCCATTGTTCGCCAGGGTCGATTCAGGAGTTACTGCAATAGACATTGTCGAAAGTTCTTGTCTACTATCGGGTTGCGCCAGTAATTGCCCGACATTATGCCGTGCGTTACCACCCCATGCCCCTGGCGTATCTAATGAATAAGGCCCTTGGCCACCTGTAATCGTTGTCATAATCCCGCCTGCCTGTTGTCCACTATTTGCATAAAAACAAAAAAGAATATTTTTGGAACCATTTGTAACCAAAGAAAAAGGCGTAAACGACCAAAAGTCATTTACGCCAAGGGCACATTCATAGATATGGGCAGGTTAGGGTTTTACGTTAGAGTCAGGAGTGCTTATTTAACTAGTTGCCTTCCTGGCAACTGGCGTGCGAGGTAAAGAACTGGCGTACATTGTCTTGGTATGTATGGCAGTGGTGCTTGGCGGCAATTTTGTGTTGCCACTTGGCGCCGTTGGCTTCCGCCACAATCTTAGCCAGATTATCTAGTTTTTCGCCGCATGTAGATTGAATTTGCGCTTTAATTTTCTCTTTCATCAGCTCTTTCCAAGCCTCATCTGCCAGGCACAGCAGTTTCTCCGGCATATCACAACACTCGGATGAATTGTTACTCGCCTGATGGTGGCTAGGCTGGTCGCCGGTGCTGCATTGTTGGGTAGTGCTATCGCATTGGTTCGTGCTCATTGGGTATTCCTTTTATATAAATAATTTATTGCTTGTAACGTGCTTTGTAATTGCTTTATATCGGTTTTAGTCCGGCTTTCTAACACATAGCTTGGGTTCTCCTCATCAACAGTACAATTTTAGGTATGACTGATTGGTCCTAATTAACTACAAATTTTTTTAGGCTTTAATCCATTGAAACAACATATCCCGGTTACTTCTGGCAACATCCACAGACTTAGTCAGCTTCGCCATTAAAATCGTCCCGTTAAACAAGCACTGAATCGCCTGAGCCACCGTAGCCGGGTCTAAGTCGGCTCGAAATTCTCCGGCGGCGACACCTTGGCGATAACAATCTTCTAACGACTGGCGCTTTTGGCTGGTGTAAAACACCAGTTTCTCGCGAAACGCCGGATGAAAGTCGCTGGTTTCAGCTGCCAGGTTAATAAAGGGACAGCCCACACAGCACTCTTCAGAGTCTAGCCGCTCAATCATAGCGTTGACCAAAGACTCTAAGCGCTGGGCTGGAGTCCACTCCATATTAAACAGGGTGGGCTCCAGGAACTGGGTTTTGTAACGCATTGCCAGTTCGTCCAGGGCTTGCAGGCACAGCTGCTCTTTAGAATCAAAGTGATAGTAAAAGTTACTCCTTGTGACACCGGCACAGTTTAACAACTCTGTAATACCCATGCCGCCAAACCCTTTTGAGGACATCAGCTCAATCGTGGTTTGAATCAGCTTTTCGCGACTCCCGCAGCATTTTTCAGCGGCTGGCGTGGCGGGTTTTAAGGTATGGGCAGGAGGTGTCATACAAACTATAACAACACAATCTAATGATAAAAATCAATCAACTAGGACTGACTGATACTAATTTATCATTAGTCTAAAATTTGTCAAGTTTAAGAAATCCTTAAGGCCAAAAAGCTCTCTTAACTAATGACAGAAAACCCGTTAATCGCCGGATAATAAAGAGCTGAAGAATTCATCGCATGCCCTTCAACCATTCGACCCAACACGTTAATCATCGCCGTTGCAGTAACTTCAGATCCAGGATCAACCGGATTGGGATCCATAGTTTTAAATTGGCGATCCCCGGTTACTTCAAATGCCGTTTGCTCTAACGTTCCTTTTGGGTCATCAAGGTTTCTCAAAGTCAATCGGTGTATAGTCATTGGCCGCTCTAAATCTGTCAATTTACCAACAACTCTTGTATTACCAAAGTGAAACCGTTCACGATCAAGAAATCTAAAGATGTCACCATACGGTAGCATCCCCTGGCTATATAAGCGCAATCTATTTGTCATATCATCCAACCCATTAGATGGCTGTTGACCATAGCCCAAGCCCTCTAACAAGCTTGGCTCATACCCTAATGTATTCGTCGCAAACGTGTGATCTAAATGCACCCCTTTTAACTCTGTCGGTTCTTCCGGGTTTCTTATAGGTAAATATCTCGCTTCAACCAACACATCACCATCAACATGTAAATTTGCAACACGAGCAGGCACGCCGAGATCCTGAACACCCGTTGGCAGTGGAGAAAGGTTTTGATTTAAGACTTGAATACCAGCTTCCATACTCATAGGTGGCATATCAGACTGAATAAAAGGCATAGAAAGCTTACTGGCCACTGACATATATACTTCCCCTTACATTGCCCCTCTGCGTCTCGTGTCATACATATATGCACACTTATATAAAACCCATTCTCTGCCAACTTGTGCTATCCAACATGAAAATCCGCCACACTTGAGCCGTCAATGTGTTCCTTCCATAATGGTGGATAATACACGAACCAAAAGCATACAAATCGTAAAAGAGAAGCGGCGAAAAATGACCTCCCACGCCATTGCGTTAGAAAACGTCTGCAAAATCTATGCCGACGGCGATCGAAAAGTAGAAGCCCTCAGTGACATCAGTTTATCGGTATCTCCCGGAGAATTCGTCGCCCTCATGGGCCCCAGCGGATGCGGCAAAAGTACGCTCCTCAACCTCATCGGCGCCATCGACCGCCCCACCAGCGGAAAAATTCTCATCGAGAATACCGATACCAGCATTTTAGACGATACTGGCCTCACCAAACTTCGGCAAACCAAAATGGGCTACGTATTTCAGTTTTTTAACCTCCTCACCACGCTAACGGTCAAAGAAAACGTGGCATTACCGTTGGAATTAGCCGGACAAATGACCGAAGAAGAGATGCATATCCGCGTGAGCAACTTATTGAATCAGGTCGGTATGGATCATCGGCTGGACTTTTACCCGGCAAATCTGTCTGGCGGCGAAATGCAGCGGGTCGCCATTGCCCGGGCATTGGTAAATAAGCCAGACATTATTTTGGCCGACGAGCCCACCGGTAACCTGGACACTGAAAACGGCCAACACGTACTGGAACTCTTGCAACGCCTTACCCAAGAAAACGGCCAAACGGTCTTAATGGCAACTCACAGCCTGGAAGCCGCCCAGTATGCCCACAGAACGTTAACCATCCGAGACGGGAAACTGGTCGACAATCAAACACCTTCTCCAGTGGAAACCGGAGCGTAACCATTATGCTGACAAAGCTCTTTTTACGGTTCATCGTCCGAGACCTCTGGCGCAATAAAATCCGCACCGGCCTCACCTTACTGGGCATCGGCTTGGGCGTGGCCATTCTCCTGGCCATCAACCTGGCCAACCACACCGCCCTCTCCACCTTTCAAGACAGCATAGATCGGGTCTCCGGCAAAACCAACCTGGAAGTCCGCCCCAAAACCGTGGCGGATATGGACGAAGCACTCCTCCAAGAGCTCACCTGGCTGTGGACCCTACCCGGAGAGAACGGCGAAAACATCAGCGAAGCCCACTACACCCCGGTGCTGGAAGAAACCGCCGTCTGGCCCGGACAAGACAAAGACAAAAATCAAACCCACGAAGTCATCCAGGTCATGGGCGTGGATATGCTCGCCGACACCGCCTTTCGCAGCTACGACTGGCAGGCAGACGGCAAACCCGACTCGTTTTTAACCGTGTTCGAAGCAGACCATGCCTATATCGGCGAAGCCATGGCAAACCGGTATGGCCTGGAATCTGGAAGCACCTTCGAACTATTCGTCAATGATCGTAAGGTCAAACTCACGGTCTCCGGCCTGCTCTCCGGCAACGGCATCGGCGGCGCCTACGGCGGCAGCCTGGTCCTCATGGATCTCTCTACCGCTCAAGACACCTTTAATCGCGCCGGGCGAATCACTCGCATCGATTTCAAAGTCCCGGAAAAACAAATTCCCACCATAATGGACCGGCTGACCACCCAGCTCCCCGACACCCTGGCCGTCCAACGCCCCGCCCGACGAGGCGCCCAGGTCAACAAAATGCTCAGCGCCTACCAGCAAAACCTCACCACCCTCAGCTTTATTTCGTTGCTGGTGGGCATGTTCCTCATCTACAACACCATGTCTATTTCGGTCATCCGACGGCGGCCGGAAGTTGGCATCTTACGGGCATTAGGCATCTCCACCCGATCTGTCTTTCTCTTATTTCTGTTTGAAGCAGGACTGCTGGGCATCCTCGGCACCCTCATCGGCATGGTCGGCGGTGTGGTCCTGGCCAAAGGCGCCGTCAAAGCCGTTTCCACCACCATTCAAGCCCTATACGTTGCCCAGCCGGTCAGCGGCCTCAACGTCGATCCCACTCTAATGGGCCTGGCCTTCATCTTTGGCGTGGGCCTCACCATTGTGGCGGCCCTGGTTCCCATTTGGGAAGCCGCCGCCGTCTCCCCGGCAGAAGCCGCCCGGCGCGCCTCATACGAAAGCAAGATGCAACATCTGTCCAAAAAGCTCCTCTGGATTGGTTTAGGCGTCGGCGTGCTAGCCTATATCGCCTCACTGCAACCCCCGGTAGAATTCACCATGGGCGATTACTCCTCCAATCAAATGCCGCTGTTTGGCTACCTCTCCGCTCTCCTCATTATTCTGGCCGGCACGCTGGTCATTCCAAGCGTCTTACAAGTCTTGCTCCCGTTACTGGCCAACCTGCTAAAACGCACTCTGGGGCACGAGGCGAGACTCTCAGCATTGAGCCTCCAAGGCGCCATCGGCAGAACCTCTGTGGCCGTGGCCAGCCTCATGATCGGCATTGCCATGATGGTCAGCCTCGCCATGATGATCGGCAGCTTCCGGGAAACCGTGGTGAGCTGGGTCAACGACACCCTCCGGGCCGACTTGTGGATAGAACCCATCTCCCGAACCAACAACAAACAAACCGGCCGCCTGGATCTCTCCATTGCCAAAGTTATCGCCGAGGTCCCCGGCGTCGCCGCCGTGGATCCGTTTTTAGAATTTCCCATTGAGTTTGAAGGCGACCGGGCCAACCTCGGCGTCGGCAATTTTGACGTCATCGCCAACTTCGGTAACCTGCAATTTATTGACGGCGAAGCCACAACAGATGTGTTTGATCGCGTTAAAACTCAGCGAGGCCTCGTCGTCACCGAAAGCTTCGCCCTCAAACATCATGTCAATAAAGGCGACACCCTCACCCTAGACACCCCGTCCGGCCCCGTCGGCTTTCCCGTCGGTGGCGTCTACTACGACTATTCCAGTGAACTGGGCTACATTGTGATGCCTCGGCCGCTGTATCTGGAATACTTTGACGACAACTCCGCCTCCAACCTCGCCGTTTTTCTCACGCCACAGGCCAACTCCCAAACAGTGCGCCGCACTATTTTTGAACGCCTGAAAAATAATGAAAACAGCAAGGATGTATTATTAAACATCCAAACCAACCGAGAGCTCAAAAAAGAAGTCATGGTCATTTTCGACAACACCTTCGCCATCACCTACGCCCTCCATGCCATCGCCATCGTGGTGGCCATGCTCGCCGTCATGAACTCCCTGTTCGCCCTGGTCATGGAATCCCGCCGGGAATTTGGTATTTTAAAATACCTCGGCGCCGGTCACCAACAAATTAAGCGCATGGTCATGGTCCAGGCCGGCATGCTGGGCCTGCTGGGCAACATCACCGGCATGACCATCGGGTTTTTATTGGCGCTGCTCCTCATCTATGTCATCAACCGCCAATCCTTCGGCTGGACCATTCAACTCTTCATGCCCTGGGGCTTCCTCATCCAGTCGTTCATCCTGGTCATGGCCACCGCCATCCTCTCCGGCCTCATCCCTGCAAGGTTAGCAGCTAGAATCCCAGCCCCAGAAGTCGTGAGGGCCGAGTAGATGCAAAAACCTCTCTACCTACTTATCTGTTCACTATTGATACTTATAGTCCCACTCGTCCATGCTGCTCCCTTCCAACAAGCCCTCCCCGGTTACCCATACCAATTCCCCAAAGATCATGCCTCACACAATAATTTCAAAACCGAATGGTGGTACTACACCGGCCACCTCAAAACCGATGCCGGAAAAAACTACGGCTACGAACTCACCTTCTTCCGCAGCAACCCCGGCATTAAAAACCTGCCCACAAAAACCAACTGGGCCCTCAACAACATCTACTTCGCCCACTTCGCCGTGTCGGATGAATCCGGCAAAAAATTCTTCCACACCCAAAAATTGGGCCGTGGACATTCTAAAATGGACGCCGGCTTGTTTGGCGCAGAGACCGACAAATACCATGTCTGGACCCAAAACTGGCAAGCCACTTTAGATAAAGATACCCACCACCTGGCCGCCGCCACGCCGGAGTTTGGCATTAATTTGGATCTCACCCCCGCCAAGCCCCTGGTCATCCACGGCAAAAACGGCGTCAGTCAAAAGGCAAGCTGTAAAGGCTGCGCCTCTCACTATTACTCTTATTCCCGCTTAAACACCCACGGCACGTTGCACATCAACGGCAAGTCACACCCTGTCACCGGCCAATCCTGGATGGATCACGAATTCGGCAGCAACCAACTCACCGATGAACAAACCGGCTGGGACTGGTTCAGCATCCAACTGGATAATAATATGGAGCTGATGCTCTACATCCTGCGCCAAAAAGACGGCGGCGCCGATCCCAATTCCGGCGGCACACTGATCAATGCCAACGGAAAATCCCGATACGTTCCCCTCACCGAATTTAACGTCATTCCTATTGATGAATGGAAAAGCCCCCGAAGCGGCGGCACCTATCCCATGGGCTGGAAGATTAACCTCCCAGAAGAAAACATCAACCTCACCATCACCCCCGCCTTCCCCAATCAAGAACTCCACACCCAAATCCCAAACGGCATCACCTACTGGGAAGGCGCCTGCCGAGTCACCGGCACCGTTCAGGGCAAAAAAATCACCGGCCAGGCCTACGTAGAAATGACCGGCTACGCCGAACAATTCCGTCAGGATATATAACCCAAAGGAACTAAAGGCTTAGAAACACGAGGCAAGTGTTGCGCTCAATGCCCAAAGAATCCTTATCATTCATTTACACGCCACCCAGTCCCTACGTTTCATGCAATAGATGTCTCGCAAAAATATACCTCCAGTAACAAAGCGCTATAACGCAGATAACACCTATCTTTTAAATCATATCCACCGTAGGGCTATACGGATAATTTCGTATGGATATCGCTCAGCAATTCACCTTAATATCCTGTTTTTATTAGCTTAGTGTGTATAAAATAATAGGGAGTAAGAGGAATGTCTGTAAACCCAACTTCAGTCGGTACAAACTATGCCTACCTGGCATTAAGCCAAGCCGATGCCAATCAGGACGGCAAAGTCGATCAACAGGAACTGGCAGCATTGACTAGCCAAGTAGAAGACGACAACGTTTCAGGAAACGTCCAGTCAATATTTGATAAACCTGCCGCAGATCTAACTCCGGCAGAAAAAGAACAACTGGAAGTATACAAGGCGGCTAAATTTATGCAGTCAAACTTTCAACCCTTATCCGGCGCCAATACAGCCGATGCCTTTATTGATTCTTCAGATGTTGGCGTCACAGCAGAACTTGACGGTGATGCAAGTAATCTAAGCACAGCCGATATTAACGCCCTTACAGGCACTGTTGATGGCGACGATAATGTTCAGGAAGACGATAACATAGAGCCGTAAACGTTTTTCATCAAGTCCAAAGCCATCATTCTAGCAAACGAATGATCCACAAATTTTTCCTGACAGTGCGGGCAGCATAGCTGCCCGCACTGTTAATTTATTCTGTATACATAACCCCATACACAGCCCCGTCGTATGAATAGCCTCTTAGGCACTATATTTTTCCAGCATCGAAAAAAGTTTCCTTAACTTTTCTTAACAAACTAACATCAAAACCCTAATGTTTGTTTTTATGCAAATACAGAGAGTTAAACAACCCTGAATGGTTAGATGATTGGAAGGAAACCCGGGAGATGCAACAAGACAAACTGGCACAATACCTCGGTAAACAATATGCCAAGTCTCTGATGGACGCCAAAACCTCCAACGGCTTCAAGGACAACGAAGATTCTATCATTGCCACCATGAACGCCTTGGCCCACTTAAACAAAACCCAAATGATGAGCATCCGCAAGAGCGCCTAATAATTAAGAGCATTTACTGAAGAGTAAAAACCCTCGTTACCCAGCCGGTAACGGGGGTTTTTCGTATCCCCCCTTACCAAATCACAAAAATCCCGCCATCCTGCAATCAGCTAATTGTATACAGCCATTTGTTTTATCCGGAATCATCAAACGTCTCATTGTGATGAAACATTTTAATGCTACTGTTCGTCTTATCCGTTCAGTCTTACCAATACATAATCCTCTATTTGGACAGAGAGAGAACCACCAAATACGTATCAGTATTGATCAAAGGAGTGACTCCCATGATGAACTACACCCATTCAAAACAACTCATTTTACCCGTAACCCTGTCGATGATGATGGCCGGTAGCGGCTTGCTAATTACCAATACGGCACAAGCTGAAGAAACGGCTCAACCTGCACCAACCACCCAAGCCCAACTCATCACCCCCGATAGCCCGGACAACCTCCCCACCTTTGCCAAAACCCCTCCGGCCAACGAAGCGCAACTCACCACCCCAAACAGCCCGGATAACCTCCCCACCTTTGCCAAGGCAGAGCCTGCAACGCCCTCAATAGAAACCACCCCCAAAAACCCCCACTCCAAAAAAGCCATCCACGACAAACTCGGCGAAAAGCTCAACCTCACCGAAGAGCAAAAAGCCCAGTTAGACACCTTGCACGCGGGCTTTCAACAGGAACACGGCACCGAGGCCCAAGCCTTCCGCACAAAAATGAGAACCCTCTGGCAACAAAAGAAAAGCGGCGACATCACCAAAGACGAATTTAAAACACAAAAAACCGACTTAAAAGAAGACTACAAAGGACTGATGGAAGCCAGAAAATCCTTAAAACAAGAAATGAAAGCCGTTCTTACCTCAAACCAAATTGCCCAACTCGATGAAATGAAAGCCGCCTGGCACCAAAAACACCAAACAGAGTTAAAACCAGAATCCACTCAGGCGCCTGAACAAAAAGTTCCTGAGGCTTCGACAGATGAACAGCAACAAACCCCTGCACCATCTGTTCAATAACCGCAAATACTTTAAAACCCTCAAGCCCGGATTCCATATATGGAATCCGGGCTTTTGTCTCCGCTCCTTCAAATAACGGGTATTCTCCAAAATAGTCAATTCTAATCCGTTCTGGGCGATACTTTTCACAGCAGCCATTTTGGCAAGGTTCGCCTCAAGCGCTTTGAGGCCATCAGCCCTTGCCCCTTCGTTGCATTTCTCCTAAATCCAATTACGGTATCCATATCCGGTACAGCAAAGGTAAGCCGGATAAACATTACCGTTTCAATACTCGCGAAAGGGATCACCGCCATGAATTTCGGGTTATTTGCCAAATCCATTGGATTCTCCATCTTACAGAACAGCGGGATCCCCGTTACCCCAGATCAAATTGGCATTAAAGTCACCAACCCCGAAGCCTTAAACGGCGGATTCGGATCATTTTTGTCCGGCAACACCAACACGCAAATCAGCGGACCACCCACCCCACCAGAACCCGTCACATCCGACGATCCTGAAGAGCAGGCAAAATATAACGAAGCATTACTGGCCTACAACCAACAGTTTCAACTCTATAACCAGCAAATGCACCAACTCCTGTTGCAACGGATCCAACAAATTCAGATTGCCCAACAACAGGCCCTGCGTCAGCAACAGCAAGCCCAATCATCCACTGATGCCAACAACAGCAATTCCAGTACATTCAGTACCTTGGGCACTGGCGGCATTATAGGCGGCGACGCATCCAGCTCACTTTATTTGTAATCCTATAGAGCTTAAACAAAATCTGCCCTGACCCACCAATCAACCTCCAAGCTCACCCAATACTACCCTCTCCCGGCGGGAGAGGAAAGCAACCGTTCGTGAACAACGTGAACGTTACGGATGCAAGGTGAGGGGTTACAAGCCTGCCTAATGCGGATACCCGAATAAATACGGGGACACATTTGTATAGAAAGTGTACCCATCAACTATAGCGATTACAGCAATCTATTTATGACATAGAGGCATCTCAACGTCCTCGGCGACGCCCACCCCGGCCTCCACGGCCACGGCGGTTAAACCGATTGGACCGATTCCGGGTCAGCTCTTCCGTACCGTCCACACTGTCTGCCGCATCAGAAGAACCCGAATTACCGGATGAACCGGGTCGATTCGCCATCAGGCTATGCGCATTGCCTTCATTAAAGTGGGCATCATAATACGTCTTCACACCATCCGCCGTGGTGGACATGGCAGAATCATCGCCCACACCACCAGACATCCGGAACGTCCCTTCATCATCCGGCACCCGGAAACCAAAACTCGCCTGAGTCATGGTCCGCAATGCCGCTGCCGCATCGGCATCAGCTCCACGGGCAATCAGGGAATCAAGAGTCGTCTGACTGGGCTTTTCATAAGATTCAAACACCACCCGCTGCTCATTAGAACCGTTTTCACCACCGGGCATGTCTGCATAATAAAACTTCGCCACCGGATCATCAGGATCTCCAACCGTATAGGTCTCACCCGGCAATAACTTCTGAACAGCGCCATCCGGCCCGGTAATCAACAATTCACCGCCAGACAGAACCGCAGTGGTTTTAGCCCCGTCATCATCCTGTAACACAAACCCATATTCGGTAAATGCCGTATCCCCTTCAGGGTTAATACTATCGACATGGGCGTTTATCGTCACCTTCCGGCCATCATCCAGGCCGTCTTCAAACATGGTCAGGTAACCCGTCTCCGGTGTAATCTCTTCAGCAGCATAGTTATTTCCTTTACCGCCAACCCACGGATCACCCGCCACATACATATCATCAGCGGTTAACATCTCGCAGTGCGATAACGGATTGGTATTTTTAGAGGTCGCTTCATTATCTTCCGCCGTCAGACCACTCACTTGATATTTGCTGAGGAGAAAATACTTATTGGCATTTGCCAGGTGATCCGTCCCAATGTTTAGCAGCTCACCCACGGCTCCGGTATTACTGACCCCATCCAATTCTCGAGAAACATTCAGCTCTCTTGGCTCTGCTCCTCGTGATTGTTGAGACTGTTGAGATTCCTGAGTCCTGGAATTCCGGCGGCTTCTCTGGCTTGAAGACCGAGCCTGCCCTGATTGCCCTTGCTGTCTCTGAAAGTTTTCACCACCGCGACCACCTCTAAAACCCGTACGAAAAGTCATTGAATCATTCTCCGACGCCTGATAAACACATCCCACAAATTTACTTCGCAGGTATCCAGGGCTTCGGACGATCCGACCAATCCTTCAATACAAGGTTCCTGACCCATCCAAATTTCTACATTTGGACTTACGTGAAACCTCTACCACCACAGAAACACAGACGACAGTGATGTCGCCTGTGTTTAAGTTTGTATTTTGTTACTTTACCGCCGTTACAGAGCTAGGCTACTTTCTGAGGCTTAAGCAACCTTCTGACCCAGCACCTGCCGCAAAGCCCGTTCCAGGGTCGGGCACTGAAACTTGTACCCAGTCTCCTGCAAACGAGCCGGCTCCACACGAGTGCTGGAAAGCAACAACTCATCGCCCATTTCGCCAAACATGGCTCTCACCGCCAAACCGGGCACAGGTGCAAAAGCAGGCCGCATCAATACCTTACCCAAGGTGCGGCTATACTCTTTATTGCTCACAGGCTCAGGTCCCACAATGTTATAAGGGCCTTCGGCATCCGGCTTGTTCAGTAAAAAGCCCAAGGCGCCCACCACATCATCCAGGGCAACCCAGCTTAAATATTGCTTACCGTTCCCTAAGGGACCGCCACCACCCAGTTGGAAGATGGGTAGCATTTGAGCCAACGCACCGCCTTTGGGGCTAAGGACCACCCCAAACCGGGCATGGACCACTCGGACATCTTTTTGCTTCAACGCATCAGAGGCAGACTCCCAGTTCCAACAGGTATCCGCCAAAAAGCCTTTACCCGGATCACTGACTTCACTGAGGATTTCATCTCCGGCATTCCCATAATACCCAATAGCAGAAGCCGAGATAAATACCTTCGGCGGACTGTCCAATTTGGCCAGTGTATCCGCTAGGAAACGCGTCCCATGAACCCGGCTGTCAAAAATCTTCTTCTTCTTCGCCGCACTCCATCGGCCATTGGCAATATTCTCACCGGCCAAATGAATCACCGCATCAAACCCCTCTAACGCAGCCGTATCAATCAACTGCTTTTCCATATCCCACCGTATTTGATTCGGACCCACCGCATTGGATCGAACCAGTCGGACAATCTCATGTCCCCCTGTCTTCAAAAACGGAATCAATGCCGACCCCACCAATCCATGGGACCCACTCACCAAAATTTTCATAAGCCTTCGCCTCCTAATCCTATGGTTTCGACAGAAACTCCATATCCGTTATTTATTCAAACATCATACGATGGGATCTAAACCCAATACAACCCCCTGAATCAGGGAAGTCCTTCACCTGGACGGATATAGTTACCATTCTCCACAAGTTGTGGTTTTAATTAGTCTCGCATAACAGTCAAGAACCTTTAAGAGGCCGATAACCGCTCTTCAATTGTCCGTGCCAGTGCAGAAGGAGTCAATTTAAAATCGTAACGCAGCGCACGCTCAACATTTTTTCTTAGTGCCGTAAACCCATCAAACGATAGCGGAATTCGAGTATAGTCCGCCAGCATTTCAGCTAGCTCCACCGCCACAGCTTGGCATCGGCGTTGGACACGATACACAGAGATTAACTCCTGACGCACAGGCAAAGAGAGTTGAAGAACTTGTTCCAGCGATCTTTCAAAAGCTTTTGTCACGGCCTGCTTTTGACTCCGGTTCGTCAACGTCATATATTGTTTCACCAACTGAAACACATCCGTAGACTCGCCAAATCCCTGGCACAAAGCATCCACCAACTCACTCTCCTCTCCACCATAGGAAGACGTAAACTGGAACGCTTTAATAAAAGCATCAATATCCATCTTGCTTAACTCTAACAATATCTCCCTATCCTCATCATCGCCCACCGGTGAAGAAAAATAAGGCATCATCAAGTTAATCATTTCACTACGAGCCTTCTCCATATCATTGCTGGAAATTTCATCGTGAGACAATGCAGGCAGTTTCATATGCGACAGGTCGGCGTTACCCGCAGCATCTATATAATTCACCCAAATGTTAAACAAGGTTGGCTGATAAATCAGTCCATTCGTTTGTGCCGGGTTTAATACCTTAATTTCTGACGAATAGTCGGAGAGCCCAAAAGACTTAGAGGCCCGGCGTGACGGCTGTTTCAATTGAAACAAGCTGCCAAGTAGCATCTCCACCTGAGGCAATACCTGGGCTTTTAAAACCTCAAACCGATGCCGCCCCTTCCCTTTCATTTGAATACCTACCGCTGGCAAAGATTTCCCCCAATTACAGGGGAACCAACTTTTACAACGGACTCCCCATTTAGAAGCAAGACCATCATATGTCGAGGGTGCTCCAACATGGATATGCTTCACAACCTTTTCAGGCTCACCGGCAATTTTCACCATCAGCCCCACAAAAGATTGACCTTCTGCAGTATTTAAATACGATTTTATTTTTTCCTGAATCACTTTATTCTTTTTGATATCCGCCAAGGTACTCTGCGGGCCAGCTAAATCCACCACCTGCTGTATCTGATGACGCAACACCGGATCTCTCAAGCGGCGCCCTAACCTAAAAAGTCCTTTTAACCGATTCATCCATTGATACAGATCTGCTATTTTCGTTTTCTCCCCAAGTCGGGCAATCACAATATTGAAAAATTTCTCCAGGTAGTCATCCGTCACTACATACATCTCTTTCTCAACCCCCGTCAGCGGCTGGGTCGGAATATATTGCTCCTGCTGTAATTGCTGCATTTCTTGCAGTTTGCCCAATAAAGGGTGCTTTTCCCATGAGGGTTGGGTAGCCAACAACAGTGTTAAGGCTCTAAGGACATCCGGCTCCGTCAACAACGAGGACACTAAACCATTTGTGCCTAACACATAAGGCTTGGTGTATATCGTCAACATCAATTCCAATAAAGCGTCATGCACCCCTTTGTTCAAATCCAGTTGCCGCCCCATATCAATTTCAATTCCCTGTAGTTTCCCAGGATCTATACTAGAGCCATGAATACGCAAATTCCCCGAATGAAAATCCAACATTTTATGTGGAGACAGCAGATCCTGTTTCATAAACGCCAACCCAAGAGTTCCCAAAACGCGCCGACGCTCTTCGACGCCTAAATCAGTAAAATCCTCTTCCCCAACATACTCCAACGCCAAC
>JAHQWC010000037.1 GCA_019634025.1 Vampirovibrio sp.
CCCGAAGAGTTACGCGGTGCGCTGCTGCAAACCATTGAGCCGTGGGTAGCTCCCCCTCAATAATATCTTGCAAATATTTTCTTCAGGTACATACGACAAATTACTTTCATATTAAGTCAACCTGAATCTTCCATTCTTAAATTGAGCCTACAGACAATACTGTAACTCTTTGTAAAATTTTCGACCTCAATTCACAATTCAATATCTTGTTTTGTGTTGAATTATTTGCCCACTGTTAACCCGGCGCACATCTAACCCTGTCAATGTGCTATATTTATTTACTGACAGTGCGTGCTACATTCATAAAGCTGGTGCCTCACGAATCATAAAACAGCGATAACCCCACCCAGGACAGGGTAACTGAAAGAATACTTAAGGACGGGATATTTAAATATGACAAATGCTGCTCGCCCCCAAGGGTCGAACGAGACGGTCAACCTCGGGTTTGTGTATCTTATTTCCAGTGTTGCTGCTATTGGTGGCTTGTTATTTGGCTATGACACCGGCGTGATTGCCGGCGCTATTGTCTTTATGGAAAAAAAGTTTGCCCTGGACCCCACCATGGTGGGTTGGACCGTATCTTGCGCCTTATTGGGCAGCATTATCGGAACCTTTTCTGCCGGTCCGCTCAGCGATTGGTTTGGCCGTAAAAAGATTTTATTATTATCTGCCGTCCTGTTTTCCGTATCAGCTTTGGCAACGGCAATTCCCAACGATATCAGCACATTTGTTGTGGCCCGGATGGTCACCGGAATCGCCATCGGGATCGCCTCGATGCTCTCCCCTTTATATATTGCAGAATTGGCTCCCTCCTCTATTCGCGGACGATTGGTCACCCTGTATCAACTGGCCATTGTCACCGGCTTTTTCGTGGTTTACTTTGCCAACCTGTTCATTACCACCATGGGTGATGCCGCCTGGGGCATCGACTTTGGCTGGCGCTGGATGTTTGCCACCTCAGTTGTGCCTTCGCTGCTGTTTTTAGGTGCATTGATGATTGTTCCTGAAAGCCCTCGCTGGTTGCTGCAAAAAGGTCAACGCGATACCGCATTAGAAACGTTAACCAAAGTAGGGGGCGCCGCTCATGCCCAGGCAGAGGCCAAAGAAATTGACGCAAGCCTGAACGAGGAAAACGAAAATAAAGGATCTATCCTTCAGCTGTTTGAACCTGGTTTCCGGGTCGCTCTGCTCATTGGCGTGGTGCTGGCTGTACTGCAACAGGTCACCGGTATTAACGCCATTATGTATTATGCGCCGCGTATCTTTGAAAGCATGGGCAACGGCACCGACACAGCCATGATGAGTACTGTGTGGGTTGGAACCGTTAACCTACTGTTCACCTTTGTGGCCCTGTGGCTTATTGATAAAGTTGGTCGCAAGGCATTGCTGCTTTGGGGCGCCTCCGGGATGGCCATCTGTTTGTTTGGCGTCGGTTACGCCTTCCAGCAGAATATGACTGAAGGCCCCTGGGTCTTGCTCTGCATCCTTGGATTTGTGGCCTCTTTTGCCGCCTCTATGGGCCCGGTGGTCTGGGTGCTGCTTTCAGAAATTTTCCCCACCCGCATTCGCGGACGTGCCATGTCTATTGCCACCATGGTGTTGTGGTTTGCCACATTGTTTGTGTCTCAAACCTTCCCCATGATGCTAGAAGCCTTTGGCCCCACCGCCACCTTCTGGTGCTATATGACCATGTCTGTGGTCACCGTCGTCTTTGTGCAGACCATGGTGCCTGAGACCAAAGGCAAATCCCTGGAGGAAATTGAAAATCTTTGGACCACCAAAGGCGCCTATGACGCCGAGGGTGTTTCTAAAGCAGTGCCTCTTTCTTCCTAAACTCCTAAACGTAAACCATGAACCCTTCAATTCCAGAGAAACAATCAGGTTTTGCCTGAGCAAAAGATAAATAACTTAAGGATTAAATATTGTGAGTCTTTTTACGCGTTGTGGTGATTTCTTAAACAAGTCCATGACCGGAAACCAAATTATGGTAACTACCGGTTTAATGGTGACCCGGCCTATTGTCATGATGACAGATGTCAATGTTCCCTTTGGAACCCGGCTTTATGCCGCCACCCGGGAATTTTTCACCGAGCTGTTTGGGGTCACCATGGTCATGACCGGCGCCAAAGCCATTGAGTATGCCTGGACGGTGCGAGATCACGATAAAACGTTTAAAGACCACGCATATGGTAAAAAGCTGTTAGGACACTTAGCCAAGTTTCAGTTTAAAGAAGCGGCAACGGTGTATCGTCACTCTACGGCACTGTTGGTCAAATTCTCAAAGGGCGCATGGCAAAATGAAAAAGCGGCCCATAAGGTTCTTGAGAACTGGACGGCAGAAATTGCAGACAAGCTTAAAGAAAATGGCCTAAGTGCAAAAGACAAACTGACCCAGGAACATCTGGCAAGCAGAATAAAAGGGATAGCCAACCATCCTGAGCTGGTCAAGATGCTGCCCAAGCTCCACCATATTGGCGTAACCCACGCCGTTTTTGGCTGGCTGGGCGTGGTTGCCACCCTGGGGATTGTCACACCACTGCTGAACAACAAAGTAATTAATGAGTCCGTTCTCAATGGAATTAGCAGCAGACTTAACAAAATTTCGGTGGCGCTCACCGGTAAAGAACTTGAAGGCGCCGTTGGCTCAAAAGGCACAAACCATCCTCATTTTGAGGTGGGTGGCGGTACGGCACCCACAACGCCTAAACAACCTCAGGCAACTGCCACTCGTCTATACACAGCTGCTCCACCAGTACAGGGAACTGTTTCCCCTTATTACAGCAGCCCTGCTATCCAAAGACAACAGGCCTATAGACCGATGCCTCAGTATTCTAACTATATGTATTCACCCATGGCCCTAAACACCTAAGTGACTTATATAGCATTATGCTAGTTACACCAACACAATTTAATTCTTCAACCTCTCAGCCATACACTCAACAAGTGCAGATTCGTCGTTCTGCCATAGCTGGCCAGCAGCTCCACCCTCAAGTGCAACAAGCTCGTCAGATTAATGCTTCAGGCCGCTTTTCTACATTCAATTCTCTTCAAGGAATTCGATTTGGGTCTAGCACTATTCCGTCTTCTCAAGATTCCCATGCAAAGGATGAAACCCACCGGGTACTGAACTGGCTAAAGACCATGGTTGAAAAAGGATTAAAAATTAAGTTTGTTTTTGACTACGACGGAACCATGATTCCACTGCGTAAAGACCTTAAAAGTAAACGAGAACGCTTACAGCAACCGGAATATGCGCAGTACATTAAAGACCATAAAATTGACATTAAGAATGACTGGCACGTCCATATTTGTGACCCGCCTGCTCTTGCAAGCGAAGTAAAAATACTGGAACAACTAGCTCACCATCCAATGGTAAAAGGGGTTTCCTTTGCCACTGCGCGGGCAGCGGATCAGATCATTCGGTATTTCCCCCAATTACAAGGATCACCAGTTCACATTATTTCGGGATTGATGGCGGAACACTATGATTTTAAAGAGAATAAAAAGACAAAATTCTTAGATTCAAAATACCATGACGCGATTACAAAGCTTATAGAGAACTTGAAACAGGATCCTGCAAAGTCTGGATTACCTTTTAAAATTGAACCCCAGCCAACAGTTCAGAACCAGGATTTTTATCGTCTAATATTACCCCCAGGTACTCAAGGGGAAGCCTACTTGGAAATTAAACCCTATGCAATTTGCCTGCACCGCAAAGACTTAATGAATCAAATATCTCCTCATGCCCGGGCGATTGCAGATTCTTTACCCGCTTTAAAACAGTGGATGCATAAGTACCAGGATGCAACGTTTAAAGTGGTTCATTCTGGGCCTACGGCACAAGAATTAGAGCTTTTTCCAGATTTAGAAAATTTTGATAAAGGATTAACGGTACCCTTCCTTCAAAAGATATCGGGCTATCACCAAGACTATGCCATGATGACTATGGGTGATTCAATCGGAGATGAGGAAGCACCAAAGACAGATGGACAATTGTTTAAAGCCACCCACCATCACTTCCCGGAAAAATCAGCAACGGTTTGGGTCAATGGAAATGGTGATAAGAAAACATCTTTTGTCAATTTCCGGGTTTTGACGCCAAAACAGATTTATCACCTACTCGCAGAGTTTTTGAAACAACACCCTGCCGATAGAGCGGCTCAAGTATAGTCTAGCGAAAGCTAATCAGGGTTATAACAGTTTTTCTATAAGCTGGAAAACTTCTTTTACGGAAGAGAGTATTTGAATTGCGGCAGTACTCGTCAATTCAGAAGCCACTCGGATACTATACCCCGACTGCCGATTCACTGCTTCAAAGGCAGATTCATCTGTTTCATCGTCTCCAAAATAAATTGGAAAGAGACTGATATTATCGTATTTTTCCTGAATCCGTTGTATTAAAGCATCAACCGCCCTGTTCTTGTGAAACGTGTGGGGAACAATCTCCATCACTTTTTTACCAGCCTGAATCCGAAAACCTTTTTGCAAAACAGCCGTTTCTTCAAGGTGGCGGCTAAAAAAATGGTATGCTTCAGCTTCAGCCGCCGTACTGGCCATTCGGGTATGGAGCGCCAGGGAATAGGTTTTGTTTTCAACAATAACCCCATCCCAATTAGATTCAAGCACTTTTTTGTCTAAAATGTTTGCCAGGGCATCAATTATTTTGGCATAGTTGGGATCCGGCGACAGGAGAGTTTGATGGGTTGCTAAATCAAACAACTGGCCGCCATGAAGCCCAGAAAGCAGAATAGGTTCTCCGGCCATAGAAATAAAAAATTGCTGAAGCTGTTCTACAGATCTGCCACTGACAATGGCGACTGTTGTATCTGGCCGGTGCGCCAATCGTTTTAACAACAACAAAGATTCGTTAGAAATTTGGGCGTCTTCAGGCCGGTCTACAATGGGTGTCAGGGTCCCGTCATAATCCAGCATCAACAGCCAGTGATCCGACTGATGCGCCTGAAACGTTTGAAGAATGGCATCCACGTTAGGGTTGGTTAACAACATGGTAAAACGCCGTTAAATACTGTTGCACCCACTGATAAATATCATGCTCCTGGATGCTCCTGCGAGTATAAGCCATTCGTGCCTGTTTTTCCTCAGAACTGGCCTGAAGCACGTCAAAAATTTGATCTGCCACCTCTTCCGGGTTGTAAGGATTTACCGTATACGCCTGATCCAATTGAGAGGCAGCCCCGGTCAATTCACTCAGTATCAGCGCACCGGAATTATCCGTTTTGGCGACACAATATTCTTTAGCCACCAAATTCATCCCGTCCCGCAATGGGGTAATCAAGGCAAAATCTGAAATCAGAAAATAAGGGATCATCTCTGTATGGGGCAGGCTGCGATTTATATATTGAATGGGAGACCAGCTTCCTTCAGAAAACCGGCCGTTAATATGGCCAACCTGTTGTTCAATACTATCTCTTAATTCCTGGTACTCAGGCACTTGGGTTCTTGTGGGAGCTGCAATTTGAATAAACATGAGTTTACGACGGTACTCAGGATATTTTTCAAAGAAGATTTCAATGGCCTGTAACCGCTCTGGAATCCCTTTGGTATAGTCCAGGCGGTCCACCCCCATGCCAATGAATTCAATATTGTCGCTGTAGGATTCTCGTAAGCGGGTGGCCTGGTTTTGGACGGTTGGCTTCAAGGTATCTGCCAGAATCTGATCAACATCCACACTAATGGGAAAAGCGCCCACTTGAATAGTACGCCCCTGATAGTGAATGGTTTTTTCAATATCGTTAATTCGCACCTCGTTGGGCAATAACTCTATCGCACAATTTAAAAAGTGATTGACGTAAGACGGAATATGAAATCCAATGAGATCACTACCCAACATCCCACGTAACAACTCAATTCGGTTGGGCAACACCCGAAACAGTTCTACGTTTGGAAAGGGGATATGACTGAAAAACGCGATATTCCGGGTGGGATCCTGCTCTCGGATCATCCCCGGCACCAACAACAGGTGGTAATCCTGCACCCAAACCAGCTCATCGCTGGCGGCATGGGTGAGTACTGCTGAAGCAAACTTCTCATTAACCCGTTGATAATAGTGCCAATCTTTTGGATTAAATTCGCATCGGTTTAAAAAGTAATGACACAGGGGCCAGAGTTGCTGGTTGGCGTACCCATCGTAATAATGGGCCATTTCTCTTTCAGTCAGCGGGACTCCGTGCACCTCATAGGGAAGAAGCGCCTGCCTTTCTGCGTCCAACTCATCCTGACGATGCGGATCCCGCCGTTTCCTCGCAGCCCTGGGTTGTTCCCAGCAGATCCATCGCCCGTGATTTTCCCGGACAATGGGGTCCAAGGCAGAGACGAGACCGCCTGCCGTCATTTGGAGCTTAAGGCCCTTTTTGGTGGCCTTAAAGCTATAGGGCTCCCGGTTTGAAACAATGACCAGTTTCCGGCCCAATTGCAACTGACTCCTCTTCAATTGAGGAGTGGGGTCCAATTTTTCTGAAAACGCTTTGTTAGAGGCCTCCAGGATGGCTTCAGCGGTCATGGCCACAATGATTCCCTCCCGTTCGAATCACACCTTTCACTATTAAAGCATCCATTCAGCCACTGAAACAAGCTATTGTTAATATTCATCTATATTTGATGGTTTATAGCAATGTCCAAAAGCCTTAAGGTACTTTATAAACTCTTCCCATAATCTACACCCTGTTGCACAATAGAGGAATGAGTTCCGTTTCTGACACCAATATTTTATCGATACCGGCCAAACGACGTAGCCGGGTGGATTCGGCTGTGGAAGGTGAGGTATTGGTTCGCCAGGTTAAAAATCAGCCCACTACCCAAACCAAAGCCCGGTTGGATCAGCAGTTGGTGATCATGACGGTATTTTTGGTGCTGTTTGGATGGGTGGCGGTATACTCTGCTAGTGCACACCAGGCAGCATATGAGACAGGGAACAGCGTTGCTATTGTACTAAAGCAAATTGTCTTTACGTTGATTGGGTTTGGCGGGATGTGGGCTGCGTCTAAGTTTCATTATAAAAACTGGGCCAAACTGTCGTTGCCATTTGCTGCTGTGGCCATTGGGCTGCTGTTTTTAACGTTGGCAACAGGTAAAATCGTCAATGGCAGTGAGCGTTGGTTGACGTTGCCGGGGGGCATCCAATTCCAGCCGTCAGAAATTGCAAAACTGTCGGCTATTGTGCTGTTGGCCCAGGCGGTAAGCCAGCGCCGGTTGTTTTCTGGAACGCTGTTTTTTAACCTGGCACTGGTGGGCGGCATGATTATGCTGATCTATTCCCAGCCGAATCTCAGCGTGTCTATGATACTGGGGATTTTAACCCTGGTCATGCTTTTTGTCGGCGGCTTACCAACATGGATTTTTGGGGTGACCCTGCCGGTTATGGGAATGGTGTTGTTTCAAAAAATTCAAAATACGCCGTATCAATGGCGCCGAATTACCGGGTGGCTGGATCCGTGGGCAGATCCTCAGGATTCAGGCTACAACCTGATCCAGTCTTATTACGCCATTGGGTCCGGCGGCATTTTTGGCAGTGGCTTGGGGAACTCCATTCAAAAGCTGTTTTACCTGCCGTTTCAACATACCGATTTTATCTTTGCCGTCATCTGCGAAGAGTTGGGGTTGATTGGCGCCGTGATATTGATTGGTCTGTTCCTGAGTGTGGCGTATCGAGGCTTTAAAATTTCCATGCGTTCAGATTCTGACTTTGGCCGGATGCTGGCTTTTGGCATTACATCCGCCCTGTTGTTGCAGGCGTTTATCAACATCTGCGTCACCATCGGGTTAATGCCGGTAACCGGGATTACACTGCCCTTAATTAGTTACGGGGGAACATCGGTGGTAGTGACGTTGACCATGATTGGGGTGCTGCTGAATGTCTCTCGGTACCGACGAAAAGTACCGGCTTAAGAATCCATGGACAGCGCCCAAAACAACTTACGGGTTTTAGTCACGGGTGGCGGCACTGGCGGTCATGTTTATCCGGCGTTGGCGGTAGTTGAGGCGCTGCAGGCAGATCCGTCGGTGACGGAAATTTTATACGTGGGAAATCCAGATAAGATTGAGGCCTGGCTCACCTCAGAACGTCAGATTCCGTTTCAGCCGCTGGTGTTCTCTGGAATGCCCAGACGGCCTGGACTAGCGTTGATCCAATGGGGATTTCAACTGCTGGCAGCCAGAAAACAGGCGGCGCAAATTTTAAAAGATTTTCAGCCGAGTCTGGTCTTTGGCACCGGGGGGTATGTCACAGGGCCGGTGATGATGTCGGCTCGTAAGTTAAACATTCCGTATGTGGTTCACGAGCCGGATGCACACCCGGGATTGGTGAACCGGCAATCCGCCAAGGGCGCTGCAGCAGTCACAGCAGCGTTTAAAGAAGCCCGGCATATATTAGAGAATGATAACTTCCACGTCACCGGCAATCCGCTACGCGGAGCCATTGGCCAGGTGAGCAAGGCCGATGCACTGACTGCCTTGAATTTGTCTTGGCCGCCAGACGGTAAGGTGATGGTGGTGACAGGGGGGTCTCAAGGAGCTAAAACATTAAATGATGCCGTAGTGGAAGCGCTGCCGTATTTAATTGGGGATGTGGGGTTGCACATTATTCACCAGACGGGAGACAAAAGCTTTAAGGAAACCATGGCGGCCATTCCACAGGAATACCAGGATCATCCCAACTATTTGATTAAACCCTATTATGCCAATATGCCCACTGTGTTGGGCGCAGCAGATTTTGCCCTGTGCCGGGCGGGGTCTATGACCCTTTCTGAAATGGTGCAGTGCGGCCTACCCACCATTTTGGTGCCGTACCCCTATGCGGCGGCCGATCACCAAACCAAGAACGCCCAGGCCATGGTATCCGCCGGGGCGGCATTGATGATTGAAGACAGCTACTGCCATAACCTGTCGCTGTGCGAGGCTGTGCAGGAGCTGCTGCTGAAAGAGCCTGGGAAGTTAGATGAGATGCGGCAGGTTGCTTTGGCATTGGCGCATCCTAACGCTACAGCGGAGATTGTGGCTGTGTTAAAGTCGGTGATTAAAAATTAATTCACTACCGTCAGGGTTTCAGGTAAATATTCGATGTGCTCAGGCTGAATCTGTTCACCGGGCATCAACACCGGGATACCGGGGGGACAATGAACCACGGTTTCGGCGCTGATGAGATTTGTTGCGGCTTGTTTGTTTACCGTGGTTTTCTCAGTAAAAAAGGCGTCTCGGGGCGTCATTTTCACAATAGGTGTAAGCCAGTTGGATTCAGGGATTTTGGGGGTTAGGCTGGGTAGGTGGTTTGCAGCAGAAAAGGCGTTAAGGAAGAAATCAATGTCGTCGGCTTCTAGCCCAATGCCACATTGATAGAGAGTTCCGTATGGCGAAACAGACTCAAAAGCCAGTTGAGCAGTTTGCTCCAAATTGGTTCCCCAGTCTTCGCCAGAGGCTCCCGGCAGGCGGAGAAAGAGTTTGGTAGGGTCCCAGTAAGAGTGATCTGCTTGTGAAGGATGGAACAACTGAAAAGGAGTGTTGAGGGTGAAGAAGGTTTCTCGAAGTCGGGTGACTTCATCCAACACGGTATCGAGTCGGTATTGGCCTTCTGGCGAGGTAAGGTAGGTTCTGGCGGCGTCTAAGCTGGCCAACAGCAAATAGGACGGGCTCGTGGTCTGTAGGGTGTTTAGGGCCTGCTGGTATTGGTGAGGATCCATCCGGCTGCCTTTGGGTAAATGTGCAGCAGCGCTTTGGGTGAGGCTGCCGGCGGTTTTGTGGATGGACTGGATGACGGCGTCCGCCAGCGTGGTGCAGGCCGATTGGGGAAGCCGGTCTGTATAAGGCCAAAGGCTGCCGTGGGCTTCGTCGATAATCAGCAAGACGTTTCGCGCTCGACAAATCGCGGCAATGGTGGGAATATCGCTGCCGATACCCTCATACGTTGGGGAGGTGAGGATGAGTGCTTTAATATCGGGGTGTTGATCCAGCTGTCGGGTGACTTCTTCAGGTGCCACTTGTCCCCATAGCCCCCATCCCGGCAGCCATTCCGGCAGAAACCAAACAGGATTTGCACCGGTAAGAATCAGGCCGCTGAGGACTGAGCGATGGACGTTGCGGGGCAGAAGAACTTTATCGCCGGGCTTCAGGGCCGTAAGCATGGCAGCTTGGATGCCGACTGACGATCCGTTGACCAAAAAAAACGTGTGGGCAGCGCCAATTGCTTGGGCCATCTGGGCCTGAGCTTCGACAATGCAACCGGTGGGTTCGCTCAGGACATCCAGACCGTCGAGCTCGGTAAGATCGTAGTTGAGGCTTAGCAGATCGTTTAAGGCGGGTGGGATAAAGCGGCCCATGTGGCCGGGCATGTGGAACCGGCGGCGATGGTGGGTTTGGTAGTGGGTGAGGGCTTCTATGAGCGGAGCTTGGCTGGTGACGGCTGGCATACAGTCTATCTTTTTTTAGCCAGGGTTGGCCAGACAATTTCTACCGGGTGGCCGGCTTGTTCCAGGGAGATTTGGCCAGCTTCCAGGACACGGACAACAGCTTCTCCTTCGGGCCAGCCAGAAAGAGGTTTGTCGATTTTGCCGGTAGCACAGTCGATAAAGTGTTGGCATTCAACCTTAAGGGGCTCTACAAAGTTGAGGTGGGGAAGGGTGACGTTGCCGCTGCGGACCAGGAGTTGGAACTCACTGAAGTCTTTGTATTCGGGGTAGGTGGAATCTGTGAGGATTTTGTCGACGCCTTTGTCGTAGATGGCGATTTTTTGATCCAGGCTAACATCGTCATACACCACCATTTTGCGGCTGCCTACCAGGGTGACCTGGCGTTTTTTTTCGGGATCCAGCCAACTGACATGCATGTGAGCCAGTTTGCCTGAGGGGAAGGTAAGGTTGAGGAACACCACGTCTTCGACGCCGGGAGTGATAAACGCATTGCCCCAAGCACGGACTTCGGTGGGGAGTTCATCGAACAGGTACAGCACAATAGAAATGTCGTGGACTGCTAAGCTCCACAAGGCATTAAATTTGGTTTGCACCCGGCCCAGGTTGACCCGTTTGCTGTGGAAATAATAAATGTCTCCCAGCTCTCCGCTATTGACGATATCTTTAAGAGTACGCACCGCCGGGTTATAGACAAAGGTATGCCCCACCATCAAGGTTTTACTATTTTTTTCTGCTAACTGTCCCAGAGTACGGCAGTCTTCAGCGGTCATGGCCAGAGGTTTTTCCACAAAAACGTGCTTGCCAGCTTCTAAGGCCGCTTTGGCCAGGGGTAGATGGGAGGGAATATTGGTGACGACTGCAATGGCCTGTATTTGGGAATCTTCTAGTAGGGCACTATAGTCGGTTTCATAACGAAACTGAGGACCATACATCTCTTTAAGCCGATTTAAGGCGTCGGTATCCTGGTCGCAGACGGCTGTGAGACAGCAGGCCGGGTTTTCATAAAAGTTTCGGATGATGTTGGGGCCCCAATAGCCAGCACCCACTACGGCAATGTTTAGCAAAATGTCTACCCTATTTCTATCTCAACAGCCTTATTTTACCTGCCCAAAAGCATGGCACCAAGGGGTGTATATAGAATCGTTTTAAATCCTAATGAAATAGGTATTTCCGCCATTCTCTGAATCGGCGAAAGTCTTTGTAGTGGTGCTTGGAGAGTTCGAAGTTTATGAAGCCATAGGGGCGAGAGAGTTTTTTGCCTAAAGTCATGCCGGCCTCTTTAGGAGTACGGTTGCCTTTGAACACGTTGCACTGATGACAGGCCACCACGACGTTTTCCCATTCATCTTTACCGCCACGGGAGCGAGGCATGACGTGATCCACTGTGAGGTGGTTTCGATTACCACAATACTGGCAAGTATAGGAATCCCGATGCATCAAATTCTTTCGGGTCAGAGGGATATCTTTGTGAGGAATCTTGACGTAATAAAGCAGACGAATGACCAGGGGCAGATGATATCCTGCCCCCAGCTGCTGGGAGTTGAATTCCACTTGCACGGCCTTGCCTTTGATGACTAAGACGATGGCGCGCTTCCAACTGCATATATTAATCGGCTCATAGGTAGAATTGAGCAGGAGCACTTGTCGCAATGTGCGGGGCCTCTGGGTTTTAACCAACATCTGAGAGTAATATATAAATTGTAGACGATTTTTCAGGGAGTGTCTACGTGTGATCAGCGAGGTATGACCGGTACGGCGGGTTTTTACAACCAATGCCGCAAGGGCAGGCTGATACAATAATGGTATCGGCAGATTGGCGGAAACGTTTAACCGGAGGTCCTTTGACATCTAAAGTGATGACAAATACCAGCCCAGAAACTGTATCTGAGCCTGTCAAAGCCCGACAAGTATTTCGGCTGGGGTTGATGCTTTTTTTATTGCTATGGGGAGCTATCACGCTGTTACCGGAAACAACAAAAAGGGGGAGTTTTGGCTGGATTCCGGATCCATGTGTGTTTAAAGCCGTTTTCCAATTGCCTTGTTTGACCTGTGGTCTAACCCGTGGGTTTATAAGCGTGCTACAGGGAGATTTGACAAGGGCCACCCAATATCATCTGCTAACAGCACCACTGTTTATAATGGGATCAATCACCTTATTTGCCGGGAGTTTTTGGACTCGTCAAACTTTGAATGTATTGAACCATCTGGTAAACGGCTGGGTGCTGGTTGGCTTTTTAATGGTTTTAATCGCTGCCTGGGGCGTAAAAGTGGCCGGACCACAGATTTATTGGTAATATGACGCTTCATGCAGCAATATCTGTCATCTGTGTTGTGCCAGTTGACCTGCGGGTCGGTTTCACCTAAAGTATGTTTTCCAGTGGTTAGGCCCTTGTCCGTCATGACTGTGTAGGCGGGTTTGGCAAGGGTAAACAGCGATGATAAAGGTTTTTACGCCATGTCCAAGAATTTGATTCAAGAAATCGAACAAGAGTACCTGAAAACCGACCTGCCGGAGTTAAACCCTGGCGATACGGTGAAGGTCATGGTGAAAATTGTGGAAGGGAAGCGGGAGCGTCTTCAAGGCTATGAAGGCGTTGTGCTCCGCGTAGCCGGTGGCGGCATTAGCAAGACCGTGACCGTCCGTCGGGTATTCCAAGGCGTGGGTGTGGAACGGAACTTTTTGCTCCACTCTCCCAGAGTCGACAGCATTAAGGTACTGCGCCGGGGTTCAGTTCGCCGGGCTCGGTTGTACTATATGCGTGACAGGATTGGGAAAGCCGCCCGGATTAAAGAAAAAACACCGCTTCACAAAGAAAAAGCCACCAAAGGTGGTAAGGCAAAGAAGGCTTAGTTGCTTTCAATTAGATTTCCTAAGGGGGACGGTCCTTGTGGCCGTCCTTCTTTAATTAGATGCTTAGTTCATACTAGTTTTAGGAATTAACATTGCACACTACACTATGGAATAGCCAGTACAGCTGGCGCAGGGGCTGTTCCTACCCTACACCAACCCTAGTAAATTTTTTGGTCTCGCTTCACAGCCTTACGGCTGTTCGCTCGACCGGGTTTAAAAAGGACAATAGACATTGTTAAAACTAACTTTTATTGATAGCAAACAATAGCCTGACCTATGCCTAAAATTCAATGGTACCCTGGCCATATTGCCAAATATGAGCGGCAACTCAAGGATCTGCTGAAGCAGGTGGATGTGGTGGTGTATATTTTGGATGCTCGGATTCCTGAGGCCACCCTGAACCCCCGGTTGGAAAAGCAGTTTGCCAACAGCAACAAGCCGGTGTTGTTGCTGTTGAACAAAACTGATCTGGCAGATCCGGGGCAAACCGAGGCGTGGACAAAGGCGTTTAAGGAGCGATTTGGGTCCGTGGTGTCTTTTGAGGCGCTGCAGGGTAAGGGGAAACAGCAAATTATTAAGTCGTTGCAGAAGCTGGCGGAGGCGAAGATTCAGGCATTGATGGCCAAGGGGTTTAAACGCCGACCGGTGCGGGTGTTAGTAGCCGGGATGCCTAATGTGGGGAAATCGAGTGTGATTAATAGCCTGGTAGGCAAAAAGAAAGCCAAAACCGGTCACCGAGCCGGGGTAACCCGGCAGCCCCAGTGGGTACGTGTGCATACGGGGGTGGAATTACTGGATATACCCGGCGTGATTCCACCGAACCTGGAGTCGGATGAGGCCGGGTTTTTGCTGGCGGTGGTGAACGCCGTGGGGGATGCGGCCTTTGATGACGAGGAGGCAGCGCAGTTTTTATTGGATCGGATTGAGACAGTATCTATCGGTACCGCACGTCGATACTACCATGTGCCGGAAGAGGAACCGTTAAAGCTGTATACAGTAGCCTTGGCCCGACAGTTTAAGTTGCCCGGGGGGGATCCCGATGAGATTCGGGCAGCTCAGGCGGTGTTGTCGGACTTTCGGCACGGACGCTTGGGGGCATTGACGTTGGAGCCGTGTAAAGAATAAAGTAAGTGTTAGGTCTTGTATGGATGATAGAGAGACACTCCCACCGTTGAAAAAACCTCCACTTCCAGGTCTCCTTAAACATGATGCCCAACTCCTGACTAGCCTGCCAACTGATACCCTTTTGATTGGCGTGGATGAAGTGGGACGAGGCAGTTTAATTGGTGCAGTAGTGGCAGCAGCAGCCTTGCTACCTTGCCCACTTACCACAACTCACAAAAAAGCCCTGATGTGGCTCAACGACTCAAAACAACTGACGGCGGTAATTCGCAAGGAGTTATGTGAGACATTACAGGAGATTGCCCTTACGGCAGTGGGGCAAGCGGAGAAGGAAGAAGTGGATCGGTTGAATGTGCACCATGCCTCGTTGTTGGCAGCTTATCGGGCGTATCAAGGAGTAGTTAAGCAACTGCCTGTAGATCAACAGGCAAACGCTTTTTTACTGCTGGATGGCCGATCCGGGATTCCGGATATTTCGGCTCAGCGGCAGCAAGCCATTATTAAAGGGGACGGGAAGTCGGCGGCCATTGCGGCGGCGTCGGTGGTGGCCAAGCATACCCGGGACAGCTGGGTGGCACAGCTAGCCCAAGAGTATCCTGGCTATGCATGGGAGCGCAATATGGGGTATCCGTCACCACAGCACAAGGCAGCAATTGCAGAACTGGGACTTACACCACACCATCGGGTACGGTATAAGTCCGTGCAAGCGGCGCAGTTGAACTTTCAACTTAGCTAATCCCTGAAACAGTCTAAGTTACTTCGTATATGAGTAAGGGGCTTATTTTCTTTGGCCCATCGACGGTACATCTCTGCAGTTTCAGGATAATGA
>JAHQWC010000038.1 GCA_019634025.1 Vampirovibrio sp.
CCTAGCGCTTCAGGGGGCCAACGCGCAATTAGGCAACATTAATTACAGCACGATAGCGGGTACTATGGATAACTTTCCCTCCCCAGCGGAGTTCGAGAAAAAACTAAGCCAGTTTAAGGCCGTTATTGGATCTGAACTAGGCCTAACGCCAGAGGCAGCCAATGAACTGGCCGCTGATGCGTGGCTGGATTCAGAGGTGGGAATTCCGGTGATTAGCTCCTAACAAGCTATCATCAACCATCAAAATTTTGGGCCGGGAAGCTAGTTTCCCGGCCTTTTTTGTTCTCGGTCCTAACATCAAGTCTCGGCTGTTTAGGGGAACTTTGCTGTATAACTGATGTCAGCAGGATGGAGACTGTTTATAATAGAGATATCCATCTATTTCTTTACGGAATGTTTCGTCTTTAGTATCATAGGTGTCACTTCACTGTCGGTTGCGTATTGTGGGCTTGCCCAGATCCTTGTGATCCCAACCCTGTGATTAAAGTACATCCGTGGTTTGTAACGAGGGTTTCATCATTGAGTTCAACTGTTGAGAATGAAGAATTAACCGGCCAAGCCCCTAAGTCTGGCCAGCATGAAAAAATCTTGATTGTGGATGATGAAGCCAGCATCCGCCGTATTTTAGAAACCCGTTTCAAAATGTTTGGCTATGACATTGCCACTGCTGCTGACGGGGAAGAAGCCCTGGAAGTTTATAATAAGTTTGCCCCAGACATTGTGATTTTGGATGTCATGATGCCCAAAATGGACGGGTATGGTGTCACCAAAGAAATTCGCCGAAACCATGACACACCGATTATCATTCTGACAGCCTTAGGCGATGTCTCTGAAAGAATTACCGGTCTGGAATTGGGTGCCGATGACTATGTGGTAAAACCCTTCAGCCCTAAAGAGCTCGAGGCAAGGGTTAAGGCGATTTTACGCCGGGCTTATAGCCGCAACGGCGCACCGTCCAACCGCGACGCCAACAATGTTATTGTCATTGGCAACATCAAAATTGATACCAGCAAGCGTCAGGTGTTTAAAAAGAATGATCGCGTCCGACTCACCGGAATGGAATTCAGCTTGCTTGAGCTCTTGGTCAGTAACTCTGGCAAACCATTCTCTCGGGCCGAAATTTTGCAAAACGTATGGTCCTACCCACCGGATCACCGCATTGATACCCGGGTGGTCGATGTTCACATCAGCCGTTTGCGCTCCAAGTTAGAAAACGATGTGAGCAATCCGGAGCTGATTTTGACAGCTCGCGGTATCGGGTACATGTTCCAAAAAATCGATTAGCATCAGTAACAGCTGGTTATTGAGGGTTCAGGCGTGAAGACTGCCGTAGTATCGAGGTTTTTAAAGATCTCAGCGGCTTTTTGCGCAGTTTTCTTGTGTATTTCAGTGTCCGGGTGCGCTAATTTGCCCTGGCAGAAAAGTAAGGGGCCCTATCGTGATGACGAGGAGGCTTTACTGAGGATGGTGACGGAAAATATTTTGCTGTTGGAAAAGGATCAAGCCTACGGTGATATTTATGACGAGTATGCCAGCACCGCCTTTAAAAAACAGGTGTCTCGTCGGCAATTCTTAAAACACTCTCAGTGCACGGAAGATATCTTGGGCAACCTAGTAGAGTTTCGACGGCCGGACATCAAATTTGTACGCGAAAATGTGAAGGGCCAAAGCTATGATTTAGTGGCTCTCAAGGTTCAACGAACCAACACCGAAGTAGTTGAGCACATGACCTATGTGCGAGAGGGCCTAAACTTTAAAATAAATGCATTCTATTGGTCTTCAGACAAAAGAAGGTTTAAAGATTGCATTCGTGCTGTAGAGAAACAAACAAGGTCATAAAAAATTTAATGAGCGCCAGCCGCAGCATCTTTATGCCCATGGCTGTCGGGTTTAGCATGGGTGTTGGTGTGTTCTGAAGGTTTTTTCTCGCCATGATGTTCACCCGCATCCTTGCCTTTGGTGGAAGCTTTCGTTGCAGGGTCCTTTTTAGGCGGTGCATGGGCGCCCGGAGGTGGCGGTGGTTCCAGTAAGGGCACACCTTTCAAGTTACCCTTCAGGTGTGTTCCCAACCACTCCAACACCTGTTTGGTCAAAGGAGCATGGTATTTCAGCATATCGGTGCCGTGGCCCACTTTTTTATACAGGCGAATAATCTTGGGACCAATGGTCCAGTGATAGATGGTTTTGGAAGAATCAAAGGCGTAGGTATCTTCCTGGCTGGCGGTAATAAACATGGCGTGGGTGTAGCCCACCATGGCATTCTGCACCGAGACGCCTTTGTATTTTAAGCCAGGAGATAAAGCTGCAATGGCTTTCACTGCATCGTTGTTGTGAGAGCCGGCATTGATGGCAACGTTTGCCCCCAAGCTGGCGCCGATAAAGCCGACTTTTTCCGTATCGATATAGGTAAAACGGGGGGAAGCGCTGAAATATTTGAGGACCGAGTCAATGTCCTTGTAGATTTTTTCCCAGTCGGCTTTTGAAAAATGCCGCCAGGAGATTCGCCCGCCGCCTTTCTTTTTGTTGCTTTTTCCGTGGCCGCGCAGATCCATGGCAAACACGGAATAGCCTTTTCGGGTGAGCCGATAGGGGAATTCTCCCCAATCGCCGGAACTGCCATTAAGGGAATGAAGCAGAATAACCAGCGGAAATTTTGTATGTGGTTTGCCTTTGCCATGTGCCGCTGAGTGTCCATCTTCTTCTTCTTCATCGTGAGCTTCCAGCAATTCCCATTCATCCGCCTGATCTTCGCTTAAGGGTTTTAAATCTGGAGAATACACCCGACCATAAATCAGTTGCTTATCCGGCATCTCAATCAAGGTTTCTCGTGACGCCAAAGTGTCCATAGGCGCCTTGATGGCTGAGGCGTGTTCCTCTTCCTCATGGCCTCCGCCTTCTTCGCTGTGTCCACCACTCTCTTCTGCTTCTTCGTGGGCAACATCTTCCGGTGGTGCCTCTTCTCCACATCCCGTCAATAGAAGCGGGGTAAAAAGAACCACACTGCCCAACACCAGGGTCATCCATTTTTGCCACCATACCTTTTTATCCATGAAGAGCATCCGTTCTTTTACTTCAAAGAATCATCACGAAATAGGACCTACAGAGCAGAGTCGAGATTTGGGGAGCACCAGGGCAAAGGTGCTGCCTTCGCCGGGTTGTGTTTTTAACAGTTCTACACTGCCGCCGTGGGTTTGTAAAATCTTGCGGCTATGGGCTAACCCCAACCCGGTGCCGTTGCCTTTGGTCGAAAAATAGGGGGTAAACAATTTTGCTGCGACCTTCTCGTCAACGCCACCCCCCTGATCTTCCACCTTAATGTAAATACTGTCATCCCCTTTTCGGCTGGCCACAGAAACGAGTACCCGGCCCGGGGCTTTATCGTTACGGGCCGACTCACTAAGGGAAGCCTCCAAAGCATTTTTTAGCAGGTTAATTAAGGCCTGCCGGACCCGAGCGCGATCGATATTCAGGGTCATCTCTTCTAGTGGGCAGGGCAAAAATTTCAACTCGGCCTGCTTTTCCTGATAATACGGCTGATAGAATTCACAAATATTTTCCACAAAATCTACCAAAGCCACAGATTCTTCATTGAGTTCTAAGGGCCGAGAGTAGCTGGTTAGCTCAGATAAAATCGTATCCAGGCTCCCAATGGCCTCTCGCATCAGTCCCACATTTTTTTGAATGATTGGCTGTTGGGTCGCTTTTAACTCACTCTCAGGGGCTTCTTCCAAGACCTGATTCACCTGGGTTTCGGTGAGCTTGGCGTATAAGTCTATCAAACCCAACGGATTCCGAATTTCATGGGCAATGACCGAACACAGCTGACCAATTGCCGCCAGGCGCTCATTGTTTAACACCTGCTTGTTGAGCTGGCTTACCTGGTCCAGCGCCACCATCAAATCCCGGTTCCGGTTTTCCAGGCTGTCCACCAGCCCAGAGATCAACAGGTTCAACTTCTCATCATACCGGCGCTCAATAGGCGTTTCTTCCATCCGGGTTGTCAGTGTTTGACGAAGGCTGTCTTCTGCAATCTGCTGGATCAACTGAGTTGCGATGGTTTTCGCATCCCCAGGATGAAACGTCCAGCCTCCCTCATACATTTTAAAGGTGGCACGTTTATCCGTGGTCCAGTACATAGCCATACACAGCCGGTCTGCCAGTATCACCAACATACCCGTCTGAGGCGTCACCCCAGACCCTGTCCCAAACATCTCTGGCCCGTCTAAGGACGTGAGGGTTAGCCCGTCTACATGGGTCAGCGCCAAATTCATGGCCTCAAAAGAGTCATCTCCCAAGGTGCGGGTCAGGGCCATCCCCGTCATCCGTTGATCCCGAATGAGCTTGGTGACGCAACTGTAAAGGCTTAAAAACGTTTCTTTCGAATACAGCCCGGTACACGAACATAAGTGGCCCAAAAGGCCATCCAGTTTTGTCTGTCTGTTGGGTGTTGGTGCTACCACATTCACAACCATTTCGGTTCCCGTTATCAAAAAGCTAATTCACATCAAACGGTCAAAGGCAGGGCCACCTGCTAGGAGATGAGGCAGCCCTGCCGAACCCGTTTGTAGGTTAAAGTAATTTTACCATTCGGGGTAGGCGAAAAAGAGAACTTGCTAAACTAAGAACGTTTTATTAGAACCTTTTTCGCCGAAGGGGCGGAGCCCCTAGCCCAGGGCACCCAGGTGGGTGCTATACGGCTGTTTGTAGTTTGTTGGTGGTGTCCACCAGACCATACTTCAGGGCATACAACACCGCTTGGGTGCGGTCGTTTACCTGCAGTTTTTGGAAGATGTTGTTGACGTGAGTTTTCACCGTGGTCTCACTGATGACCAGCTTGTCGGCAATCCCTTTGTAGGTAATGCCTTCGGTCAGCAGGCTCAACACTTCCTTCTCGCGAGAGGTCAGATAGTTGAGCAACGCCTGCTTGGTGGGGTCTGGCCGGCTGGCTTGAGATACCTTGGTGTGAAACTCGTCAAAGAACTTGGTGGCCAAGGTAGACGGTAAGAAGACCTTATCCGCCATCACTTCTTCAATGGCCGAGATCAACTGGGACGTTACCATGGTTTTTAAAATGTAGCCTTTGGCGCCGGCGCGCATGGCCCGGAAAATCAGATCCGGATCGTCGTAGCCGGTGAGGGCCAGAATTCTGGCGTTGGCGTTGTTGGTGACCACCTGTTGAATGGCGGTAATACCGTCC
>JAHQWC010000039.1 GCA_019634025.1 Vampirovibrio sp.
ATGATCTCTCTGGAGATATCAATCAATCCTTCGGTATGAGAGAGATCTGGCGTTTTTTTGAGGGTGCAGTTTAAGAATAATGCTTTGAGGTTCGAAAAATCCCACTGGCTTTGGGAACAGAGTTCTACTTGCTTGTCATTTAGCGGCATTGCCTATCCCTCCTGAGAGTTTAATTGAATTCCAGTTCTTTTGGGAACGGGGTGCTTTCTGTCAGGATAGATCAAATACGGTTACGTTGTTGAAATTACGATGAAACGCTGCCAGAAGCTTTGTCCAGTTCGGCATCGGATACGTCAATTTCGGTGCGATGGAATTTAACCCGTAGGGATAATTCACGCAATTCGCGGCTGTCAATCTGGACGCTGGTGATGGTGGGTGTTAGGCCAATGTAGCGGCCTTCGGGTTCGCCGTCATCTCCGTAAGTTTCCATATCAAAAGTGTCCTGGTTAATGTCCAGGAGTTGGCCTTTGTAGCAAAATACGCTGTTGTTCACAGTCGTTTCAACGATCAGATAGTGATTGACCATTGGCAGCAATTTTTTAAACATTCACACAACTCTCCCCTTTGTCTCATACGCACCTGCGTATTTCTCCAGGGGCTCCGCCCCTTTGGTAAGCAGGGGTTATCCCTGTCTTAACGAACTTTTGAATCTTTCCTCTTGCTTACCTACCCCGAACTGAATCACGTAGATCAGCATCACTGTATATCTTATCCAATGGTGTGGAATAGGGGAAGGGGACTAGCCAGTAGGCTAGAAGATAAGAAGGCCGCAGGTATAGATAAGGCCTCCGAGGATCATTAGATAGAGGGTGTAAGGGAGGATTTCTTGAGCGGTGAGGCGGGTGATGCCGAGTAGAGGAAGTGCCCAGAAGGGTTGGATCATGTTGGTGAGCTGATCGCCGTAGGCCAGGGCCATGACGCATTTGGCATAAGGGACGCCGATTTTGGCGGCGGCATCGACAATAAGAGGGCCTTGAACGGCCCATTGACCGCCTCCGCTGGGAACGAAAACATTGACGATTCCAGCGCTGAGGAGGGTGAAAATCGGGTAGGTCACCTCGTTTGAGGCGGTGACAATCCAGCTGGAAAATACCGTGATGAGACCGGAGTGTTGCATGAGACCGGCAATACCGGCGTAGAGCGGAAATTGAATCATGATGCCGGCGGCGCTGGGGATGGCTTGTTCGACGGCGGTGATGTAGTGATCCAGTCTGCCGTAAAGCAAGAGGCCTAGGCCGAGGAGAGTGAAGTTGATGTAGTTGGGATTGAGGAAGGACAAAGGTTCTGAGGCGGTGGTTTGAGTGGCTTGATAGACGGCGGCTGCCAGGATAACGGCACCCAGGAGCCAGCCGGTCCAAGGGCTTTGATCCAGGTGTTGAGCGCCGACGGGAGGTTCTGAGGTTTCGCTCCGTTGCCAGTCCACCACGCCGACCCGGCTTTGGAGGGTGTTGGTGGGGGTTGGGATGAGGCGGCTGCCGAGCCAGGCCATGGCGGCAGGTAAGAGGGTGAGAAGTGCGGCTGTGATGGTAAGGTTCATGGGGGAAAAGACGGTAGTAGACATCGGTAAAACACCCATTTGGGTGGAGAGAAAGTGGTTGGCTTCGGCCACTTTTAGCGGCGCTGAGCCGGAAAGACCGCCGTGCCAGACCATGAGGCCGACGTATCCAGCAGCGCCGATGAGGGGGTAATTCAGCGGCCGACTGTTCTTTAGTGCAGCTTCGGCAGTTTTGCGGGCCAAGATGGCGCCGAAGATTAAGCCGAGTCCCCAGTTCAGAAGGCCAACGAGGAGGGTGGCAAGGGTGACAAAGGCGGCGGCTTTGGCGGTGGTGGTGCAGTGTTTGACGACCTGTTGGATGAGCCAGTTGGCGGGCTTAGTGAGGGCCAGGACGTGGCCAAGGACCAACATGAGCATCATTTGCATGGCAAAGGTGAGGAGGGACCAGAAGCCGGTTTGCCAGTGAGTGAGTAGTGTTAATGGGTAAGGGGTAGTTGTATTTGCTTCTGGTTGAGTGAGGACCCAGGCTAGTAGAAAGGTAAGGGCCGTGAGGAGGACGGCGATGGTGAAGGGCATGGGGAGCAGCCATTTGGCGGCTTGGATGAAGGTGTTGGATGCGTTTTGTTGGGTGGTCATGGGGTTATCTTAGCATTCGCTTTCGCTCTTAGGAGCTTTGGCGTGACAAGTTGGATTGGGGTTTGTTGAGGAATGTTGGGCGATGGTGCCTGCAAAAATGATCAATAAAAAAATTTGGGATCTTTGGGATCTTGTTTTGTGCCCCAAAATGTCTCGTTTTTGAAAATCGGTTTTTTGGGACATTTGGTGCAAAATATTATGGAGTGAGGGTTTTTGGCGATTGGCTTTGTGTCTCATGTCTCAACGTTAGGACATGGCTTACTGGTTATTAATGTTTTATTTTTAGTGTAATTGGGTTTTACGAAATGCAAATAAGAAATTTTCTAAGGTTTATAATCCAAGACAGATTTCTCAGGCGTCAGAAAGCCCTAGAAACTCTACTTCATCCCCATGATCCACAAATAGATTGGCTAAGCCTTTTTCAGGAAAACGGTTAAGAGATGTGTTTACTTGTTGGATTGTTTTGAAAGCAGCTCGTTTCCTGAGATATTCTTTAGAGACCCGGCCTTCTGACTCAATGATGCGTCTCAATAATTTCAGTTCATTTGTGGCAAGATGGACAGCCTTAGGTTCTGAGGTTTGAATATACCCCCATTTACCATGATGCCGATATAAAGTTACACCTTTGTTTTGAGCAGCAACTACCAGGTTAGCAGGTTCCATTAGGAAGTGACCTTCGTCTGTACTGAATATAAAAGAATCTAGTCCTTTACTTCTTAAGCCAACGACAAGACCGTCAACCTGATCGATTGGAACTTCCAAAGCCTCAGCAATTTTGTCTACTTGATTTGGTGTGCCTTTCTCAGATTTCAACGCATTTAATATTTTGGCTTCATCACCTTCAATGGGGGTCCTCCCCAAACTGCTATGGCTAGCTAAATAACTGCCGTCTGGTCTCTCAAAAAGAATAGCATCATTTGCCCAAGCAATTGGCTGAGTAGCTGGATCAGGCATATATGTTAACGTATTTCCCTTTCTCGTAAATATGTCGTTTAAGTCTAAATCCAGCAAATGTTGATAATAAGAGGTAATTGTGCTTGTGGGCTTGCTCGTATCAATACCTGCTTCTTCCAAAGTGGTGCCCCAGGGAATGGGCTCTGTTTTTCCTATGCCTGCATCCATCATGAGTTCGTGGCCATTGTACGGATAGTAAGGGCGTGCGCCCCAGGTTTTTAAAAGTTGTGCAAACTGAGTTGGGGATTTTAGTTTTGGCAGCTTATCTAGATAGACTTTTTCTTCGGGATCATACTGTTCTAGACCCTTTATTCTAATGAAGTGACCTTCTGCATCTACAAAGATATCTATATTTGGGGATGAAGCAATCAAAGGTGGATCTTCTGGATCTATAAACCGGTAACCGTCAACGTCATTGACAATATATTCTCTAAGATCAGCAAAGGTGCGCAAATTTGATAGGATGCTAAAAGCAGCCCCTTCTTGAATATCAGATACTTGTGCCAGCTTTTGAATAGAGGCTGGCCGGCCGCGTAATGCCATTAGGTGGGACAAAATTGGGATCCAACCTCCTTCAATCTCAATTTCTTCGTTGTCTTTGGTCCAATAATATTTTTTGCTGTCAAACTTTACATCAACACCTTGAGCGCTTAAGACGGTTGGTGGTTTGCGTGTATCGATAAGCCTCACAGAACTGTCTATATCGCTCACAATCATTGCAGCTAACTCCGGGTCTAATTCACGAAGCCGCCGGAAATTATCATGTAATTGATAGTCTGAAAATTCCATTCGGTCTCCATCCTTTGATGGTTTCATCTCACCAAACCAAGTTTTTTGAAGAATTTCACGTCTCGCCACCTTTTGTTCAGGTGCGTCCATAAGGGGTTCAAGCAGATCAAACAATTGAGGCGTGAGTTGTACTCGGTTTGCTGGATCTTCCCACTTGGTTGCATATAACCCCGTTCCATCAATAGATACGGTTAAGAACACTTCTCCATCGGTATTTTTTGCTTGTTTGAGTATAGGCGGGTTTTGAGGATCAACAAATCTGTATGCGGTGATAGGATAGCCTCTACTGCCGTTTGAGACAATATACCCACGCAGTCCAGCCTTTCTTCTTAAATCAAAGATAAATTGTGAGAGTCTAGTGGGATTAGTGACGCCAGCTGCACGGTAAAGTGATTCATTTAATGTCCACGTATCACCAGCATCGATCAACAGCTTAATAACATCCGCTTCTTTTTCATTAATATCAATGAGCCGATGCCCTCTCACCAATTTGTGCTGGTCCAAATGTTTGATTAGATGTACATCACCACTTTTTGCCAGTTCGGTTATAGCATCACCTGTAACAGTAACCGTCTCTGGATGCCAGAATAAGATATTACCTACCCTACCGAGTTGTTCTTCGCCAATGCCGTTCTCGCGCAGGGCGCTTAGCGCATCATCAAAAGTTCCTTGTTGGAGAGAGCGATGTTCTAGGAGGATGTCATTTACGTTGGCTTGGTTGTGTCTGTTATTAACAGCACCTAAAATGATTGCGGCCGTCCTGCCAACTCTTTCGGGAACTTCTAAAACCAGTGTTCGCTCAGGATCGCCTGGAATAGTAATTCTTGATGTTCCATCCAAAGCGAATTGATAAGAAACATTCCCAAAGGTTAATGGTGGATGATGTTCCAAATGCGTAGCAGTTCTATCCTCAATAATCCGATTGAGAACGGCTTCGACCTCATTTGAATGCCATATTGCCCCTCTTGTGGGAACAGCCTTTCTCAGGTTGTCATCTCCTCGAGAAAGCCCTTGGAATAAAATCTCAATGTAGTGTGCTCTTGTCTCGATATTTGTGGTTAGCCTTACCTTTGATATTCTTTCTAGGCGCTCAAGCTGTGCTTGTATAACCCGGATATTTTCCTGTTGAACCGGATCTTCAACCCATTGATCTCCGCCATCCGATCGATATCCATAGGGAATACCGTCTCTTTCTTCAACCCCCGTAAGTGCTTTAGGAGCTGGTTCTGTCTTATCGGAGGGCCGTCGTAAGTGAACGGTCTGATCTGCTATGTGGAAATATTGGCTTCTCCCACGGATTTCTTCTAAAAATGAAGGAAGTTGTTCAGGTGAAACGCTAATTGCCTCTCCAAGTTCAGCCACGGGTAATCGTTGCTCATTACTGTGCTGAAGAGCATGAAGGGCCCGAGCACCTTTGAGTAAATCATCGATGGGTTTAAGACCCAGTTGGCTGATAGAGAAAACAAAGGCTTCATCAGTTTGATCCACTAGATCAACAGAGCGGCCCATGGTATGGCCAATGGCCTGCATGGCGTCGGCAAG
Organism: Vampirovibrio sp.; assembly: GCA_019634025.1. Taxonomy (GTDB): domain Bacteria; phylum Cyanobacteriota; class Vampirovibrionia; order Vampirovibrionales; family Vampirovibrionaceae; genus JAHQWC01. Next base: position 5,417 of record JAHQWC010000039.1, read on the forward strand.
TTCTGCTTCTGGGATGTTGAATTCGTCTTTTAACAGTGCAATGGGGATCTCCATTTCCCAGTCTTCTGAAGCGCTTCTCCCCGTCAACCGTGCTTCTATTGTTTCAATAAAACGATTATCTGTAATGGCTTCGCGTTTTCCCCTTATGTTGTGGTCGATCTCTGCATAATGGGTTAATGCTCTGACGGCGTCGCCATCGCCAAAGGCTTTGACCAAGACTTCCATAGCTGGATGTCTGGCAGGTTCCAAGATCATGGCGATGGTGGCTGTGGTGTTGTCAAAGCCTGGATCATAGTTTGGTGTTGTATCAGCAGGTCTCTGTCTTCTAAGTGGTTCTGACTGTCTGGATTGAGTTGGTTGTGAAGTCTCTTCTGCTAATCGTCTTCTTGGTTTCTGCCTTGAACTTGATACCCGCTGCATCTCACCTGCTGAAGTTGGTGTGGTAGTGGGTTTTGATTTGTCATGAATGGCTTCGCGAATCTGTTGGATAGACTGGGGGAGGCTTCTTATTGGCACACGGACCGTGCCGTCTGCTAGTGTCGTTTGAGAATCAAGGTCTAATATCTGTCCATTTCGGTATGCGATGGCCTGATAGTAGTCTAGGAAATCAGGACCCAGCATATCTTCGCCGATACTCTCCCCAATATCAAAGTGTGGTGTTCTGACTTGAGAAAGGGCCTGTTCTGCTTCACCGATTTCTTCAAACAAGTCTGGATCTTCTAATAATCTCTGATAATCTGTCTCCATGTCTTTAACTAATTGAATGGCTTCCTCTGGTGTGTCCCCTTCTATGAGTTTCGCTGCCTGTAAACGTTCTGCTGCATCTGTTAACTGAGGCCTTTGGTGTTCATTACGGCTCATGATGCCCTGAGTTGATTCTGTGGTTCCTAATTGTGTACTATTACTACCATTTGAGGTACCGCGAGACAGGGTGGACTGGAATGATGTGTCTAGCCCACCAGCAACACTAAATCTGTTACTTCCACTTGGGGATTGAGGGAATGTTTGATCCGATATCGCATCTACCAGTCCACCCCAGGTACCTATACTCCCATCTGTACCGGTTTGTTGGGTTTGATCAGGTGACAGGTTGGCCGGTTTTAGGGATGTTGAGTGACCGTTTGCCAAGGCTGGCCAGCCGTCTTTTCCAAGGCCGAGAGTTGCCTCAAAAGGAAAGGTTAACTCGGTAATCGGTTCCGTCTGACCCGCAAGGGTAAAAATGCTGTCAGGTTCATTGCTGTGAGGGTGATGACCTGGTAGATCATCTTTGCCTGGTTTTCCTGACACGGAGCCCTGCCGGTCTTTAGAAAATGGATTAAAGAGAAATTTGCTTAGCACCAGATGAACCCCTATCCAACGTGTTTTGTCCCAGCCTGTTGATTTTAAACCTAGAGTGTCCCCTTATGCATATAAAAACGGATATACTGGTTTTTGTGCGAGATGTTTACACGGGGTTACATGGAGCGGTAAGCTTTGGTCGAGCCGTGGCTAGCTATAGCCTATGCGACCCCGGCTCGGGGGCCGGGGTGACGATATATTGGTAATTGGCTGTAGTTGGTTGATGCTGTGAAGATCTTTGTAATCCCGAAGGGGGCCCTTCACTCCACTTCGTTGTGTTCAGGACGACGGAGTGGGGTTGATAGAGGAAACTTTATAGAGTTTGAACCATCAAGTCGCTGAGGAGTTTACTGAATTTGGCCGGGTCGGGGATGGGGCTGCCTTCGGCGAGTAGTGCCTGGTTATAGAGGAGGTGGGCATAGTCTTCGATGCGGGTGTCCTCTTTATTTTGGGAGAAGGCGCCGTTCAGTTTTTCCAGGATGGGGTGGTCTGGGTTGAGCTCCAGGATGCGTTTGGTTTTGGGGGCCTCCTGGTTCATGGCCTTCATCAGTTTTTCCATCTGGGGGGTCATATCATGGGTATCCCCGACCAGACAGGCAGCGGAATCGGTTAGCCGACTGGAGAGACGGACTTCTTTGATGTCGGTGTCCAGCTTGGCCTGCAGGGCTTCCAGCAGGCTTTTGTGGGATTCCTGCTTTTCTTCTCGAGCAGCTTCGGCGGCTTTTTTCTCTTCGTCGGTGCCCAAATCCACCAGACCTTTGCCCACGGAGCGGAGACGTTTGCCGTCAAATTCCGGGACAGATTGGATCCAGATTTCATCCACGGGATCCGTGAGGACAAGAACCTCAACACCCTTGGCCTGAAAGGCTTCCAGGTGGGGGGAGTTAATGACGGCTTGGTAAGACTCGCCGGTCATGTAGTAAATTTCTTCCTGACCGGATTGCATCCGGCTGATGTATTCGCGGAGATCCGTTTGCTCGGTTTCGGATTTGGAAGAGTGGAATAGGCAGACATCCAAGAGGGCCTCGGTGTTTTCCTGATCTTCAAACAAGCCTTCTTTAAGGACCTGACCAAAAGCGTCCCAGAAGGTTTTGTATTTCCCTTTATTGTCTGTATCGCCTTTTTTAAGATTATCCAAGGTACTGAGAACTTTTTTGACCAGACGTTTGCGGATGGCCCGGATTTGGCGATCCTGCTGGAGAATCTCGCGGGAGATATTTAACGACAGATCTTCAGAGTCCACCACGCCTCGGATAAACCGAAGGTAACGCGGCATCAGCTCCTTGCAGTCGTTCATGATGAAGACGCGTTTCACATACAGGTGGATGCCGTGTTGGAAGTCTTTAAAGAAGAGGTCGAACGGCGCTTTGGTGGGGATGAATAGCAAGGACTGGGCCTCAAAGGTGCCTTCCATTTTCATCCGAATAGTCTCTAACGGATCCGTCCAGTCGTGGGCGATGTGTTTGTAGAACTCGTTGTACTCTTCAGGGGTCACTTCAGACTCGGGACGGGTCCAGATGGCTTTCATGGAGTTAAGGGTCTGGCGTTCAATGCGGGTAGTTTCTTTGCCGCCTTCAACGGGTTTACCTTCTTCATCCCGCTCCACTTCGGTGATTTCCACATCCATTTGCACCGGGTGGATGACAAAATCTGAGTATTTTTTGACGATGTCCTGTAGGACCCAGCGATCGGCGTAATCTAGCATGGCGTTATCAGCATCTTCGGGCTTGAGATGCAGAGTGATGGAGGTGCCGCAGGCGTCGCGGGTAGCTTCTTCAATGGTGTAGTTGCCGTCGCCGGTAGACTGCCATTGGGTGGCGGTTTCTTCTCCGGCCTTGCGGGTGATGAGCGTCACGTTATCTGCCACCATAAAAGTAGAGTAGAAGCCGACACCAAACTGACCGATGAGATCAGGGGAAACTTCTCCTTTTTCGTTTTGAGCTGCTTGGGCTTTGAGGGCGGCGGCAAATTCTGCAGTGCCTGACTTGGCGATGGTGCCGATGAGGTTGACCACATCCTCTTTACTCATGCCGATACCGTTATCTGCAATGGTGAGGGTGCGGGCGTCTTTATCGGCAGACAATAAAATGTGAGGCGTCCAGTCAGACGGTTTGAGCTCTGGTTGGGTGAGGGCTTCAAACTTAAGCTTGTCCAGGGCGTCTGAGCTGTTGGAGATAAGTTCGCGCAGGAAAATTTCTTTGTTGGAATAGATGGCGTGGATCATAAGATCCAGCAGTTCTTTAACCTCGGCCTGGAATGTATGTTTTTCAGCAGTAGCAGCCATAGTGCGAATAAACCTCCTTGGACACATCTGTGTGTAATGCTTTAGCCAAGATATTTTGGCGAAAACACGCGGAGACCGCAACGGGTGAACATTTGTGAAGAGGGTGACGGATCAGCGCCTGTTGGAAACACAGTGAGCCAAACGGTTAAAACAGACGATTGAACCCTGCGTTCAAAAATTTTCCTGATAGAATCTGTTATGATGAATTTGTTGACGGATAGTAACGGTATCGGGATGTCTTCTACAACTGCGACGTATCCAATTTCTTGGGTCAGAACCATTTCCATCTTTGTCATCCATGTGCTGGCATTGACCTTGGCGCCGTTCACCTTTTCGTGGCTGGGCCTGGGCGTCTTTTTGTTTATGTTTTGGATGACGGGAATGGGCGTTACATTTGCCTATCACCGGATGCTGACTCATAAAAGTTTTAAAGCCAATGCAATGGTACGGTATTTGACGACGCTGGGCGGTTTACTATCGTTACAAGGCGGTCCGATTTCATGGGTGGCCACCCATCGGCGACACCATGCGAAGTCGGACCAGGAGAATGATCCTCACTCGCCGAAAGACGGATTTTGGTGGTCTCATGTGTTGTGGGTGTTGCATATTCATCCCGGCATTTGTGATGAGACCGGATACCGGAAACTGGCCCGGGATATGTATGACGATGCCGGCATCGTCTTTATGGAAAAGTATTTTATGCTCTTTAATATCGCCTCTGCCCTTCTGTTTTTTGGCTTGGGCTATGTGTTTGGCGGGCCGTTGTTGGGTTTATCCGTCCTGATATGGGGTGGATTTCTGCGAATTGTGGCTGTATGGCACAGCACCTGGTTTGTGAACAGTGCGACCCACCTGTGGGGATATCGCCGCTACGAAACCACCGACACCAGCCGAAACAACTGGTGGGTAGCCTTACTGACCTTTGGGGAAGGCTGGCATAACAACCACCACGCCAACCAACGCACCGCCAAGAGTGGGTATGTTTGGTATGAGTTTGACCCGACCTACTGGTTTATTGCCCTGTTTGCCAAGCTGGGGTGGGTAACCGATGTGGTGCCGATTCCGGTAAAATCGCCGGTGCCCTTGGTAAAACAGCCAAAAGATGACGCACCTGCGGTGATACCTCGGCAGAAGCCGGCGTTTGGGTCTTAGGGTATAGAGATTTATTTGAAAAACTTGTTGGTGAACTCAACGGCAGTTGGCGTTTGAGCAAGGCCGCCTTCGGCACTTTCCTTGAGGCGTGGGTTCATCATGCGGCCGACCTCGGCCATGGCGTCTACCACTTCATCCAGTGGGATAAAGCTGTTGACGCCAGCCATCGCCATGGTGGCTGCAACACCGGCTTGGACACCTGAGATGCCGTTGCGGACGACACAGGGGACTTCGACCAATCCGGCAACAGGATCGCAGACCAGGCCCATCAGATTTTGCATGGAGATGGCAGCGGCTTCTAAGACCTGTTGAGGGGCGCCGCCTAATGTTTCAACGGCTGCTGCTGCTGCCATACCTGATGCGACGCCGACTTCTGCCTGACAGCCTGCGGCGGCGCCAGACAGGTGCATCCGTTGGGCGACGATTTGACCAATGATGCCTGCGGTAGCGAGACCAAACTTGGATTTATCGGGATTGGTTTTGTGCTCGTGCTCCAAGGCAATGAGCAGCGCCGGAACGGAGCCACTGCCACCAGCCGTGGGGCAGGCAACTATTTTTTTCATTCGGCTATTTTCTTCTAACGTGGCCAACCCGTAAGCAATCATCCGCATGGTGACAGGAGGAAGGAAGCATTGATCCATGTTGAGAAAAGCCATGATCTTTTTCGCATCCCCGCCAGACAGACCGCTCATGGATTTTTCATCAGAGGCGATACCGCTTTCAATGGTTTGACGCATTTGAGCCATGAGGGCGTCCAGATTGGCTTCAATTTCCGATTGCTCTCTGCCGGACTGGGCTTTTTCAACAGCAAAAGCCGCTTGGGAAATCGTGCAGTTTTCTTTTTCGCAGTGGGCAAGAAGGGCGTCAAAAGAGTCAAAAGGCTTCATTCGGGGAGTTTATCCATATTGAGGGTGTGGGTCATGCCGGGAATTTGTTGTACCTCTTTGACGCCTGCTTCAGGTAGCAGTTCGTCTAAAAGGATGGTCATACAAGCGGTGCCGCCGCGTTGTTCGCGGGTGCATTGGAGGGATGCGATGTTGATATTGTACGACGCAATGATTTTAGTGACCTGCCAGATCATACCGGGTTGGTCTGTATAAAAAAGAAGTAGGGTTGGGGATTCGCCTTTGAGAGAGACGTTGTAATCGTTAATTTTAGACAGGTAAACTCGGCCACCGCCAATGGAGTGACCAACGATGGTAAACGGGTTTTCTTTGTTGCTCCCTGGCTCTCCCTTTTTTACATTGTGGAGAACCAGTTGGAATTTAACGGTGTTGGGGGAGTATGCGTTTGGGCCATCAAACGGCGAGAATTTATAGGTAAATCCGGCCTTTCTGGCAAGTTCAAAGGCGTCTCGGATTTGATCATCGTGAACAGTGAGACCTAACAAGCCGGCTAGGAGGCCTCGATCAGTACCATGACCTTGGTATGTTTTGGCAAACGAGTTATAGAGAATAAATTTTGCTTCCTGGACAGGGTTTTGGGCAATTTGACGCACCAAGTTGCCCAGACGGACAGCGCCAGCAGTGTGGGAGCTGGAAGGGCCGATCATAATGGGGCCGATAATATCGAATAGAGATCCGCTCATTGGAGGAGAAGGGGCCTATGATTAACTTGTTCGGTAAAACAAAGCAGGGCGTTGGGTTTTTAAACGTTTATACTAGAGGCATTTTACATAAAATTTTATGACAGGGTTGTTTTTTTACCGGAAAGCGGCGACAATAGGAGTGGATTTTTTTGTTCGTTGTTTTCGTTCGTTATATTCTTATCTTTGAGTGTGCTTGATAATGAGTAAGGTCGGTTTGTTACTTTAAGGGGTTTGTTTTTCGAGAGAAGGTTAGACGGCTATTGCCGATTCGACATGGATAAGAAGGGTTCCACAAAAATACCCGGAGATGATAGGTTAATTTAAAAATGTATTTTAATACGTGTTCCAAGTGCGGTTCCGAGTTTGAGACTAAAAACCCAAAACGAGTAGTTTGTCCGGCATGTTTATATCCGGATCGGATGGCGTCGCCGGGTCCACAACAACAACAGCGCCCTCAAGGTCAGGGTGGTTATGGCCCGCCGCGTCAAGGCCAAGGTGGTTACGGCCCCCCTCGTCAGGGTGGCTATGGACCACCACGTCAAGGCGGTTATGGTCCTCCTCGCCAAGGTGGCGGTCGTCCTGGTGGCTTTGGCGGTGGACGCCCAATGGGTGGGCGTGGTGGTCCACCCAGAAGAGGTGGCCCAGGTGGCCGGCCAGGTGGTGGCGGGCGTCCAAAAAAGCTGCTGATTACCAAAGAGCAGTTGATTGAGATTGAAAAGCTTTATAAAGCGGCATTGCCGTTGCCTAACCCGGATATCCACGAGGAGATCGGGACAAAGCTGGACATTCAACCCAGCAAGGTGTTTTTTGGGATGAACCTGGTTAGGGCCAAGATGAAGTTGCCCAAGCTGGAGTACCCCAAACGGAAACTGGCGCTTACACCAGAACAATTGATGGCAATTGAAGCCCTATACGAAGGGTATTTACCGGTGCCCCCCATTGGGATCCACAAAATTATTGCCAAGCAGCTAAAAATTGAGGAATGGCGTGTCCACGTTGGTATTGGCCTGATCCGTAAAGGCAAGGGTATGGACCGGTGGAACGAAGCCCGGGAAGATTTGCCGCCTCAGATGAAAGAAGCTATTGAGGCCGGAAAGGCCGAAAAGCCTGAAAAGACAAGCGATTCTGGGAAAACAGCGGATGAAGCACCTGAGGAGAAGCCAGCCAAAGCTGCGAAGACTACCAAAGCTAAGAAAGCACCTGTGGTAAATGCAGATGATGCTCCTGAAGCCGCTGTCCAAGAAGAGACTGATGATGTTGAAGAAGTAGTGGCCGAAGAGAAAAAATCTAAAAAAGCCTAACCTTAAATCTTTAGGACTGTTTTTTCGAATCATCCGATACAATAGGGTTAAGATACTGTGCTTTAGTTTTGTAGGTATCTATCGATATGTAAAGTATACGGGTTACGGCGGGTCCTTTATTTATGGCTGGTTTTCATCAGGATAACAGTGGACTAGGTACATATTCTAGACGGTATTGCTACCGTGGCCTTAGTCTGGTGGAAGCCGTGATTAGTTTGGGCATTGCTGCACTGATTGCCGTGCTGGCGTTTAATGCGTTGAAAGATTCGCCGAGGAAAAAATGGCCCAAGGTGACGGAAGCATATTTTCATCACTTGTCTGCGGCATACAGTAATGTGAATTTGCGTTATGGCGCCGGCCCCATGACAGCGGTGGATTCTGCCGGCGCACTGGTATTTACCGACGGCATTGAGGATTTTTTGATTGATTGGGAAAGCACGGTAACCTATGATGCCGGGCCGCCAGAGCTGCTGGATTATCCGGAGAAATTTATTTTGTACCTTGATCCTGAAGGGTTGGCTGATGATCAATATACAAACATACCGGATCCGGTGATGGCAGGCACCGACAACAAGGAATGGGTATTACTGGATGTGAACGGTACCCTGAGTCCCAATAGCCTTTCTAGTAACGGAGATCGGGTATTGATATACATTGATGATGACACAGGTCGAATTTTAACTGCTAAGCAGATGTGTCTGGAGCAAGATCCAGACTGTACGGAAAACTATGACGCCATGGATACTTTTTATGATCAATACAAAGGATACTAATAAACTGCCCCAAAAGGCGCTTCAACCCTCCGGCATTAGCCTGGTGGAGATTTTGGTGAGCATTGTGCTGTTTAGCCTAGCGGTTATCGGGTTATATTTGGCCATGGGGGGAATGTTTGACGCCATTCAGACGGGGATGCGCCGCGATATTGAGGCGGCTTACGCCAATATGCTGATTTCGGAGGTAAACCCTACGGATAACCTGGTAGAGACAGGGTATGACGTGACCACTAAAACCGTGTACAACCTGCCGGATGGGGACACGGTGTACTATACTCGGATTGTGGATTCATGCCCGGTGGCGGCCACCTGTGCTGCAGATACGGACAGCGATGTGAAGAACGTGAACGTATACTTTTATCGGGCCTCCACCTCAACTTCACCATACCGGAAATACCGCCGAGAGGTCGCACCGCTATTTTTTGGGTTTAACTTGGGCGAAGACACGACTTACTACAAAGACAATACCGGTAATGTATGGTCTCCTATTACCGATGACGGGACCCATCAATTCAGTACGACAGAAGGATCTCGCCGAAGTGGGTGGGAGACGGTAACACCGACGGAATGGTCTACGGGATCGGCCATTTCCAATGTACCGACGTTTGATCGCAATGATGACGGGGACACGGTGGATGCCGGAGAGCAGGACGAGGCTCATTTTCAAACCGGGCATACAGGAGCATCTTTGACATATACGTTTTTGGCCACGGTTGATCAGACCTATACCGTGATTTTAGGTGCTGCAGAAGCAGACGGTGGTGTAGCCGCCACAGAACGCGCAATGACCGTAACCATTAACGGAACGGAAGTGGGCACCATGGATACAGTTGCTGAAGCTGGCGGCACACTGACTGCATTAACCAAGACGTTTGCTGCCATTGGCGTGGATAATGGCAGTGGCGTGGGGGTGTTGACGGTGGCATTGACCGCAGCTGGCGGCGCAACGGAGAACCCAAGATTAAGCTTTATTGGGATTGCCCGGAATTAAGTACTGCTTTGATGGAGGGTGTTAGGGCTATTTTTTGCCTGAGTAAGGTGGCTGCGTCAAGTCAAAAATCCAGATATCGGGGCCGGGGCGTTGGAAATGCCTAAACCCGCTAAGAGGAAAGAAAACGGCGTCCATGGGATCGAAGAGGGTGTTTTCAAACTGGGTAACATTGGTTTTACGGGCTGACCAATGGGCCACAATGGTTGCCTGTTGCTGAAGGGCCTCAAACTCCCAAAGCGCGTTACTGAATTGCGGGATGGGGAACCGGTAAACCAAAGCATAGCGGATGCCAAGTTGTTTGAGGAAGTTGGCGGACGCCAAGTGATTGGCAATTAAGACCCGAGGACTTTCTTGATACAGGATGGTGGGTGGGTTATTGGGATCTGCTGCGCCAGGATCGGTGAGGAGTTGCCGGTAATTGCCAGGGAGTAATATTCTTCCGAACCGAGGCCCCGTGGCAACACCACTGTTGGGAGGGACGTGTTCCAGAATCCATTGCCGAGCCAAAACACGGGTGTCGGCTTTATTCAGAAGAGAGTTCATTTGCCACATGTTAGTGACAGGTTGATAGAGGATGACAAGGGCTAGTACTAGCCCTGTCCCTATTTGGAGTTTCTGGCTTCGTTGGCCTTGAAGCAGTTCAATCAGTCGATGATAAAACGTATCCAAACCCACAGCACCGTATATGGTGAGGAGTGGAACAACCGGAAGGATGTACCGGGTCATCACCCGAAGGTTGGGACAAAGACTGAGGTACCAGATCAGGAGAAAGCTCATCATAGCAATGTGCTTCCAGCGGGTTAGCAGAGAGTGCTGTTTGAAGGTTTTCCAGGTGGCAAGTAGGCCTAACAAAACGCTGAGGAGAAGGTACCCGCCAATTCCTTCATAGAGAGCCGTAAAGGGGTAGAAGGCCCAGCCCGGAGAAACACCTGGATAGGTGGTGTTGAAATAGTGCTGGGCTTCGTATTGTAGATCTTTGATAAATACATCCAGGTGCAAAATAACCCAGGGAGAGGCCAAGGTGAAGGTGCCGGCAATCATCAGGATTGCTAAAGACGCGGGTTTGAGGAGGTGGATCCAAGATTGCTTGGTAGGATCTTTATCGATTTTTTTCGCGTAAACAATGCTCAGAAGAACCGGCATAATGAGCAGGATTGCCGGATACTTTACGGCTGTGGCAAGACCGGCACTGACCGCCATAAGGGTGAGTCTTTTTAAAGAAGGTTTCTCAAGATAGTGGAGTATCAGCAGACAACTGACCATAACCACCAGGGTGAGGAAGCTATCCACCTGGCCGAAGTGGTTGTTGCGCACGGCAAGATAACACAGTGTTATTAACCCAGCCGATATAAAACCGATTCGGCTACCGCCCAGCTTTTTGCCCAGCAGGTAAACCGCAGGAATGGTAAGGACACCGCAAACAACGCTGAAGTAACGTAATAGGAGAAAGAAACTGCCGGGATCGTTTTGGTATTGGGCGAAAAAATTCGGCCAGCCGGTAAAGATGCCGGTGAGTTGCCCCCAGACAAAGTAGAAAAAATACAGAAGGGTAACCACCCCAAAATATAAATTTGGATAGTTGTAGTGACCGGGGTCCATCCGAAAGTCACCTTGGCTAAGCGGGTAGAGCATATTGGGGATGGTGAACAGGGTGATTTGCAACTCATCCGGGCGGCTTTCGTTAGGCAGACCAAAATCCAAGGCCCAGGATCGGAGGATCCAGCCCAGAATCATGAGTACGCCCAGATACCCCCAGGTTTTTGGTTGCATATGGATTTACGTGCCTTCCGTACCAGACCTTAAGCGACATGCTTCAGTAAACAGCATACCCAAAACCAGTACCAAACGGGTTACAATGATACGCACCTGCGTATTTATTTAGGGGCTCTGCCCCTTCGGTAAGAAGGGATTACCCCTTTATCGTTATAGTTCTATGTGACCTTTCCTTCTTACCTACCCCGAATTTAACATTGCAAGCTTGCAGAAGATACCTTTTGGGGCGGAATCAAGAGAGTTTGTAATAGAGACACCGAATGGTCGAGACGCTAAAACGTATTACTAAGAATGCCTGGCCGATTTGGGGAATCTTCTTCATCTGGCTGGTGATGTGGTGGCCAGTGTTATGGGGGGGACAGGTGTTGTTTTTGGGCGACTTGATGTTTTATGCGTTGCCCATGAAAACCTTTATGCTGAGTGAACTGGCCGACGGTCGATTTCCATTTTGGACCCCTCATGTGTCGGGGGGCATGCCGTTTTTTGCCGATCCAACCCAACAAGTGTTGTACCCCTTGAACGCTATTTTCTTTTTGACCACTTCTGTATTGCAAGGGCTGTCTTGGTTTGTGATTTTTCACTTCTTATTAGCCTTTGGGGGTGTCTATGTGTTGGCCCGGTCTATTGGGCTGTCCAGGGCCGTGGGGTTTTGGGTGTCGGTACTATATGGATTATCTGGGGTTGTGATATCCAGTTCTACCAACGTGAACTATCTGCCGGCTTTGGGGTGGATGCCGCTTGGGTTGGGCCTGTTTATTCGGGGGATAACCACAAAAAGATCGAGACTTGGGTATTCGCCCTATACAGCAGGTGTTGCCCTGTGTTCTGCAATGATGGTGCTGGGGGGAGACACGCTTTATGTGTTCTTTTTAGCGGGGTTTACCCTGCTGTTTTGCATGTTTTGGTATCAAGGATGGTGGATGCGGCTAGATGAAGAAGAACCCCCTGAGTTAGTAGGCTACGGCCCACTGTTGCACTGGGCAGGATCCTTTGGACTGTGTGGTTTGGTCTGTGCGATGCAACTGTTGGGCACGGCGGAGTTGGCAAGCTTGTCTGTTCGGCAGTCACCCCTGGCGCTTGACGAAATTACGCTGCAATCTTTTCCGCCACAGCGGTTGATTGAATGGGTTCAGCCATTTTTTTTCGGCAGCAAGTATCCAAACCCGCATTACATTGGGGTATTTTTGTACCCCAAATTTAATGAGCCCTGGTTTGAAAGCATTTATTTAGGCATTATTCCAATTTTGTTTACCGGAGTTGCGGTATGGCGAAAGTTTGCCAACAGCCGGTTTTGGTTGGTGGTGTTGGGAATCTCTTTATTGGTGGCGTTTGGGCGTTATGGACCTTATTATGAGCAGCTTTTATCTATTTTAAGGCCGCTTCAATACCAACGGTATCCAGAAAAAATATTGCTTTATGCAGATATGGCCCTCTGTTTACTGGCAGGAATTGGGCTTCAATCAGCGTTGAAAGATCCAAAAGCTTTGTTTAAATGGATTCCGGCGACAACCGGAAAAAAGATCTTTCTTGGAATAGGGTTATTGGTGGGGAGTCTGATTCTCTTTATAGGATTGCCTGCAATATGGCTTATTGCTCCGTATGCCAAATTTCGTTCCGTAGAATGGGGGCCGCATTTTTATGATCGGGGTGCTCACGTCATGGGGTTGGCTTGGCATGGGTTGGTGATTGCAGCGCCCTTGGCAGGCGTGCTGTTTATGGCAAAGGCCAAACAGAAGGTGGCGCTGACAGGTTTGGCGGTGTTGGCCGTGTTGGATTTAGGGTGGGCCCATGCGTTTCATATTCCGACCTTACCGGCAACACTGTTTGAACAGCAGCCAACATCTGCGGCATTGGATGTGATGGACGCTCCCGAAAAAGTGGGACCTTACCGGGTGTTTTATGACGATTTTGTGGACCCGGATATGGTCCATAAGAACCCCGGGTTGATGAAGTATCTTTCTGGTGCTTCAAAGACAATACATGGGGTTTATGCCAGCCCACCGTCGCAAAATGGTTACAAGACGAGTTATCAGATTTATTGGCCTTACTTTACGCTTTATAACCGAGAGCGACTGCTCTTTAACTACGGGGTGAGCCAGGGGTTAAGTTATCTGAACGGACGGTTTTCGCCGTTACAGCCCAAGGCGCACCAACTGTTATACCGGGTGATGATGCAGCAGGCACCGGTGTTGTTGATGCAGTTGAACAATGTGCGGTATGTGTTGACTAGTACCGTGCCGGAGAACCCTCGGTGGCAACATCCATCAGTTGAAGAGGTGAAGCGTTTTCCGAAATTGAACTTGCGTGTTTTGAAGGTGACGGACACTTTACCCAGGGCGTATTTGGCACAAAATCCGGTTTATAACACTGATCCTCAGCGTTTTAGCTTCTTATCTCCCGACATACAGGATATTCATACCCAGGCTGAAATTATGAGTACACCTTTAACGCCACCTGATGAGCCGTTGATACCCAAACAGCCGGACCGTATTGTCCTCACGCGCCAGGTGCCAGGTCGCTACGAGATGACAGCGGAATCCCCCTATGAAAAGTCGTTTTTGATTTTACTGGATTCTCATTATCCTGGGTGGCAAGCCATGATTGATGATAAACCAACGCCCATTATGACGGCGAACAAGCGGCATATGGCAGTGCCCATACGGCAAGGAAGGCACAAGGTGAAGGTGTGGTATGAGCCTGACTATTGGAAAAGTGGGGTGACACTGTCTGTTTTAGGCTTACTCTTGTGCCTGCTATGTTTTGTCCTGCCGTGTTTTAAGAAGGGGTGGCTGCCCAGATGAAGATGTCAGGATTATTTCGCCTGAGTGGGATGTCTTTGTTGGTTATTGTGATGGTGGCTCTTGGGATCCGGTTGCTGCAGATGCCCTATGGAGTTCATGCCTGGGTGGATTCTACAGCTTATTTAAAGTCTGCTTTTGCACTGTTTCAAGGGGAGCCCTCTCTGTATGCTGTGGAGCGAACACCGGGGTATCCGTTTTTGGTATGGGCTGCTCTGGTAGTGTTTTCCTGGTTTAACCCGGCTGTGAATAGTGGCATGGCTTTTGAGATGCTTCAGCAGACTGGATTCCAATCCTTTCTCTTATGGATACAGCTGGCCCTCGGCGTCTTTACCGCTATCTTGGCGGCAGAAATATCGTTGGCAATATTTAAGCATCCGTGGCTGGCAAGATGGACGGGCATTTGCGTGGCGCTTTTGCCGGATCTGTTGTTTTACGAGCACTCGATTCTGACGGAAAGCCTGTATGGGTTTAGTCTGACTTTTCTGGTTTGGCTTTATATCCGGTGGCCTCTCAAAAATCCGTTGGTGTGGGCGCCGGTTGGACTGTTGGGTGGATGGGTGTTGTGGGTTCGTTCAGTGGGTATGGTTTTACTGGCCGCCATCACAGGGTGGTTGGCTAAAAAACATCCTCAGCCGAAAAAAGCAGTCACTGCATTTTTATTGCCAGTTTGTATAATGGTGCTGGCCTGGTCAGGATTTCACCATACATATCATGGGTTTACCGGCTATACGGCCGGGGCCGGGATGAACCAGTTGTATAAAACCATTGATTTTATTCGGATGGATTCGGATAAACATCAGGAGTATAAGCAGATGCTGGCCCAACGACGAGAGATTTACCCGGATTACAAAACCTATGAAGCCGTAAATGATGCTCACGTGTTGTTTTGGTTGCAAGAAAAAGGAAAGCGGCCCTACAATCAGGTGTATTTGGACCATGATCGGATTGCTTCAGATATTGCCCGAGAGGCGGCGTTAAGTCATCCGCTGGCCTATATGAGTGTGACGATACGGGAAGGGTGGCGACTGTTGACCATGGGGACTATATGGGACCCCAAGGCCTGGGTATGGTCGCCCTTATTACTGTTGTTTGGACTAGGGAGCATCCTGAGGTTAAAGGCTGTTGCTCAGTCAAAGGAGGTTCATCAACAAGGTGTGTGGTTAATCATGGCTGCGGTGGTCGGGCATTTTGTATTGACTCCCTTGGTGACGGTGTGTGACGGACGGTATCGTGTACCGCTAGAGCCTTTAATGATGGTACTCGCCCTGTATGGCCTGGCGGTTTTATGGAGAGGGTTGAAGCCTGAGGAACAGCCGTCTCTTGAGTGATGGCTGGATCCGGTACATAATACCGTTACGTTCACAGTGAGAAGTGTGGTGGAGGCAAGAGGCCATGAGTACAACCCAGGTCGATGGAGATAAGCTCCAGGGAGAAAAAAGCGAAAAGACCCAACGGAAGAAGGTATCCCAAAAAGCGGGGCGGTTTACCGAATCGGTGATTCGCCAGATGTCCCGTTTGGCCAAAGAACATCAGGCCATTAATTTAGCGCAAGGATTCCCCGATTTTCCCTGCCCTATGGCACTAAAAGAAGCCGCCAGCAAGGCGCTGTTTGAAGATATTAACCAATATCCGGTTACTTGGGGGGACCCTAAATTTCGTCAGGCGATTGCTGAGAAATCCGGGCGGTATTTAGGTCTCAACCTAGATCCGGAAAAGCACATTACTGTAACTTGCGGTTCAACCGAAGCCATGATGGCTGCTATGTTGGCGGTGGTGGATCCCGGAGATGAAGTGATTGTGCTGGAGCCGTTTTATGAAAACTATGGCCCGGACGCCATTTTAGCCGGCGCAATTCCGCGCTATGTGACCCTACATCCACCGGCATGGACCTTTGATGAAGCGGAACTCAAAAAAGCCTTTAACAGCAAAACCAAGGCGATTATCTTAAATACCCCCCACAACCCCACCGGCAAAGTGTTTACCAAAGCAGAGTTGACGATGATTGCAGAGCTTTGCCAGCACTGGGGCGTGCTGGTGTTTACCGATGAGATTTACGAACATATTTTATATGATGGGGCGGAGCATGTGGCCATGGCCTCTATTCCGGGAATGGAAGATTTAACGGTGACCATTAATGCGCTTTCTAAGACCTACAGTGTTACCGGCTGGCGGGTAGGGTATATGCTGGCTTGTGAAGAGCTGACCGATGCTATTCGAAAAGTACATGACTTCTTAACGGTTGCAGCGGCAGCGCCCTTGCAACGTGCAGGAGTTACCGCCATGAATATGCCCCAATCCTATTACGATGAACTAACGGTGAGTTATACGGAAAAAAGAACCGCCATGCTCCAGATTTTGGATGAAGTAGGCATTCCTTACTATAGGCCGGAAGGCGCTTATTACACCTTGGCGGACATTAGCAAATTTGGCTTTGATACTGATTTTGCTTTTACCCGGCATCTGGTAAAAGACATTGGCGTGGCAGTGGTGCCTGGGTCCAGCTTTTTTAGGAATCCCGAAGACGGGTATGGTTTGGTACGGTTTTGCTTTAGCAAAACCCAGGAAACCTTGGAAGCTGCCCGACAAAGGTTGATAAAGCTTAAGTAGGTTCCTGTGGAATAGGGTTTCCTCTCCTCCAGGTATGAGGTTATTTTAAGTTGCCGTCTGACCACAAAAGTTGTTTGCACTTGGATTGCGAACTCGTTCAAGAAATCATGAACCCATCCGTAATAAAATGTAATGTTTAAATAATAACCATTGAAGTTTGCCCGAAAACACACTAAACTATAACAATTAAAGTAAGTAACCTTTTGTCGTCCATTCTGTCGAAAGATATACTGCAAAGCCAACTGATGAGGTCTGCTGTTGTATGAGTCCTAAAGCTGTTGATACCCAGCCATCGGTAAAAGACGTTGCGCAGGTTGCCCAAAGCCTGAACCGACTGATTCACCAAGATAGCTTATATGGTTTGGAGTCTCCTATAGAGCGCGCTATGGAAGTGTTGGGCGACAAGTATGTGTTTCAGATTGTGTATATTTTGCAGCAGTTTGACCAGCAACGGTTTGCCGAACTGGAGCAGCAGATTAGCGGTATTTCTCCCAGAACGCTTTCTGCCCGGTTAAAGCACTTAGAAAAATTTGGGATTGTTCACCGAGAGCAGTTTCCCACTATTCCACCGCGGGTAGAATACAGTTTGACAGACCGAGGCCGGGATCTGGCAGGCACCTTAAGCCAACTTCGAGACTGGGCAAACCAGTGGTTTCCCTATAGCCCGGCTTAGATTCTGCGTAAATCTCAATAAATTTTGTTGTTCCGGATGCGAAAGACCACCGGCTCTTTTTCATCGTGCTCTAGAATGAGCTGGTACTCGCTAAGATGCTCGATGGTTTTGAACGGAAAGTAAAAAGAAAGTACGGCGTCGTAAAGGTCTTTCTCACCCTCCACTGCATCTGCTTTGATGGGCTTGTTTGATTTGAGAGGCCGCAAGTTAAAGGTTTTTCCTCGACCGATACCTTGAATGCGGGCACGGTATTTTTTAGCAAAACCAGGCGCATCTCCATATAAGGATACCGAGTACTTCACCTTGGGGATTACTTTGTCGTTGTTGAAGTCTCGGGTGATGAGATAGATGCCTCGTTTCTTTTTCAGATCTTTAAGCTCCTGAGGGGAAGGCTTCTCAGGACCGCCAATTCGGGCGGCCGCAGCAGCCAAACGCATGAATGGGGTATAGATGTTTAAGAGCGCCCCATCAGTTCCTTCCTGCCAATTTGGACCCAGCAAGCTGGAATAGCCCATACCCTGATTCTTGAGGCCGTATTTAATGGCCATATCAATACTTTCCTTGTCCATCCGGACTAGAGCACCTACTGGCATTGAGTATCCAACCCACAAAGCCACTGTCAGCATCAGGGTAAGACCTCGGGTAGAAACCGGATTGAGGAGGTTAAAAAATGTCTTCATCGTCTTTATTTCCAGTAAGCAGAACTATTTGGAGATCCTAATACGCACAGGTCTGATTATCTAGAGGTTTTTGTCTCTTTGGTAAAACGGCCAGCTACTCCAGGTAGTGTATGACGAGATAGGCCAGCTAAAGTTCCGGTCCTGTGACGTCGATATTAGACTATATACTTGATTCTAGACTTGTTTGATGGCAAAAGCTCTATTTTAGGAGGATCTCCCCCTTATGATGACCCGGGATTTTTCTGTTTTTCGGCAAATTCTGCCGGTTTTGATGGGTTTTGCCCTATTGTGTTCTGGCTTCTCAAGTGATCTGCCTGCTGAAGCCAAGAAAAAGAAGGGTGGGGGCGATGCGGAAGTGCAAAAGAGCCTTGATGAGTTTAAGGAAAACCTTCAGTCGTTGCTGATTAAAAGCCAATCCCGCTATATTTTTTCACCCAAAGAGTCGGGAGAGTTGGCGGAAATTAAGTTTAAGCTGATGGACCTGATGCAAAGCAATCCGACCAGCACGGCTTTAGTTACACCGGTGTATCAAACCGGTATTATCTACGTGGCACGAGAAGGGTATTTGGATGCTTATGAACTGTTTAGTTTTATTGCTGGCAATTTCCCAGACAATCCGTACGCAACCCGGTCAAAAAGTATGCTAAACCGTTTGAAATCCAACATCGAGCCGGGTATGGTTTCTCAAGAGGCAGATGCCACTAATGAATTAGCGGATGCAGAAGATATGTCGGAACCCACCCAAACGCCGTAATCAATACCAAATATATTTCTCCTTTCGCAAAAAATGTTAAAATACGTCTTAGGAATTGCTTCAGTTTTATTCAGGCTGCGTCGATACTATTAATAGACGTCTGTTGTGGATGTTTGATAGGCGCAATAACCTAATTCAAGTGTCAGATAACCGGAGGTAGAATAGACAAACTATGACCCACGCTTCATCAAAAGGTTTTACTCTTGCAGAACTGCTGATTGCCCTGGCCATTCTCGGGGTTATTGCGACGTTTACCATTCCTAAAATTTTGGATGCAGGCTCCAGTTCTAAGAACTCTGCCGTCGCTAAAGAAGCGGCGTCGATGATTTCGGGTGCCTACCAGTCGTTTAAATTGAATTCTACGGCTGCAGCTACGACCACACCAGGTACTTTCACCCAGTATATGAACTATGTTGCTACTACGACGGCTACCGGTTTTTCAATTGGGCCTGATCCTCAGGGTTTAGATGACTGTACCGCCCCTGTTGTTTGTCTACAACTCCATAACGGGGGTATTTTAGCGTACGATAGTACCAATACGTTTGGTGGTACAGCCAATACCAATGCCGTTTATTTTAACGTCGACCCGGATGGGGATGCGACAGGGGCTGGTGCAGCAACTTTTATCCAATACTTTAACGGCCGCCTGACCACCGGACAAAATATCTTGGGCAGTACGGCTACCGGTGTTTCCAGTGTCACCTTGGTGACGACAGATCCTTCCTGGATTGCTACCTGGAACTAACTTCTAATAGCTACTAAGAAAACCGGAGAGCTGGCCTCTCCGGTTTTTGTTTGCATTATTGCTTTTGGAAAAGAAAAACGTGTTTATTTGAAGAAGATGCTACCGGAATAAAGGATTCTGGAAAAGCATCCAGTAACCCTATGGCTGGTGGATTTGCCGGGTGCTTAATTTTGTGATCCTCGATATAAGGCTCTAAAGCCATATACTTTATGTCGTAATGGGTGAAGCTTTTCATCAGGGTTTTAAACGTTGCCTCGTTAAGCATCATCTGACCGTTTTGGTGAGGCAAAACGCTTCGGCTTAATAGGAGTGTCGGTCTGTCGGTGTATAGGTAAAAAAGAGCACTCCATTCCACGGCAAGCACATCTTTTGGTTGGGTATTTTGCCGGATTTTTTGGAACAACTCTTTATATTCGGCCCATAATGTTGGGTAAATGCCTCTTGGATCCAGGAAATGATTGGTTCGGACCCGATGTAAAAAGTGATACCCATTGGGAATAATGCAGCTTGCAGCATAAACCACCAAACATAGGCCTATGGTTTTTGTGAGCTGCCTTATCTTTGAGTAACCAAGAGCTGATGCTGATTTAGCACCCTCTTTTTTAAAAGAGAGTGTCCATTGATGCCAGGGCTTAAATAAAATGAACCACAGCCACGGCAGCAGGACTACTAAGAAACGGTTCATCTGGTTCTCATAGTTCCATAGGACAATCATCAATATGTACAAAGCTACATAAAGTCCACTGACACTATAACGACGACTTTTCACGGCATGGATGCCATGGAACAGGTAGACGGAAAATAAACCATAGGAACCAATAGCCAGAGTGATGAGGTATCCCCAAATCATCCACTTACTTTCCTCTAAGCTAAAAACAGCCGGAAGATTAGAGAGAATAGGAAACAGAATATTAGCCAAGGCATTGATAAGCGAGCCAATCGAGTCTTGCATGATTGAAATATGGTAAGGAACGCCCTGCTTGAGGTTCATGAGAAATTCAATGCCATAGCCACCGTAAGCGTAGGCAATGGGGAAAGTAACTTCGTTTACATCTTTGGGGCTATGCATCCAGCACCATATGCTCCAGGGAAGTAAAGTGAGGCAAAAAGCGCCCAGGCTGTAGTATAAAAATTGCCGCCAATGTTGGTTAAGCAGTAACCACAAACCAATAGCTGCCATAAGCGCAATGCCCACAGTGCGGGTATGAAAAGCCAATGCTGAACTAACAGTTAGCAACCCGAGAAGTTGTGGTTTGATTTCCTCTGGACGTTTATTAAGGTATTTCTCGGCAATCAAAAGCGTGAGAAGGGAGAAGAATAGGTAGGGTGCCTCAGACATTACTGCGGTGGAGAAATTGATGCTGTAGAAATTACCAGCAGTTAAAAGAAGAATAATCCAGGTAACGATTCCAGAGATATGCTTTACGTGCTTAAAATAAACGTACATTAAGACTAGAGAGCTTAGAAAAAACGATAGGGGCATCCAGGTTAACCCTACTAGGTTTTGCGGAAAATTGGGGTTAATGAGCCACCCTACTGCGAGAAGGAGCGGAAATAAAATAGGGTATTTTACCTGCTCAGGCTGGGTAACCAGGTGAATGAGTTTATACCCTTTTCC
>JAHQWC010000040.1 GCA_019634025.1 Vampirovibrio sp.
ATTCTCATTGCTGCAGCAACAATTTGGCCCCAGAGTAAACTATTGTCGCTCCCGCACCAATTTTTGCGAGGTCATTGATCAGGCCAGCTCCAAATGGAACGCCATCAAGGTCCTGGCCGACGGCTGGGGCATTCAAACCGAAGAAATTATGGCCGTGGGCGATCAGGAAAATGATGTGTCCATGTTGCAAAGCGCAGGCATCGGGGTGGCCATGGGCAACGCACCCGATCATGTCAAAGCCGTAGCCAACTATGTGACAGACTCCATTCACGAACAAGGCGCCGCCAACGCCATTGAAAAATTCGTTTTGGGTCATCCACCCCTGGCAGACCTGGATGCGCACCTGGTAACTAGTCGCCGTACCGGAACATGATGCAGGGAGCGACACACATGCTTCGCATTGGTCAAGGCTATGACAGCCACCGGCTGGTAGCAGATAAGCCTTTGATGATTGGCGGCGTCAAAATCGACAGCCCCGTAGGCAGCGAGGCCCATTCAGACGGAGACGTCCTCCTCCATGCTCTCATCGATGCCTTATTAGGTGCTGCTGGGTTGGGCGATATCGGCGAGCACTTTCCGCCATCAGATGATCGCTACAAAGACGCGGATAGTTCAGTATTATTGGCACACGTGCTGACGCTAATCGCGACGAAGAATCTTGGGGTGGTGAATGTGGACAGTACCGTCTTTTTAGAAAAAATTAAATTGAAGCCCTATAAAGCGGATATCCGGCAAAATATCGCCCGGCTCTTAAGGGTGGATGAAGATCGCGTGTCTGTGAAGGCCAAAACCGCCGAGGGGATGGACGCCGTTGGCGAAGGAAAAGCCATTGAAGCCAGCGTCACAGTATTATTGGCAATACAAGAAAACTGATCTAAAAAAAACCGGTCTAAGGATAAAAGACCGGTTTTTTGAGTCTGTATTTTTGAACCCTAATTTTCCAAATTGGCTTGGCGTTTGGCTTCCAAATCGGTGATGTGTTTTTCCAACTCACCGCGTTCATTCACCAACTGTTGGATCTGGCTGTTCAAAGCTTCTTTGCGGAGTTTGGCCTGGTTCAATTCGGTGTCCAGTTTATCAGGATCTACGTTACGCACAGCTTCCAACTGATTTTTAAGTGCGGCGTTTTCAGCCTTCAGGGCCTCATACGTTGGGGCCGGAGTCGTCACTGTAGTTTCAGTTGCTTCGGTGGTTTCAGTGGTCGTTGCAGCGCTGCCGTCCTGGGTTTCCACTGTTTCTGAAGGAGTCGTCACCGTTTTACCGTTGTTCAACAAAGAGCGAAGAACGTCTAATCCTTGTTCTACGGATTTTTTATTTCGATCACTCAGCTCAATATGGATGTCTTCCCGGTTTACCTGAGCATTGGCTTCAACGCTATATAAAGCGCCGCCGATAATGGCAACAGTCAGTGCCGTGGCCGTCAAGCGGGTCAAACGATTGCAAACTGATCTCATGGTGGAATCTCCTCCTGGTATAAGCTTGATGATTTAGCGGTCTCTGTTTGCAGAGCCTAAAGTCCCCTTTATTATACTGATGATATGCCAACAGCCAACCCATCCGTCACATCCTTAAACGTTTGGCAAACGCTAAAGCGCGCTCAATGCTGCCCCGGTTTGCTTGCGCCGAAGCCACCAGAGCATACCGACACCCAGCAATACACCCACGAAGCTTATCACTTGAGAAGCGCTTAGGTCCATACCCTCCAGCCAAATCAACCGGTCTCCCCTTGCATACTCCAGCAGAAACCGGGCAATACCGTACAACACCACAAACCACCAACTGGTTTCACCGTTAACCTTTTTATGACGGTCTACCCATAAGAGTATCGGCAAAATGGTAAGAACGGCAGCAGTTGCATATAGAGGTGCTGGATGAACCCACAGTGGATGGGTTTCATGGCCAGCAGGATACTGAACCGCCCATGGCAAAAGAGTCACATCACACGGCCCACCATAACAGCAACCCGCTAAAAAGCAGCCAATCCGGCCTATGGCAAGCCCTAGTGCAGCCGGTGGCACCACAATATCACTAAATTTAAAAACAGAAAGCCCATTCAGTCGGGTAAACAAAACAAGGGTCAGGCTAAAGGCAATCATGCCCCCATACCAAACCAATCCCCCAGAAGAGAGTAAGCTGCCCAGCGGGTCGGCCAAGAAGGGCTGCGGAAAATACACAAAGTAAAACAGCCGGGCGCCCAACAGGGACATAAAAATAAGCCAACAGACCCCGGTAATATAAAGGGTTTCATCTTCCCCAGCGGCTTTTGCCCGTTTGAGCGTCCAGAAGAACGCCGCTAAAAACGCCAACGCCATCATCAGGCCAAAGGAATAGAGGGTAATGCCGCCAAGTTCAACAAGGATAGGATGCATATGGGCAGATCGTCCTTTTCAGGCGTTTTCTCAATACAATACCGGTATGGCGCAAACTGATCATTTTCCAGACATTCACGTTGCTGAGGATACTGTAGAGAAGTCCGGCAAGGTTTTCAACTGCCAACTCTGCGGAGAATGCTGCACCAGCGTCAATATTCCCATTGAAACCGAGAAGTCTCGCCATCTTTTGGCACAACCCTGGGTTCAGGCACGGCTGGCAGAAACAGGCCTCTCCTTTCTACAGGGCACCGATGACTGTGATGTTCTGCCCATGACGTCAGAAAATGCGTGTATATTTTTACAACCCGACGCCAAATGTATGATTGAAGTCCACGAAGGTCGCTCCGCCAAGCCCGAAGAATGTCAGCGGTTCCCTTTCGCCTCGGTATGCTTACCAGACGGAACGACCGGCCATGACATCTCCGCAGGATGTAAAACCGTCGCCGAGATAGGGCTCCAGTCCCCCCTCCCCATGAGGCCTGGGGGCACCACAGACGCCACCCCTCAATCTGATTTGTCTATTCCCAAAACCATTCTGGCTCGTCCAGGCATTGACATGACCTGGCAACACTATCTGGAGATTCAACAACAATGGCTGGCAATTTTAACCAATCCGGCTGTTACCCCGGCACAAGGACTCCAACAAGTTTACCAACAGCTTCTCACCTTTTCAGGTCAGAATTTTAAACCGACAGCAACGTTTCAGTTTCACCCGTTAGCCGATCTTTGGATCCCAAAGCTATTTTTACGCCGACCTTACGGACTGTATAGTTTCTTCAGGCTCCTGTCCGGTCGCTCTTATCAGGATCCCAAAGTGTTTGGCCAGGTCTCTATCTCTTTAGCAGCCGTTGAACAATTGTCCTGGCAAGATCCTGCAGAACCCCATGACGGGGATATCATCCTTAAGAACTTTATCGCAACGATTCTTCAGCGTAAGGTGCTCCTGGCTTTTGGGCATTCGCTCCTGAGCTTAACGGCTATTGCCAGCACCGCTTATTTCTTGGTGCATTGGTATGCCAAAGCATTGGCTCACATCCAGGGAAATACGGCTGTGACCCAGGCCGATGTGGTCCTGGCCATAAGACTCACAGAACGATACTACACCGGCCATCAGCCCCGGTTTCTAGAAACCTTCCGAACCAATCCTTGGATTCCCCTCATGATGCAGCTCATGATGAAGAAATAGCCGGGACTTACACAGGGAGCAGCACAGTAACGACGTAGATGCGAGTCAGTGTGAATTCCACATAAACCCTAAAATGGAGGGATTCACGTAGAGTGTGCGATGGCGACGCAGATACGAGGAACGAGCAGCGCACACAAGGAGCGTACTTTTAGTACGTGACGCAGGGGAGCAGCACAGTGACGACGTAGATGCGAGTCAGCGTACACTCTACGTGAATCCCGGTAAAAATATGTAAATGTTTGAGTCTAAATCCTCAAAGAAAGATATATACGTACCGATATCACACTCATATCATCTTTTGAGGGTGTTGTATGGTTTACCAGGATTTCGCGGCCCGGCACCGGGCTGAAACAGATGTAGCGCAGTTGGCTTTTAAGCAAGAAGGCCTGTCTTTCCAGAAGGCAGGGGATCTTCTCTACCAACGCCATCTGGATATTTCCAATCCACTAAACCTCCTTGAGCAAGCGCTTAACGAGTATTTTAAGGCATTGGAACGGATGCCGGACGATCCGGTATTGGCCGCCAGAATTGCACGAATCTTCCTAAAACAGGGTAAGACCTCTCAAGCTGAAAAGTATGCCATACAAGCGCTTGAATATGACGCGAATATATCAGAAGCCCATTTCGTGATGGGGAAGTTAGGCTTTAAAAAGCGCTCATATCGCCAAGCCATGACACATTTAAAACAGTCCGCCCATTCGGATCTTTTCAGTTCTAGTCATGCGCATTTTGCGATGTTCCACACACGGTGGAAGCAAGTATATGAAGAAAACAACCCAATCAAAGCATTCTTAAAAAGTGGGGCAGCAGCTAGCCATTTAATTATGGCATTCACCTTGTTGTTGCTTGATCCGACACGACCCAGGCTAAGGTCTGCCGTCGGCGTATTACTAGGGTTATCCAAAGCATATTTTAAAGAATTTCGCCATCACCGTGATGGCGCCTTGGCCGAGCTGTTGTTGTTGCACGAGAAATATCCGGGTCTACCGGTATTGATGAATATTATTGGCCAGATGTATCATCAGAAAGGGCTAATGGAAGAAGCCAAGTACTGGTATCGTCGCTCTTTGGCCCGAGATCCGGCGAATGAAGAATCTTACTTGAATATGGCTCGCCTTTACGAAGAGCTGGGCGAGTTTGAAGAATCTTTAAAGCTGTATACCGACTTGGAGAAGCTAAATCCTGCAAACGCTTCGGTCTATTGCAGCATGGCCAACACCTATTACCTATGCCAAGAATATGAGACCGCTGTTTCATACTACAAGTGTGCATTTCAAATCAGCACCGATCCACATTGGCGGGCCATGATTTCTCAGAGCATTGCCAATATTTATCATGAGAACTTTCAAAATCTGGATGCCGCTCAAATGGCAGTACAGATGTCCATTACACTGAACCCCCACGAGGTGGAACATTATACACACTTAGGCGTGATCCAGTTTGAGCAAGGCGATTTCCGGAATGCCATGATGACCTATGAACAGGCCTTACGGATTGACCCATACAATGCCCGGATCCACACCAACTTAGGGTATTTAAAGTGGATGATGAGTGAGATAGACACCTCTATGGGTCTTTATGAACAAGCAATTTCTTTGGACCCCAAATATGAGGTGCCTTACAACAACTTGGGGGTAATTTACCTGGATAGCATTGGCAATGTGGCCAAAGCCATGTACTTGCTCACTCGGGCAGTAGAGTTAAACGAACATTATGCCCTCGCATATTACAATTTGGGACGGGCCTATAGCTTTTTAGACCAAAAACTGGAAGCAGCCAGCTGTTTTCAAAAAGCGCAACAGCTTAACGAGTATACCCGGGAGCTCGACAACGAAGAACTGGTCGCTCGAATCAATCATTTGTTCAGCTCGTTTGACGACTAAATAAGCCTATAGCTTCCAGAGAATCGTGCTGGTTATGTCGCCGACTGGTCTTTTGAAGAGAGAGGACAAGCTGGGGCGGTTTCTGGTTTAATAAGTGTGGTTACTTGCTATCAGCCTGATGCTAAACATGCAATCTCATATGCTCTGGAAGTGATCCGAATGGTGAGGGAGCCGCCTCGAAAGCGGTTGCCCCGTAAGGGGTTGCAGGTTCGAGTCCTGTCACTTCCGAAAAGCCCCTGTAGTTTACAGGGGCTTTTTCACTTACAAAATCGTATTCAGGCAAAATGTGCTATAACGATGCAGCTACGCGGAACGAGCAGCGCACACAAGGAGCGTACACTAGTACGTGACGCAGGGGAGCAGCGCAAGTGACAAAGTAGATGCGCGTTAGAGTGCATTTTGAAAAAAGAAAAGGGCGCCTTCAGCTCTGTGAAGGCGCATAACCCTGCCTGTTGTGTCCCATCCTGTATCTGTTTAACCCATTATGTCTAGTTGTCTGTCAAGTATCTGTTGCCCAAAGTCTGTTCAGTAAAACGTTAAACCAAAAGATCTACTGAGATGCCTGCTATAAAAATGCATACAGTTCTCGGTTTCTGAAAACACTCTTAAGAACAGAATTTTTCAGGTTTTAAATTGTATCCTCAACGATGCGATTGTGTTTCAGTGTATCTATCAAGTGTCTGTATTGATATAAAAACAGATTTAGCCAATCCAGGAACGATTTGTTAATAACTATTAACAGTTTTGATGGGTGTGTACTCTCTTTATTAATATTCAAGCGGTTTTACCAGACCCCAGTCTTTTCATTCTAAGGCTTTTCCGGTATGTTATCTGAGGTTTGGGACAATCCCCCCTGCCTGCTATAGGCAGAGAGAAATGTCTCCTCGGTTTACTTCGGATGCAGGCAGACGCCAAAAGAGGATTGAAACGGCAGTAGATGAGTGAATTGGTGATTGCTGGAAAATTAGGCGTTGTGGGTGCCGGTGTCATGGGCCGCACAATTATTCAAGGCGCCATTAAAAGCTGTTTGCTTCCGCCACAAAAGATCTGGGCCGCCGCACGGACTCAACGGACTTGTGATCAGGTTCGCCAAGAGCTGGGAATTGATACGTTCACCGACTATACCGTCCAACTCGCAGAAACCAGTATTATTATTCTTTGCGTCAAACCCTATAAGGTAGAAGGTGTCCTGGAACACCTCAAAGACAATGGTTTGTCTCCAGACACTCTCATCATTTCCATTGCAGCCGGTGTCTCTTTAGCAACACTGGAATCATTAACCGGTGGGCAGAACCCGGTCATTCGCGCTATGCCCAATACCCCATGTGTGGTGGGCCGGGGAATGACCGTGGTTTGTGGAAGCGCTCAAACTAAGCCACAACACCTAGAACTAACTAAAAACCTGTTTTCTGCCGTTGGCACATGTTTGGAATTGGAAGAAACGCATTTTGATGCTGTCACCGGCTTAAGCGGCAGCGGACCTGCTTATTTCTATCTGATGATGGAGTCCTTGGCAGACGGTGGCGTTCGAGTAGGCCTCCCTAGAGATGTTGCAGTTAAGCTGGTAACACAAACCGCTTTGGGTGCCGCTGCCATGGTGCAACAATCCGGACGACATCCGGCATCATTGCGGGATGATGTCACCACCCCAGCAGGATGTACCATTGCTGCGCTATTAACCATGGAAGACGGAAAAATCCGCTCAGTGCTGGCTCGAGCTGTTGAAGAAGCCACACGAACCGCCAGTCACCTTGGTGGCAGTGCTTCTTCAGAAAAAACGCTTGCCACTGCCGCCCACCCGGATTAATACAAGCATTCAAACTGACAACAGGAGAAAACTATCTGTATGGAAACCACTGCAACCCCATCTACTCCAGTCTCTTCACAGGATTTAATCCGCATTGAAGATCAATACGGCGCCCATAACTATCACCCTTTGGACCTGGTAATTCATAAAGCAGAAGGAGTCTGGGTCTATGATGTTGAAGGAAACAAGTACCTGGACTGCCTCAGTGCCTACTCTGCAGTAAACCAAGGCCACTGCCACCCTAAAATTCTTAAAACGATGCTGGATCAGGCTCATTTAGTAACGTTAACCTCCAGAGCCTTCCGCAATGACCAATTACCGCTGTTTTGTCAGCAATTGTGTGATATGACCGGCTATGAATCGGTACTGCCTATGAACTCCGGCGCCGAAGCCGTGGAGACCGCCATTAAGATGGCCCGGAAGTGGGGCTACAAGAAAAAAGGTATTGCAGACAATCAGGCGGAAATCATTGTCCCGAAGAACAACTTTAACGGCCGCACCACCACCATTATTGGCTTTTCTACAGAAGATCAATATAAAGACGGCTTTGGTCCGTTTACACCGGGGTTCAATATTATTCCTTACGGCGATGCTGCAGCATTAGAAGCCGCCATTACCCCCAACACTTGCGCATTTATTATGGAGCCCATCCAGGGCGAAGCGGGAATCATCATACCACCGGAAGGCTACCTAAAAGCTGCAGAGGAGCTATGTCGCAAACACAATGTACTCTTCATCTGTGACGAAATTCAGACTGGGTTAGGTCGAACCGGCAAGCTATTTGCCCATCAGTATGAGGACGTTCGCCCAGACGCCGTCATTATCGGTAAAGCCCTCTCAGGCGGATTCTACCCTGTATCTGCCGTCCTTACCTCAAAAGAAGTCATGTCGGTGTTCACACCAGGAGATCATGGTAGTACCTTTGGCGGCAACCCTTTAGGGTGCGCCGTAGCCAGAACGGCCTTACAAGTCATCGAAGAAGAGAACTTGGTAGAGAAGTCCTACCAACTAGGCCAATGGCTGATGGATAAATTGAAAACGCTGAAGAATTCTCATATTCAAGAAATCCGGGGAAAAGGCCTGATGATCGCCATCGAACTGGATGTACCGGCCCGCTCCTACTGCGAAGAACTAAAAGGATTGGGCGTTCTTTGTAAAGAAACCCATGCCAACGTGATTCGGATTGCACCACCCTTAGTGGTCACCCAAAGTGAACTAGAATGGGCATTTGAGCGGATCCAAAAAGTCCTAGGTTAACAGAAAGCTCAAGTGTTCTCTTGGCACAAGCCTTCCAGCAACTGGCTACACAGTCGCTTGGTCAGTCGGCTAATTTCCCGCTGACTGGCGCCTCGTTTAATTTGCTCTGAAGAAATCAAAATAGCCAATCCCTGAACCATCGCCCAGACACTCAAGGCCATTTCACGAGATTCACCACTACGGTAGACCCCTGCTTGCTGACCTTCTTCAATCATCTCTGTTAAAAGGCTGAATAACCTAAATCCAGCTTGGGTGAGTGCCGGTGGGCACTCCTTCTCTGCTGCCAACCGTCCTAACATCAACTGAGTCGTTTCCGGTGAGCGAATAGCAATGTTGACATAAGCCGCACATGCCCGGGTCAATTGATCTTGGGGTGTCCCACCAGAGTCAATAGCAGACTGAGTAGCGTCACTCAGCTGATCAAATCCATCCATCACAATGGCAGACAGCAGTGCTGTCTTGTCTTTAAAGTGACGATAGGGAGCATTATGACTAACCCCAGCTGCCCGGGCCACTTCCCGTAAGGTTAACCCCTGTAATCCTTTTTTCTTCAGTACAAGCTTACCCCAATATATCAAGGCATTCCGCAAATCTCCGTGATGGTAGGAGGCAGCTTGCTGATTCGGCTCTTCCGTCGGCATTTACCCTCGTGTTCCTCTCATTCCTTCCGGCACTCCTCTGGCTAAAGGCTAAACCCTATAATCTGAATTCTCTGTTATTCAAACATTGCTCGGTAATGTTCCTAAGGCCTTATCCACAACAATCCATTATTAAGTCCACAATGGCCTCAGATTTAAATCGTTCAATACTAATATAAATGATCTATGCCAAATGTGGCTCATGTGCGTGGTCTATTTCTTGATGCAAGATCGATGTTGTCACCTCACAAACCGGATCGCGATTGGGATTTTCCTAAAAACGCCTATTTTCAGGTCGTTTTAGTAGAATCAGACATTTGATTGTAAATATATATTAATAATCTGATTAAAAATTCAATATAGCCTTCCAATGACCGAAATCAATATCAGAGTATTGACGTGTCAACATATCAATTGGTTAGCACCCCAGTATCGGCCGAAAAGAGAAGAGATTTATGGATTCTCATCAACAATCACGCCATAAAAAATCATCCGGGAACTCTCTCATTGAATATGTTATTCCCCTGGGTCTTCTGGCCATGGCATGTATTGCGGCAGCTCAAATGATGGTACAACCCATTCCCGACGAGTTGGCTAAAAACCTCGGAGGCAATCGCCGAGGAAACAGTATCATGCTTCAGCCTTTAGGCAGTGGGGCAGCAACGCCATAAGGCCCACAGAACCAACCCATAGGTAAAACACCTCAATCAAGAATTCATTTTAGTTAAAGCCGTTTAGCAATCAACCGATGAATAATGAAGAGAAAGAAAGCTATGATTCAAGAGAATAAACAAAAAAAATATTATAGCGCCAATGGGAATGCCCTTTTTGAATACGTCTTTCCATTGGGGTTGGTTGCCGTCACCCTAATTATCTCAAGCCAGTTGTTTATACAGCAGGTGCCGGGAATCATGACCAATACCTTAGGCGGTGATCTTTCTGCCAGCCAGGTCGGGGTAAACCCCATGGGTACCAACGCTTCAGTTGCAAACGCCAATGGTTCTTCAGCGGCTACACCTAGTACCGTCATTATCCAACTCAGTAACGGAGGCACCATCACTCTGCCCCAGTTCGTCACCGACTATTCACAGCTAGTTGACACCTCCGGCGCCCAAGGCACCACCACCACCATCAGCGACAATATCGATTTACTCATTGATGAGTTGTATAACAGCGGTGAAATTTCAAATGATCAGGTACAGGTACTTAAAGGCCTCTCCAACTTAGGCCATCAAATCGCCATGGTTCAAGGGTTACTTCAGCAAGCAGCCGGCACAACCGGCAACAGCGGTAATTTTAACAGCCAAACCATTCAATATAATGGTCAAACCTATACCCCACTGCAATTAACCCAACAATATCTGGGCTGGTCCGGCACCGTCAACATGAAGCAAGCCAATGCGCTAAATAACCAAGGCGTCCCAAACCTCATTCAACAAGCCACAACACAGCCTGGCACCTATGTACAATCTTTCTCAGCTTTATATTTACAAGCTAAAAACTCGGGCAGTCTCAATAACCCAGCCGTTAACAAAATCATCACCGAGCTTTCCCAGCAAATCATGATGACCTCGGTGATTTCCCAGTATACGGCTTCTCAAATCAGCAAAAACAAAATTTCTCCAAAGCAGTTTAAAAGCAGCATTACCAAGCAGGCAAAAACCGCATCACAATCTTCTCAGGGCATCTGCCAGGCTGTTATGGGCACCTCGCCAGGCCCTGGAAACGGAAACAACAACAACTCTGGCCAGGGCAACAATAACGGTCAAAATAACGCCGCAAACGGAAACAACAACGGCGGTGTTCAAGGCTTTAACTCCACCTTTGGCAACGGAAATAACAACAATAACCCGTACTACTGTATTTAATCTGTCAGCAGCTCATTTACGCGGTTAAACACCGCATCCAACATCTCTTCAGTCAGTCTGCCGGTAAACGTATTTTGCTGGCTGGGATGGTATGAGCCAATCAAGTGCCGATCCATTAAAACAGGCGGCACACCCGGCAAAATATCCTCAGATAAATGACCAAAAACCGGTTTGGGAGTATTAGGAATACCATGACCCTTGCCCCCCTTGGGGTTTTTGATGCAACTCACTTTGATCACCCGATCAAAGGCAATCTTACCCAGCGCCACCACCACTTTGACGTTGGGCATTTGTTGCCATTCGGTTTCCAAATAACCATGGCAGGCGTCTGTTTCTTCTTTGGTCGGCTTGTTTTGCGGCGGCGCACACCTCACCGTCGCCGTAATATAACAGTCTTTTAAAGTCAGCTTGTCATCAACGGCAGTTGAGTTTGGCTGGCTGGCAAACCCGGCTTTATGCAACGCCCTATACAACCAATCCCCGCTCCGATCCCCGGTAAACATCCGCCCAGTCCGATTCGCCCCATGAGCCGCCGGCGCCAGGCCCACAATCAGTAGCCGGGCATTAGGATCCCCAAAACTCGGCACAGCTTTGCCCCAATAGGGTTCATCGGCAAACCGCTTCACCTTTTCCACCGCAACCTGTTCCCGCCACTCCACCAACCGAGGACATTTACGGCAGTCGATGACCTGCTGCTGAAAGGGCTCATAAAAATCTGGAACGGTCATACAGATTAACGTGATTGTCCCATCCCACTACCAGAGGTTTCATGAACCACCGACTTGGTAAACACTTCCACCGTATCAAAGTCTTCTAAATGCCGTTGCTCCCGCTCTTCTACCTGATCATTCCCCTTTTTAAATCCAAAAAACAAGCTGGTAATTCCAGCCACAACATTAGACAGGGTTTGCCCAACGGTTTGAGCAACACCACTCGCCATGGCGCCGGCCTGCTGCAAAAACTGCGCTACACGCTGAGTCACCTGACTCGCTGCCCGTGAGGCAAAGGCAGCTGCATTGGCAACGGTAGCGGCAACCTGTTGGGCAAAAGCCGTTAAGGTGGCTACCACACGCCCCAAAGGTGTTAAGGGCGCTTGCAATTGAGCGCTAAGTTGCACCTGTGCATCGGCCCGAGTCGCCACAAAGTTACGTTGATTTTTCAGCGTCTCGGTCAGTCCCTGAATAAACAGATTTTGCTGCTGCCGATCTGTGGCTTTTAAGCTGGCAAACTCACGCGGGTTAAAATAGGATTTACCCGCGCAATATAAGTTATAAGCCTTTGAAATGCTAAACATCAAAAAGAACTTCCAGCCATCGACTACCGTAAATCAAAAGATTCTCAATCCCGATCATAATGAATCCGGACCAGGGATTCAACTGTTTTTTCAAATCAAGGTAAAAGCAAGCAAAGAGTGGACTGCGGTTTTAACCTGTAATATCCGGTAAAAACTGCTTAATCTCCAACACCTTCCCAGGGCGGCTCTCCAGGGTGCTCATAAACTCTTCCAGGCGATCCCCCGGCACGTGGTAGTTGTTAATGCGAATGGCGTCTTTGTGATGCTCCAGCATCTTCACCAAATAATGCTTTCGCGCCGCCGTCTCCACCAACTCGTCTTCATCATGATGATCCCCGTCCTGGTTTTGTTTCAGCGTCACATAGCTAAACCCGTCCGGGCTGTCCACCATCTCACCGTCTTCCTCTCCGGGAATATGCACATGCTCTCCCCGCCGCGCCCGACGAAAAATGTTAATCACCTTTTCCTGCAACTCTTCTGTCATCAGGCTTCTTTTCTATCCTTCTGGACTAAAACCGACATCCTTCTATTCTACCCTGACACCCATCATCCTGGCGCATCTTATTTTTACAAAATGATTGAGACGACTACAGAAATACCCCTCTCTCGTGTGGGAGAGGGAAGCAGCCGTTTGCGAACAGCGTGAGCATTACGGCTGCAGGGTGAGGGGATACCAGTCATCCTGATTTCACTTGAGGAAAAATTATCAAACCGCTATTTTCCGCCGCACGCGCATCCGCTCAAACAACCGTCTTAAATCCAAACCTTCCTTGCATGCCTGGCAGTCATAATAAAGCAATGTCACCCCCGCCATCCAAGCCGGCACTAAAAACCCAAACACCAAACTCCCCCACAACGTGTATGCAGCCAGCACATGGTCCGGCGCCGTTTTAACATTATCCATCGCCGCCAAACCTAACTCCACCACCAACCACAACCAAACCGGCAAATGCAAAGCCATAGAAATACACATAAAGACAAACAGGCTGCTCAAACTGTACAGCATCACCTTCCGCATATTGGCAAATGCCAGTTGAATCCCGTAAAACGCCTGGCTAAAAAACCCAACCCCGTCAGATACCGCCACCGCCACTAACGGAAACGTCAGCAACATCACCTGGAAGGTTATCAGGGCCATCATAATCACAAACGTCACCAACATCGCCCCAATAACCAACAACCCGCGTAAGCCGGAACTAAACACCGCCAGTCCGGCTTCATTAAACACAGTCGTCACCAGCCACATCAAAGCCATCAGCAGCACAAACGCCGCCAGCCCTCCAACAAAAATCAGCACCACATCGGCAACAACAAACCCAATGTATGCCACCATCTGGCCCAAAAATAAAATCAGCAACTTCCACCAGGTTTTCCCAATATACGCAAGCCCGATCTTCGGAGAAACCGGCATGCCCAAAAACAACCCGGCATAAAACATCCGGCAAAGCCCCGCGATAAAAAACATCATCAGTGTCCAAGCAACCAGTTGCATGGCATACGTCGAGAACAACAGC
>JAHQWC010000041.1 GCA_019634025.1 Vampirovibrio sp.
ATAATTGGCGGACTAATTGCCTACCGGATGATACCTCAGGGGCAGCAGGGGTT
The DNA here is from genome assembly GCA_019634025.1 of Vampirovibrio sp. GTDB lineage: Bacteria > Cyanobacteriota > Vampirovibrionia > Vampirovibrionales > Vampirovibrionaceae > JAHQWC01. The sequence goes on from JAHQWC010000041.1 coordinate 54, forward strand.
TAACCCCATATTTAACGTAAAGACCCAAAAGGTTACCCGCCAAGCCATTGATCTGCAATATGTGACCTCCGGCACTGTTGAAGCAGACCAGATGGTAGACATGAACCCAGAAGTTGCCGCAACAGTGACGGCGATTTACGTGAAAGAAGGGCAAGCGGTACAGAAAGGTCAGCCATTGATCCGTCTAAAAGGGGATCGTCAAGTTGCCCAACAACGAGAAGCCACTGCTGGGTTACAGGAGCGCAACAGTGACATTGCGCTAAGAGAAGCAGAGTTGCAACAGTATAATGCCGCCCTGGAAGCTGCCGAGTCTCAGAAGGCTCTTGCAGAGTCAGAGTTTGAAAAATACCAGGAACTCTATAAAGGAGAGTTTATCTCGGGGTTAGAGTTAGAACAGAAAGAAGTAGCCTTTCAAACAGCTCAATCCAACTGGAAAACTTCTGGTGAGCAAGTAATCGTAGCCCAAGCTCGGTTGAAACAAGCTCGAGCCGGCATCAGCGGTGCACAAGCTCGGCTGCAATTTAACCGGGCCGCTGCCGGAGAGACTCTAATACGGGCGCCTTTTAATGGTATTGTTGGCGAAATCCATGTAGATCCGGGGGATTACGTGTTAAATCCAGAAGCCCTCCTTCGAATAGTAGGAACTGGCGGGATTCAGGTACGGTTTAGTGTTCCGGAACGCTATTTTAGCTACTTGCACCCTGGCTTACCTATTATGGTGACCCCACCCAGTGGTCGGGGCAAATCTTTCTCTGGGAAGGTATCGTTCGTTGACCCGTCGGTGAACGCCGACAATTTGACGGTTACCGTGAAAGCAACGTTAGCAAATACAGCTAAGCTTCGTCCAGGACAGTTTGTTGATGTAAGGGTTACCTTGGACACCCAAGAGGGGACATTTGTAGTCCCAGAAGCCGCTCTGGTCCCCCAAGGTGAAAGAGTTTATGTCTATATAGTTAACCAAGAACAAGTTGAAGAGGGTGAAGTCGCCCTTAAAGCAACTTTAAAACCAGTGAGACTAGGGATTCGGAATCCGGGTGAGGTAGAAATTATAGACGGTCTGTCTGCGAACCAACAAATTGTGGTGGATGGCCTGCAAAAAATATTTGACGGCGCGACTGTAGTGGTAATGGGGCAGCAGCAGGCAACTGAAGAGCAAGACTCTGAGAAGTCAACCGCTGTTCCAGAAGACGTCTCGAATGACAAAAAACCCGCTGAGAAAACCACCCAAATCCCCTCAAAAGCCAAATAAACTGAGAAATCTCAGTTACTTGAGGTCTTTTTTGCATAAAATCTTGTTTTAATAAATTAATTTGACGTTTTCCCCCGTGTTACATTTTCGTTATTCCAGAGAAAACGCCCTCTGAATTAGCTTATTTCAGAGGTAAATATAAAAAAAAGTTATACAAAGTAGCAACAAAATAGCTTTTTATGTTTTAATGCAAACAAGACATTAGAGTTATTTATGAAGGACTAGGCTCAAAAGATATTTTGGGGAGGACATCGGCGATATGGCTGTTCGACAAACAAAAACAGAAACATCCAAAACAAAAAAATCAGGTGGTGCCCTTAAAAAGGGTGGAAGTATTATTGAACCTTATACTCAAGGAGTTAAGGATCAGGATACGGGGACAAAATATTCGGATTTGCAGAATATCAGCAAATCCTCGCTTCAACGTATAGAAATCAATCAATTACCCAAAGAATGTCCGGATTTTCGGACACCAGGCATCACCAAGGACAGCCTGATTATGGGATGGCTGATTGAGTTTATTGAGACAGCACTGAAAAAAGGCGAGATTACCGAAAACCATTTGCTTCCACGCAAAGATGACATTGCCAAGTATTTGGGCGTCAGCGTGGGGACGGTTCAAAACGCTATTCGTCTGGTAGAAGACGAAGGCCATGTAGAATCCAAACAACGCATCGGCACCTTGGTTCGAGATGCCTCTAACAGTGAGCATCGGATGCGTAAATTGACGTCTAAACGGGACCAAGCCGTTGTGGCGGTTAAACGGTTGATTGTAGAACGCGGGTTTAAGCCCGGCGAATCGCTGCCATCCGCTCGTGAAATCGCAACACTTATCGGCTCGGCTCCTAATACAACCCGATTGGCTCTAGAGTTTTTGGCCAATCAGGGCACCTTAAAAAGCCGGGGTACCCGTGGCAACAAAGCCAACTGGGAAATGGTACAGATGCCGGAGCTGACAGAACAAGATAAGGTCACGGCCATTGAGTCGGAAACCTTGATTGATCAGTTAGAACGGGATTTGAAAGACCTTATCCAGGCTCAGTTTGAGGTGGGTGACAAGTTGCCCTCCAACCTGGAATTGTCTAGCACGTTGAAAGTAAGTATTAAAACCGTTCATGATGCGATGAAACGCCTGGCAGATCAGGGTATCATCAACTCGAAACGAGGCCGGTACGGCACCTATGTGCTGCGTAAGCCGGATACTTCCAAGCTGTACAAGGCTGGTGAGGACGATATCTTTGTGCCAGCTCAGGAGGCTAGCTTTTATAACTACGAAAAAGTGGAAGGCCACCTAAAGCTGTTGATTAAGGAAAACTACAAGGTGGGTGACAAGATGCCGTCTATGGGTCAGCTTGCTGATCAGTTGGATGTAAGCAGCAACACCATCCGTAAGGCCTTGCAGAACCTGGCAAAGCACAATTATGTGACCTTTACCCGGGGCCGTTATGGCGGCACCTTTGTTCAGGAGATTCCGGAAGTGAAAGACGCCAAGGCCTATGCCTGGGTCTCTATTAATCCGGAAACCGTCCGGACATACCGGTCTACGACTAAGGAACAGCCTGCAAACTAAGTTTATATAAAGGCTAATCCTAGTTCGTCATAAATTTTATGTCTAATAACAGACATTCCCACCACGCGGAATGTCTGTTTTGCTTCGAAGAGCATAGTATCCTCCGATGTTCAGCAAGGCTTGAAAGGTTATTTCAACGAAGGCTTTAATTGCGCCTCGATACCCGCCAACAAAGCGCTAGCCATATCCGTCATATGCGTATAGTTTTCCGTCACCTTCTCAATCTCTTCCTGCCGGTGCGCTACATCAGAGTCTTGGTAATTACCTTTTAAGTGATGGCTATGAAATCCACGATCGTGAACATTTTGCAAATCTTTTTTACAGGATTCAATTAGACTTTGGAGCTGGCGCACCATCGCTTCCATATCTGCCGGGCGATACGTCCTCACAAAGTCTGTCAGATAAATAATTTTTTCAGAGTAACCTGACTCATCTGTCTGAAAAATCTTTAAAAACGACAGAAGCAACTGTTGCCGTTCTGCAGATTGCCAAACTGGCTCACGGGCAATGGTATTGACCAAAGGCTGATGCTCATGGGGAACGGTTTGACCTATCCCGTCATAAACGGGATTGTCCAGGACGCGTTCTAGGTACAACCGGGTAACATAGCGGTCAATGGAGACCTCGTGTAACGGCGCCGTATACTGGCGACCATCCGGTGCCTTAAACGTGGCAGTCAATTGCTGCGCACCTGAATTAAGAGCCAGATTTTTTAATAATTGTTGAGCATCTTCAGCAGACAAACAGGTTTCCTGCATCAACGCTGCATAGGGTAGTCTGTCTTCCAAAGTAGGCGTAAATAGTGGAGAAAAAACCAAATCCATTTCCACGTCATCAAATTGAGCGTATTGCTCGCTGAAAAAAGCGATTAGATCATTTTGGTCAGTGCTATAACGGTCTGCTAGGGTTTGCATCACCTGGCTGGAAATCAATCTCGGACGCTGTAAATCTTGTATACAGCATTCTTGGATTTTATCTATCAATAAAGAAGAGTCAGCGCTCATAACAAACACTCCATGAAAGCTTTGTAACAATAGAAAATAGTGTGGGCAAGGATAAGCTCAACGTTTAGCCCTGCACATTGGTTCAAGGGCTATCGTAGCATCAAAATAGGTGCAACTTCATAAATTAGTACATCATGTCCCTGTTCCCTGTCATACCAACTTGCGTAAAAAAGGTCTCGGCAGGTAAAAATGTAGGTCCGATAAAGAAATCCGACAAACAAGGATTAATCCCTTCTTATCGAAGGAGCTATGCCCATAGACTAATACGCACGTGCTTATTAGTCTTGTGTTTGCTTGACAGTTACCAAAGCTGAAACCTTGCTAGACAAAGATTTTGATGTCACCGGCTTGCTTAAATAATCATTTGCACCAGCCTCTAAAGCACTTTTTAGCCGATCAGGATCCGATTCACTGGTCACCATGAGAACAGGCACTTGGATGTCAGCGTTTCGAATTGCCTTTAACGTTTCAATACCATTCATATTGCCCATATACCAATCCAGCAACACGAGATCAAGAGACTCTTTCAGAGCAATCTCCAAAGCTTCCTGTCCATTTTCTGCCGTTAAAATATCATCAGACGAAATACCAAATTCATGTTCCAACAAACCAGATAATATCAATCTGGCAGAAAGCGAATTATCTGCAATTAATATTTTAATTTGGCTATCCATCCAGTCAAAACTCCCTTAAGCCATTATATCTGTATATATCAATCATAAAATTTCTAATTTCCTTGCTCTGTAAATGAAACCTGTACTGAAAACTCTTGCCCCATAGCTCTGAACTCTAAGATCAATCCGGGGGAAGTCCAAAGACGGCTGGAAACCTCGTGGCTTGCACCGATGACGATCACGGGCAAGGTGAGACGATACGGTTTGGTGGACTTGGAACCAAGAGACTGTTTGGCAAAACCAGCAATCATATTGGCAATCTCGGACACAAAATCAGTACGAATTTCAGGAGTAACCGTATGGGGTTTCACGCCCATCATTTTGGCGGATAAGTTTCGAGCAAGCACAATAGGAAAGGTGAGAATGACAATGCCTTCTCCCTTTTCGCTGACGATCTGAATGATAGCGGACAGATCACCGGGCGATCGGCCTTGCTGTAGAGGAATCGCCTGGATTAGCTCCACAGGCTCGCCTGTGGTTGTCTCCACAACTGTCATAGTGGAATGCAGAAAGATATTTACGAGTTCAGCATCTAAGGTACTAGCTTGTTGGGCACTGACCATGTCATCACTCCGAAGATCATTACTATAATGCCTAATTGTTAGACACTAGAATAATTATATTATCGTAGCAGACCAAGCTAAATGAATGATACTTAGGTATCATATAACCCATTAAAAGGTTTAACCCTAAAGAGTTGAGCCTCAGAAACTACCGGTTAAATCATAACCAGCAAGTATCAGCCGTTAATAGCTTAAGAGCACTTAAGCTGTAACAGCTTCCATCTCTTCCAGCAGATCTTTGTTGTCAATACCGGCCAATTCCTGGAGTAACCGCCAGTTTTCCCGGCGATCAATGAGGGCTTGTTCGATTTCATCTGTCGTCGGATTGCCATCACCATCATAGTGCTTTTTAAACCGGCCTTCGGTCCGGGCCCAGGTGTGAAAGTTGATGGTTTCTGTGTCACCTTCCGGCGTCCGCCGGGTAGCCCAGTCTCTATCGAGATTAGGGTTACCGGTCAGATCCATACGGGTTTTAATGGTGCGCCCTTTATCGGGATCATAGGTAAAAATAGGGAAGGCACGGGATTGAACCGCCAAACGGGCTTGGTGCGCCGCCATATCATCTGCCACACCGTGTTCAGGCTGGCAGGTGGTAAACACCGTAATGACTGCCGGACCTTTAAACTCCAAAGCACGGTCCATGGCTTTGTAGAAGTGGGTGGTATTGGCCCCAATGGTTTGGGCCACATAGACGTTAGGGTGCATAATACAGATTTGCCCCAGCTCCTTACGGCGTTCGGCTTTACCTTGGTGGGCCTTCCCGTGAGCGCCCATTTTAGATTCTTGGCCGGTATAAGATGAGGTTGACTGCTGTCCACCAGTATTGGAGTAGACCTGAGTATCCAGCACCAAGACTTTTATGTTGAGGCCGGAGGCCAACATCCGGGACAGAGACTGGAATCCAATATCCAGCATGGCGCCATCACCGCCCATATTCCAGAGAACCCAGTCTTCATTACCGTTCTGATCCCAATAGGTACGGATACCCATGGCATCTGCCGGCCCGTTTTCAAACAGAGAGTTCGTCCACGGCACAGTGTAGGGATTATAAGGATAGGTAGAAGCATACACCGTATTACACCCGGTGGAGGCCACAATACCAAAACGATCACCAACTTTTTCATGGGTAGCGGCCAGCATCTGGCGAATTACCGACGCCTCTCCACACCCCATACAAGATCCGGCGCCACCTTTATACATATTGAGGTTGCCCAACCGCAACATACGATCACGGGGATCAGCCTTGCTAATATGCGTCTCTGGAGAAGCCGGTAAGGATTTGAAGAAACCAAAGTTTTCCAGGTATGTGGGGAGGTTTTCAGGGGTTTTCTTCACCATCTTCAACGCGTCGTGAGTACCGCAAACCTCAACACATTCGCCGCACCCCTTACATTTGGTGGGATCAATGTAGATACCAAACTTGGCACCTTCTGGAATAGTTTTGTCGTCAGGGTTTTTGGCACGACGTTTTTCGTACTGGCCATGGTATTTAACCGTTTGAGAAAACTGCTCTCTAAAGTATTCCTTCTTCTCAGCATCTGGAACCTTTTCCAACTCAGACTCCAAGGTGTCAGGCATCACAATACGACCTAGAATCGCAGTGTCTGGACAGTTATTGACGCAATCCATACAACCCACACAGTTGTCGTTGTTGAACTCCGGCAGCTCTGGAGCAATGTAGCTGAAGTCCCGCTCGCCACCAGTGCCCCCAGGAAGAATACTTTGGGCGACAAACGGGTCTGCGGCTAGCGAGGAGCCACCGCCACTGTTATAGGCGTCCAGAACTTCATTGGCTCGTTTGGCATCATACCAATGGTCTTTAAATGTATCGGTGTTGCTTTGCTGCTGAGTGCTCATAGCTAGCTCCTTATGCTTCGCGTTGGTTGATTAAACTTTAGATAAAGAAGGCGCTTAAATAAAGAATGCATTCGTATCCTTGCCTTTGGCATCCCATTCGGCCTTTCCTTTGGCCACAATGTCGGCCGGGGTTTTTTCCATTAACGCCCGAGGTACTTCTACCACCTGCTCATACCCGGCTTTAACGGCCTGCAGGTTGTCTTGAATCACCTGTTCGCCACGTTTCCCAAAATATTTACGCAGGGGCAGCTCTACTCGCTTGAAAAGGTCCTCATTGCTGAGCCCAGAATCCTGCTGGAAAGGGGTCAGCTTGAGGAAGACGCCCAGCAGCACGATTCCTTGGAAGCGCTGGACCAATGAAAAGTCTGATTTACAGGCTTCTTTAGCAATGCGAATAGTATCTACGCCGTAAAACTTAATGTTGTTTTCGATAATAAAATACTTTGCCCAATCCGGCGTCGCATCCCACAATTTTTGAGGATCTTCATCCGGCGTGTGTTGGAAAAGAATCCCACCAGGCTGAAGTCCAACCAAGGGGTTCCCCATATTCCAAGTATTGGCGTCCATCAAGGGTACGAATTCCACCTGAATCAGCTCACTGTGAGTCCCAATCCGACCCTCTTTGGTGGTGGTCAGGTAGGTATTGGTGGGTAAGCCCTTTTTCTCAGAACCATACTTGGGTGAGGCTTGAACCTTAAATTCAAAGATGTCTCCCAGACAGGTCGCAATAATCTTGTTGGTGGTCACCGATCCAAACCCACCCACGGAGTGGCCGCGAATCGAGAAGGATCCAGATGGCCGGACATCCGGCTCTTCTTTAACTTCAAGAGCAGAATCGTGATCAATACCCAGGGTAAAGAAGCGTTTACCATCGTCTACCATATTTTGCACAGTGGACAACATCTGCCCCGGCGTCACATCTCGGCTACCTAACCCGGCAGCGCCAGAGTATATGACCGGAATCTTATCGATCTTCGGATAGCCTTCAGTGCCCATAGAGGCTTTGGCAAAAGCAGCTTCTAATTCTGCAGTTAGAGGGTTATCCACAGCCAGCGGATTATCCATCCGTTCAATGACGGCGACTGCTTTACAGTTTTTCAAGGCTTCGACCAGCTCTGACCCCGGGAAGGGACGGAAGCAGGTGACGGCAACAGACCCGGCTTTATGGCCTTGATTGCGAATGTAGTCCAAGGTTACTGAGGCCGTTTCTGCTGTAGAGCCAATAGACACAATGGCGTACTCAGCGTCTTCCATTTTATGGGAAGAAATCATGCTATAGCGACGACCCGTCAGCTTGTAAAATTCATCCATTGCACTTTGCAGCTTGGGTTTCACCTGATCATAAAAATGACGTTGGGCAATTTTGCCCTGCATGTAACTATCCTGGTTCTGCACCACACCAGTCATCAAAGGATGATCCGGGTCAAAGAGCTTGCGCATCTTCTGCCGGGGATCACCCAGATAGTCACGAATCAGCTCATCTTCATGGAACAATACATTTTCAATGGTGTGGGAGGTTAAAAAGCCATCCTGTACGTTAAAGAACGGGGTAAATGTATCTTCAGCCACTCGACGAGAGATCAGACAGAGGTCGCCTGCCTCTTGGGCGTTTTGGGCAAACAGCATTCCCCAACCCACATCGGTAACCGACATAATATCGTCATGACCGGCGTGCACGTTAAGAGAATGAGAAGTTAACGCCCGAGCGCCAATATTAAAGACAACCTGTAGGCGTTTCCCGGAGATGGTATACAGCACCTCTTTCATCAGCACCAAACCTTGGCCTGATGTAAAGTTGGTGACCCGACCACCGGCAACGGCATAGCCTTCTGAGGAGGAGGCGGAACTATGCTCGGATTCCAGCTGCAACCACATAATGGGCGTGCCCCAAACGTTTTTCATCCCATTGGCATAGGCATTTTGGTAGCCAACCCCCATGGTGGTGGAAGGCGTAATGGGATAGGCAATGCCGGCTTCGGTTGCACGAGTTTCAACATGAACCACCATCCCAGCGCCATCTGAAGTCCCGGGAACACCAGGGTAAGGGAATTTTTGGTTCGGCTTGCCGGTTACCGTTTGCTCGGTGGGTTTAGATTCGGTCAATACCATCAGAAATCAGCCTCCAGAATGCTTAAATTTTTGGGTTCTTGGGGTGTAAGGGTGTTGGTCCGTAAATATCAAGAAACCAGGCATTTCCCCTGAATGATATGACAGCACGCTCTGAGCCGTTTTATTTTCAATAAGCTCTATCTTCAAAAAGCTCAAGAGTCTCCGTCAATAATGCCCGTTTTCCGTCTCTCACCGCTTTCGCGGCAACCGGTTTAGATTATTTTCTCTTGGGGCTAAAGTAACCAAAAAATATGCCGGTGTCAAAAGGGATTTTACGCACAATGCCTGGATTTTGAGGTTGGTTCAATGGAACTATCCTCTTTCAAGAAAACGGACAGATCACCTTCAAAAGGAATCTGCCCGTTTCGGTTCACTTGTTTGAGAGACGTAAGGCCTAGGTCCCTACTTCCCAGCTGTTCATGTATTCCGTCATTTCCGGTGTCAGCACATCTATGGCCACGCCTGCTGCTTTTAATTTCAGCGCAGCAATTTCCTGATCCACGTCTTCTGGAATCTCATACACCTTATTTTCCAGCTGGCCTTTGTTCGTCACCAAGTGCTCTACCGCCAAAGCCTGGTTGGCAAAGCTCATATCCATGACGCTGGCGGGGTGACCTTCGGCTGCCGCCAGATTGACCAAGCGACCTTCACCCAGCACCAGAATCCGACGCCCGTCCTTCATGGTGAACTGTTCCATGAAGGGCCGCAATACGTCACGTTCCTTAGCCATCGCAGCCAAGGAATCCAGATTCAACTCCAGGTCAAAGTGACCGGAGTTACAAACAATGGCGCCATCTTTCATTTTCTCAAAGTGATGTTTGTCGATGACGTGACGGTTCCCAGTCACAGTTACAAACACATCACCTACTACAGCAGCTTCCAGCATCGGCATCACCCGGAAGCCATCCATCGTTGCTTCTAGTGCACGAACCGGGTTCACCTCGGTCACAATGACATTGGCGCCCAAGCCTTTGGCCCGCATGGCAACCCCTTTGCCACACCAGCCGTAACCCACCACAACAAGGGTTCTGCCTGACAGTAATATATTAGTGGCTCTTAAGATCCCATCAATAGTACTCTGGCCTGTACCGTAACGGTTGTCAAAGAAATGCTTGGTTTGAGCATTATTCACCGCCATCGCTGGCCACGGCAGCTTACCGTCTTTTTCCATAGCCTCTAGGCGTACAATGCCAGTGGTGGTTTCTTCCGTACTGCCCATCATGTTGCTAATAAGTTCTGGACGGTCTTTGACCAGAGAGGCCACCACATCAGAGCCGTCATCCAAAATGATATGGGGCTCAAAATCCAAAGCCTGTTTAACGTGTTTAAGGTAGGTTTCAATAGACTCGCCTTTAATAGCGCAAACCGGAATACCATAATCGTGGACCAAAGACGCTGCGACATCATCTTGGGTGCTAAGGGGGTTAGAGGCAATCAGCAAGGCATTAGCGCCACCGGCTTTCAAGGTCCGGGCAAGATTGGCTGTCTCTTTGGTCACATGGGCACAGGCCACAATGCGAACGCCTTTAAACGGTTGTTCTTTTTCAAACCGTTGACGAATCAAAGACAAGACCGGCATATCCCGGTCTGCCCACTCAATTTGTTTTTTGCCCTGAGGGGCCAAGGCGGGGTCTTTAATTTCAGGTTGTAGGCTGGTGGAATTCTCTGTCATAGAGGTCATATCTTTCTCTCCTGTCTCTCACATAGGGGGTCAGTATATTTCAATTAGAACTTACGCAGAATGTACTAGGGCGAAAAATAAATGCGAGTCAGAGTACATTCTGCGTAAGTTCTAACGATCTGACGGCAAAAGTTTACCAAAGAAGCACCAGAACCACCATCATCCAACTTGGCAATACAAAATCATCAAAGTTTTGGGTGTTCCTTCCGAGACCTTTATGAACCGTTTTATTATTTTATGGAACTTTTATACAAACCCATCCGTCATGAGTAAAATCTGATATCGCAGGGGTAAAAAACGCCTATCAGGCTGTGGCATATCCATCATAGTAGGCAAATCACATTAGGAGACCGTTGAATGACTGAAAAAACCAGTAACTTCAGCATGAAGAAAACCTTGGCCGGGCTCATTGCAGCCAGTTTCTTTTTGTTACCGGCAGCCGCCAGCGCAGACCCACTAGAAGGTGACGGATTCCGCCCGGATCGTCAAGATCGAATGGAGCATCGCCAAGAACGCCGTGAAGACAGACGGGAAGCACGGCAAGACCGCCGCGAGAACTGGCAGGAAAAACGGCAGGATCGTCACGAAGCTCGCAAGGAACGCCGCCAGGAATGGCGTGAAAACCGCCAAGACAAGTGGGAAGACCGTAAAGAAGCCCGTCAAGACCGACGTGAGAACTGGCAGGAAAAACGGCAAGATCGCCACGAAGCCCGCCAAGATCGACGCGAAAACTTTAAAGAAAAGCGCCAAGACCGCCGCGAAGCCAGACAGGATCGTCGGGGTGACCGCCGCGAAGCCCGGCAAGAAAACAGAGGCGACCGCCGCGAAGCACGTCAAGATCGACGCGGAGATCGCCGGGAAGCCCGGCAGGATCGAAGGGGCAATCGTCGTGAGGCCCGGCAAGACAACCGTCAAGGACGCCGCGAGGCTCGCCAGAGCAATCGCCAGGACAGACGCCAAACCCGCCAAAGCAACCGCCAAGGCCGGCGTCAAGCCAGACGAAATTAATCACGCTTAACTATTTCAACTAAATCTATAAAGAGGCGGCTAACACCAGCGACTTGTCGGCTGCCTCTTTTTTTCATTTACTGTTGAGCCTCTAACCGCATGGCATCAGCAGTTTCTCGAATCCGATCCAACTCCTGAATGGCATTAAACGCCGTTTTCAGTTTGATTTTCAGCGTCTCATCATCTTCATACTGGTTCAGCGTCGAGCCTCGAAACATCTCGCGATAGGTGTTGGCATGGCGCCAGTACGTCACCGCATCTTCTAAAGACGCAACTGCCTTTTGAATCAGCTGATACGTGTAAAATTCTTCTTCCCCATGATCAAAAGCCTGGGCAAACTCCTGGTTTTTCATCTGAACCTGTTGGGTCCGAGCGGATAAGTGCTGCAAATTCAGCATTCCGCCTTTTACATCCGCCCATTTTTTAACCCGAACCAGCTCCTGGCTAATATCTGCCGCCCGCTCCACATAAGCCTGATAGACCTGTCGGGTATCCACGTCCAGTTTCCGCAGTTTGACCACCACCGGGCGGCTGCCACTGGCTGTAGAAGCATCAATAGCCTGAAGATCTGCCAATACCCGAGGCGGCACGTTGCTGAATTGAACCGGATCGACGGGCTGAGCATTGACACTCCCCACGTGCAAAGCAGCAAATGTCAGCATCAGCAACAAAACGGAAGATTGTGCTTTTACTTGTTGTTGGCGCCGCTTTTTCATCCAGCGCATCAAAAACAGAAGGAGTAGCATGTAGTGTATTAAACGCCCTATCTAACCTTTTTGAGTCTATTTTAAAGTTAATCGCTTTCTGTTATACCGCCACCGGCAAGGGTTCATCCACGCCAGCGGTCTTCAAAATCTCATCAAACACCAAGCGGATATCTTCTAGTGACGACACTGCCGTCAGTTGGTTCCGAAACCCACTGGCGCCAGGAAAGCCCTTAATATACCACGTCAGATGCTTTCGCATCTCCCGCATGCCCACATCCGTGCCTCGGTAGTCGCAATGCCGTGCTGCATGATCGTATGCCAGCACCAAACGCTCTGGAAGAGATTTTTCAACCGGATCCACTCCGGTTTTCAAGGCCTCGTCAATATCTCCCAACAACCAGGGCTCACCCTGGCATCCACGGCCAATCATCACGCCGTCTACGCCATAGGTACTCATCACCTGCCGGGCTTCTTCTACCCCCCAGATATCGCCATTGGCAATCACAGGGATGTTGACCGCCCGCTTCAGTTCACCAAAGGCGTCCCACAAACAACCAGGCTTGTAACCCTGGGCTCGGGTCCGGGCATGCAGGGTAACCATTTTAGCCCCGGCAGCCTCGCACATTTGGCCAAACTCTTTATAATTCATACTGTTGGCATCCCACCCCAGTCGAAATTTCACCGTCACCGGAACGTCCACCTCTTTTGCCACCGCAGAAATCAATTCATACGCATGATCCGGTTCCTTCATCAGGGCGCAGCCTTCAAAATTCCCGGTAATCTTTTTCACCGGGCAGCCCATGTTTAAATCCAGAGTGTCAGGATTCTTATCTTTCACAATCCCCAAAGCCGCTTCCAACAGCACTTCTTTGCGGTTGGCCGCCAGTTGATAGGCAATGGGGTGATCGGTGGGAGCTTTGTCTAAAATGCGGTTGCCCCACTGTTTGGAATACACAATACCGTTTGAGCTGATCATCTCGGTACAAATCAGCGACTCCGGCGCCCACTGTCGCACCAGGGACCGAAACACCACATCCGTAACCCCCGCCATCGGCGCCAGCATCACCCGGCTGTTGACGGTAACAGGGCCAATTTGAATCGGCGTGTTATAGGTGTTGGCAGGTGTATTAGACGTCATGGTAAAACAATATCGCTTTGTTGGGTGAGATACGCTTTTGAATATTCTTATTGTATCTCAATCTGGTTGCATCTCAATCCAGACCGGATATCCGTTCGTTCCTCTATATAAAACCTCACACACCAAAATTATTGTCATGAACCTCACAAATTGGTTGGCGTAAAATAAAAGCCATTGCGATGAGAATGAGAGAGTGGATACCTCAGATGGCGAAAGAGAAAATCAGTTACGAATGCGATGCCTGCGGTTACATTTCGCCCACACACTTGGGTAAATGCCCCAATTGCGCCCAGTGGAACAGCTTTATAGAGGTCAAAGAGGTTAAACTCTCTAAAGACAGCAAGCGCCAGTCTGTTTCTGAAGCCCTAGGTATCTCCTCAGAAGCCCGATTGCTGTCTGAAGTCACCCAGGAGTCTACCCATCGGGTTTCTTCTGGATTTCCTGAGCTGGACCGGGTGTTGGGCGGCGGCATTATTCCCGGTTCTTATGTGCTGGTTGGCGGAGACCCCGGCATTGGAAAATCTACACTGATGCTGCAAATGGCCGACCGGTATGGCAACACCGATCAAAAAGTCATGTATGTTGCCGGAGAAGAATCTCCACAGCAGATCAAATCTCGCTCTGCCCGCCTTGGCGTGAGTGGTGAACGGATTTTGGTGCTGCCGGAAACCGATATTCATCGGGCCATTGAAACCATTCACCATCAAAAGCCTGCTTTAGTCATTGTAGACAGTGTTCAGGCCATGTACAGTCCCCAGCTCGCAGGCACCCCCGGCAGCATTGGGCAGATTAAAGCCTGCGCCAGTTTGCTCCTGGAGACTGCGAAATCCTTGGGCATCACCATTTTTCTCATCGGCCATGTCACCAAAGAGGGCAGTGTCTCCGGTCCAAAACTGCTGGAACACACTGTGGACGCCGTGCTGTACTTTGAAGGCGAGAAATACCATAACCTGCGGGTACTGCGCAGCGTGAAAAACCGGTTTGGCAACACCGATGAAATTGGGGTTTTTGAAATGCTGGCGGGTGGTTTGGGCGAGGTGAGCAACCCCAGTGAACGGTTCCTTTCAGAATCCAGCTATCAAAACCTGCCCGGCAGTGTCATTGTAGCTACCTTGGAAGGCACCCGGCCCATGCTGGTGGAATTACAAGCCCTGGTAGGCCAAAGCGCCTATGCTACCCCCCGGCGGATTGCCAACGGTGTGGCCTCCAGCAGGCTGCACCAGATTGTGGCGGTACTGGAGCGCCGACTGGGCCTGGATTTTTCTCGACAGGATATATACGTCAATG
>JAHQWC010000042.1 GCA_019634025.1 Vampirovibrio sp.
GGTCACACTGGAATTATCCGTCTAGCTATTTGATAGTGACCGGCTGTGATGCTTTTGCCTTGGATACCGAGGCTTCTTCATCCTGTACATAAACGCTGCCGGTTTTTAAAGCGTGTTCTGCTTTTTGCAGTTCCCGACCCAAATAGCAGGCATGATCCAACCGGCTCACCCACTCCTGGGCAATCACAGTATGGTAAATCTCTGATCCGGTGAGGGCTTTAACAACGCCATTCATTCTGCCGTCAGCCGTAAAGTGGGTTAAAGAAAGCAGAGCTTCATCCGGTAATATCTGGATCACCATATAGCCTGCCGGATCACTCACCATCCGGTCTGGGGTAGTCCCGGGTAAAACCGACACTTCAGGAGCCGTTTGAACAGATTCAAAGGGTTCTACCGGAGAGATTTTAGCCGAAAGGCACGTTTTAAAAGCTTCTAAAACGGTCTCTTGATCAGAGGTATCCACCAGGTCAACAAGTTGGACGGTTTTGCGGAAATAAGCCACTTCTGCCTGAGTCACATTCTTTAACACCGGACGTTTTCCTTCGGCGCCAATAATCCGGCCGGTTTCATCCATACCGTTTTGTCCCAGGCTAATCAAGGTTTGGCCCGGACGATAGCCAATGGCCTGCCGGGCGTCAGTACCGCACACCACAATCCACCGGATAGTGCCAGGGTTTTGGGTGCAAAACTGAATAATCTGCTCAATACCAATATTCTCAGTAGTTAATGGCGCAACAAGCACATCCTTCATCTCAGCCAATGCAGTCAGTTGGCTGTTCAATGCGTCATCCGCCAAGGTACAGACGGCCACCGGTCCTATTTGCATGCTTGGAGTCCTTATATAACAGTCTATTTCTTATAGAAAAACCAACTTGCGCTTTAAATTGTCTTTATCAATAAGCAGTCTAACGCAAAAAGCAATGATTCAGTATCCATTGCTGCCTTCACCCATTTAATTTGCTGAAACCTCATGATCATTGCATCAGCATTTCAGGCAGTTTGACAATCCCCTTGGGCGGTCTATAATCTATCCTACATTTATTTATTCCCATCTAATAAGGAACGTGTCTGTGGCTGGATTTGAACGTAAAAAAAGATGCTATTTTCTTAAAAACAAAGTAAAGCACCTGGATTACAAAGATGTGGGCTTGCTCAAACGGTTTCTAACAGACCGTGGCAAGATTTTGCCCCGCCACATCACCGGTGTTAGCGCATACTGGCAACGTCAATTGACCCAGGCCATCAAGCGCGCACGTCACGCTGGTTTGCTTTCTTCTCTTTCTTTAGAAATCAGCTAGCAAAAGCAAGTTTTCTCAAAATACAGCCTCGGATGACCCTGTTGAATATCCGAGGCTATTTTGTGTCCGGCTCTGCGTCTGGAGAGGTCTCTTCCTGAGAGGTAGGCAACGCAGTGTATACTAAGCCGATTCTCTCCGGCACAATATAGTCGGGAAAAGCCGTTTCGCTCGAGAAGCGGGCAGATTTCAGCTTGGCGCCGGTTAATTCGGTTAGCTGAAAATTCGCGCCCTGTAGGTTGGCAAAATTAAGTTCTGCAGCATCCAACACCGCTTCTTTTAAGTTTGCCTGAGACAAATTGGCGCTGACCAAACTGGCTCTTACCAAACTGGCTTTCACCAGCCTGGCTCGGGTCAAATTAGCTTCATCCAGGGCAACGTTATGCATAATGGCTTTTTCCAGGTTGGCGCCTTCAAGGTTAGCGCCGCGCAACAGGGCGCCGCGCATAATGGCCTCTTTCAGGTAGGCGCCGCTCAAATTGCAGTGCATCATATGGGCACTTTCTAAATCCGCTTTTTCCAATGAAGCATCTAATAAAATAGCCTTCTGCAACTTCACGCCAATCATCCGAGCCTCTGATAAATCGGCGCTAACCAGTTTGGCATGATGCATCACCAAATTTTCCAAGTTGCACCGGATAAGTCGGGCATTGGTTAAATTGCTCCCTTCAAAGTTCGATCCGGTGAAATCAATATCAGACAGATCGCACCCTGTCATATCAGCCCCGGAGAATAAAACGCTATTACAATCAGCCCGTTTAAAAACGGCGTTTTTTAGGTTGGCCCCGGTTAAGTTCGCACCAATCAAGGTCGTTTTAGACAGATCAGCCCCTTCCAGATTGGCCCCTGTGAGGTTCGCGCCACGCAAATCGGCGCCACACAGGTTTGCCCCTTTCAGGTTTACCCGGTATAACACAGCACTCCGAAGATAAGCATCCTGCAGATTGGATTTTTCCAAATCTGCCCGAACCAGATTTTCCGTCTCATCCCGGTATATAATTTTTCCGTGGGTATCGCGAATATCAACCATCAGTATCTGACTATATCCTGGCTTCTAAAAATTAATACAGCTCATTGTAACCAACCTGACGTTCTTCACGCATTGATCTCATCATCGGCACGCTAGCGATAATATCGACAAATAGCTGAGAAACCTTCACCCCATCTTAACATTGTCTCAGTACTGGCTGCCCTCCCTCAAAACTGCCATCTTTATGAACCCTTTATAGGATAAGCGCATTCCGGCTATTTATTGTTTGATTGACTCCTCCATTCTCATCGACGCATCTTCACGGTTTAATAGATATATGAAAAACTTCTACAAAATCCTTCAAGTAGACCGCGAGGCCAGCCCAGAGGTGATTCACAAGGCCTACAGAGCCTTAGTTCATCAGTATCACCCAGATCGTTACCATACCAAGCAGAAGCAACGTATGGAAGAACAAATGCGCGCCATTAACGAGGCCTACTCAATACTTAGTGACCCGACCCAACGCAAGCGTTATGACAGCGGTTCTTTTGAACAAAAAGCATCTGTGCCCAATCAAACTGCCTCAAACACCAATATGGGCAGCCCTTTATTCAGAGTGTTATTCTGGTTTTTGGTCACAGCCAGTATTCTTACCCTACTTCGGGGAGCGGGACGCCTTTTGCTGGTAACACCCCTCGGTAAAATTTTACTCCTGGGCGGACTGGCTTATCTGGCAATTTGGTATTACAAGCGCAAGCAAAGGTAACAGGGCATTGACGACAAAACCCGAGGCTCTTGAACCTTTACTGTTGGCGCCACCTAATCGAATTCTGGTGATTCCGCTCCGCTTTATTGGAGACACGGTGCTCTCCGTACCCTTTATTCGTAATGTAGCCACCTTGTTTCCACAAGCTCAACTGGATGTGCTGGTGTCAAAAACTGCAAAGCCCTTGCTGGAAAACTGTCCTTACATTCACACCCTCATAGAAGACCCCGTGTCCGGAGTTAAAACCATCCAGCTTCTTCAAAAAGGCTTTTATGATGTGGCCTTCAGCTTACGCGAATCCTTTAGCACCATTTTATATTGTCGCTTGGCAGGCATTGCAACCGTAGTGGGCTACGATCATCAACGTCTGCCACCTCCCATCGGTTATAAACGGTGGGGCCTGCTCTTAAGCCGTCATGCGGATTATCCCAAGCCTGATGCACCCATTCACCAGGTGCAAAGTCACTTAAACCTGCTCCGTGCCTGCGGCCTGGTTACACAGAAAGATGATCTGGAACTCTGGTCAACCCAGCAGGATGAGAAACAGATTGATGACCTATTGGCTGAACATTCCCTCTCAACTATTCAGCCGCTAGCCGTCATTCACACGACCAGTGCATCAGCTCAAAAAAAGACAGATCCAACTCTGTTTGAACCCGTGATTTCAACCTTACACGATAAAGGCTACCGAGTCATTGCCACTGGTGCTCCAGGGGATCGGCAGCTGTATGAAAAGTTGTCTAACACTACTGGGATACCCCTTGTGAATTTGGCCGGTAAAACATCTTTAACGCAAACCTATGCTTTATATCGTCGGATTCAATTGATTGTCACCGTTGACTCTGGCCCCATTCATATTGCCGCTGCCGCCTACGTACCCCAGATTATCGGGTTATACGGGCCAACAAATCCGGCTCAGTGGGGACCATACTCAGCTGTCAGCAAGTTTACCCCGGTGATGCTTCAAGGCGCCTCTATAGCAGAGCTACAGGACCGAATAATAACAGCCCTTGATAAAATACAGCCTAAGGCTTTTTCGAATACTCAACCTGAGGGACAATAGGAAAGATTAAGCCCTTCACTTGGAGTCTGCTCTTTTGCAAAAACTGCTCTTCCTGGCCTTTGGCGGCGCTCTGGGCACACTTTCCCGGTATACATTGACCACTTGGCTACAAGGTATGCTGGGCGTTGGGTTTCCTTACGGGACCCTTGCATGCAACATGGCAGGATGTTTTCTCATTGGATTTATCATCAGCCTTTTGGAGCGAGGACTTGCCTTACCTCAGTACCTGACGCTAGCAGTTGTGACGGGATTCTTAGGCGCTCTCACCACCTTCTCTACCTTTGAATTGGAAAGCGTTAACCTCTTAAAAGGCGGGTTTCCTCTCAAGATGGCGCTTTACATGTCCATTTCGGTGGTTTTAGGCTTTGCCATGGTATGGGCAGGATTCCAACTGGCAAAAGGGTTGCCGTTGCCTTACGAATCAAATTAAAACCAGGCGAATTAAACCGATACCGGCCCGTTTAATTTTTCCCAATCGGCTTTAAAGGCGGCAATGCCTTTGTCTGTCAGCGGATGATTGTACATCTGTTTTATCACCTTAAAGGGAATGGTGGAAATATGAGCACCGGCGGCGGCGGCTTGAGTCACATGCAGAGGGTGGCGAATACTGGCAGCCAGAATCTGACTGTCAAATTCGTGGAGCTCAATAAGTTCTACAGCCTCTTGAATCACCTGGAGACCATCAAAGCCAATGTCATCAAGACGACCCACAAAGCTGCTGATGAAGGTGGCGCCCGCAGCAGCGGCCAGTAAAACCTGATTGGTCGAAAACACCAGGGTCACATTGGTACGGATACCTTCATTGGTCATGGCCCGCACGGCTTTCATTCCTTCTACATTAAAGGGCACCTTCACATAAACGTTATCGGCCCATTTCACAAACTCCCGACCTTCAGCCAGCATTTCTTCAGCGGTTTCCGTCACACATTCCATACTTACTGGCCCATTGGGAACCAGACGACAGATTTCTTGAATGGTGCTTTTGACGTCTCCACTACCATTTTTGGCCAGCAAGGTGGGGTTAGTGGTTACCCCTGAAATGACTCCCAACGAGGCAGCCTCGCGGATCTCATTTAAATCGGCGGTGTCCACAAAAAGTTTCATCTAGGTAATCTCCCTTGAAATATGCGAGGCAACGGCACTCAGCCAATGTGGGCATTGTACCAAAAAAGACAACGCTGCATAGAAAGCTATTATCAGCTTACCGGGAGTAATTTGACTTTCTTTAAGATAGATAAAGTGCGCACAAAAATGCCTCTGCATGTTTTTATGCACATGGTGCTTTGTGGCTTCCACGAGTTTCCAAGGGCAGAGATAGAAGATGTTAATACGGTTCTGGCCAACTAATAGGTGCGATCAGCATTAATATTTCAAACAAGCAGCAGGCAGAGGGGCAAAATATGACAGTAAACAACAATATGTCTGGACAGTCTGTACCAAGATTCACAGCATTTCGGACTCAAGAGGATGACAGCGTCGCTACTCGCTGGATGCGTACAGCTGAGCAGTTTGATGTCGATAATGATGGCCTCTTTGGTGATGAAGAGTTTCAGGCCATGATGACAGGCGATAAAGGTGTTTTTGCCAATTTTTCCGAAGGTTTTCGTCAGGCATTAGATGAACAGATGGTTGATCTGATGGACAGTATTCGCTTTACAAATTTAGATGATAAGGGAAACGCAGACCCGGGGATAACCGTTGATGAAGCTGCAAATACATTGGCAATGCTAAGTGTAGAAAAAGGATCGGATTATAGTCATAGATGGGGGATCTTTTGGACGTACTCGAATTCGGACGACACCATTGATGAAGCCGGCGCCACTCATGTCTTAAGAGACTTGTTGGAAGGTGACCGTGGAACGACCATTGCCAAGGTTAGTGAGCATTTCCAGGCTGTAAAATCAGATCTAATCCCTGATATTCAAGCGATCTCTATGAAAGCGAAAGCAGGCTCCACAGGCAACGCCCCATTGGACTTTGCCCTTAAGTCTGACACCCAACGAGATATTTCCTATCGGGAGTTCAGGAACGTAGCCCATCAACTTGCCTTGCCAAGAACCCGGTGGCAAGAGTTATATGCATTTTTGGCCAATATGGATGGCCAAGAAGTTAAAACCGTTAAGGCTACAGCGCCTGGTGCCGATGAAGCAGCCATACTAACCATTGGCGGTATGAGCCCTGCAGAATTAACCACCATGTTTGAAGTAATTGATGATGATGGCAATGGTACGTTATCCAAAAGTGAGATTGAAGCTGCAGGCAATAACCCGGATAAAGTGATGAAGAACGCAGCGCGTCAGTACGATAAGACCGTCGTGAAACTTATGGAAAGTGATCATCAGAACTTTATTGGAGAGCCTGATCCTTTCCAGAAATCGCCTGAAATTTCAGGCGATGCTGTTGAGGATTCCAGCGAATCTGCTAACAAAATTCTTTCTATAATTCAGAATAAAGTGGAAAGATCTCAGAATCAAAAAATTGATACCTCAGAAGAGATCTCCCATTTTACAAGGCAATTCCATTTGGGGTTACAACCTGAAAAACTAATTGAAACATCAGAGTTAATAGAGTTCATGGTGAAATTGGAGAAAGCATCAGGTCCAGTAAATCAGGAAAAACTAGACAGAATCTTTAGTCACTATGAAGCTGCAACATTAGGCGTTATGATTGATGATACGGGTAACCATAACGGGCTGATTACCAGAGATGAGACAGATGCATTCGTAGAAAAGTGGGAAAAGCTTACGGCCAATAATCGTCGTGAACTCTCAGAAAAAGCCTATGCACAGGTTATTAATGCGGTTGGCAGCCAATCAGCGTAGCACTATACTGAAGTTACTGTTGGCCTGGGAACCTCAAAAGCTTCTCTTACGGGGCAGTAGTTAGAACCGGCCAATCGAGCCACCGGCTTCAGCTTGTTGGTAATGACTTTACCGTCCTCGTACACGTCATCGCGGTAATGAAATTGCACAATGGTTCCAATCACAATGCTGCCGCTTCCCACGTTTCCATCACCAATTTCCACAATCTGATTCAGCTTGCACTCCATATTAATGGGCGACTCCAGGACCCGTGGAGGGTTCACTTTCAAACTCTGGGCCGGCGTTAATCCGGTGGCTTCAAATTCGCTCACCTGTCGACCATACTCTGCGGAAGACTGATTGACCTGATTCACAATGTCTTCTGTCACCACATTCACCACAAACTCCCCGGTGGCTTCAATATTCAGGAGCGTATCTTTCTTCTCACCATCCGTTCCTCGTCGGGTGGTGGTAAACAGCAGCGTGGGCGGGGCTGTACACACGCCGTTAAAAAAGCTGAATGGGGCAACGTTGGTTGCACCGTCTGCAGAGATTGTAGACACAAAGGCGATGGGTCTGGGCAAAATTGAGCCAATGAGAAGTTTATAGGCATCTTTTACCGATAAAGTGGCCGGGTCAATGTTGATAAAGTCAGTCATAATATCCTCTCAAGATGAGTAGGGGCACATGGCATGTGCCCGTTAACAGAAAGTTTATGTCACTTGCCAACTCTTATGGTAATCCGCCCACTCAATCGCCTCTGCTTCTGATGTGACCATCAGAGGTTTTTGCGTATCCACCATCACCGCCACCTCGTTGGTCTTAGTTTCTTGGGCGGCACTTTCGGCGGCGCCTGGATGAGGTCCATGGTGGATGCCTTGAGGATGAAACGTAATCATCCCACTGCCAATTCCTTTACGGCTGAAGAACTGGCCATCGTGATAGAACAGCACCTCATCATAGTCAATATTCCGGTGGTAAAACGGTACCCGCTCTGCCCCTGGAGCCGACTCAAAGGGACGAGGAACAAAAGAGCAGATCACAAACCCCTTGGCCAAAAACGTGGTGTGCACACTGGGCGGCAGGTGTGCCCGATGACTCATCACCGGACAAATGTCGTGGATACTAAGCTGCCAGACACTTAAGTCTCCTTTCCATCCCACCACATCCATCGGGTGAAAAGGATAGAAAACAGATGTATAAGCGTTTTGCCGCTTTATCCGAACCTCCCACTCCATCCCATCTTCATCAATGGGGCTGGGAGACGGGGTCTGAATCACCGCCGGATCATACAGGCCATGTAACCCCAGCATGCCGCGATCCGGTTGGCGGATCTGGCTGAAAGATTCAACAATCAGAAAGAAGTTATCTGCAGTTTCCGGCAGCACCCGGTACGTGGTGCCTCGGGGAATCACAATGTAATCCCCCGGCTTAAAGAATAATGGCCCAAAGTCGGTTTCCATCACCCCCTGGCCCTGGTGGATAAAATACACCTCATCCCCGTCGGCATTACGGAAAAAGTAACTCATGGATTCTATGGGCTTTGCAATGTGCAACACCACATCAGAATTTTGCAGCAGCGCCATCCGATTTAACGGCTCGTTTTTTGTATTTAGTTTGTTTCCGTCAAAGGATTGCGGCTTTAACGGTCCTTCAATCCGGGTCCAGTCCGTAGGCCGGTGAGTCCGGTAAAGGTGAGACACAGGCCCGAAGAATCCGTCTCGACCATGCTCTTCTTCAAAGGTGCCTTCCGGCACATCCACATGGGCCTGACGGCTGGCAATTCCCTTGTGCATCACATAATCATTGCTCATGACATGACACCCTCTTGCGGACGTAATCCTAACCCGAGTGTCTCGGGATCAAATTTTTCAGGCACTTCAAAACCTGGGTGCGTCACCACTCGATTTTGTAGAATGCCTATATTCTCGATTTCCAACTCTATCTGGTCTCCAGGTTGCAGCCAAATTCCCAGTTCCCATCCGCACCCGTTACCCACCGTGCCGGAACAAAGAATATCTCCCGGGTATAGGATTTCCTCATTAGACACATAGGCAATCATCTGCTCAAAGGTCCAATGAGACGTTCCGGAATTTCCTGAAGTAATCTCTTTGCCATTCAGCCGGGCTGTCATCATCAGGTTGCGAGGATTTCCCACTTCATCGGCGGTGACGATATAGGGACCAATAGCGGTGGCAAAATCTTTGCCTTTAGCCGGCCCCAATCGACATGTAGTTTCTGCCGCCTGGATATCCCGAGCGCTAAAGTCGTTCATGATGGCGTACCCAAAAATATGAGAGGCAGCAGTGTTGACTGCAACATCCTGCCCCTGTTTCCCAATAATACAGGCAAGTTCCAGCTCAAAATCCAGTTTTGCTGTATACTTTGGCCACACAACAGCTTCTTGATGCCCAATTAAACGATTGGGGTTACCTTTGTAATAAACCGGCAGCTGATACCAGGCTTCCGGCATAGGCTGCTTACGTCGATCAAACCCTGCTTTGGTATGGGTTTCAAAGGCCAAAAAATCCCGCATCATGGGAGGGTTGGCGAGGGGGGGCTTCCAGGTAATTTCTTCCAGCGAAAACACCAATTGCTCACCGTTGATGCCTTCGGTTTCCTCAAACCCGCCCCGACGGCAGCACTCCAGAACCAGCCCGGCAGCATCCAGGGCCCGGTCTCCCATTTCAATAAACTGTCGCATATCACTGGGAAGCTCAACATCTGCCAAACGCTTTGGTTGAGGCTCCCCGTCTTCGGCCAGCAGCAACGTATGGGCAGCATTTAAATCCACCACCACTGGCGGTTCATATGAGCCTGATAGGTTTACCAACGCTCCTAACCGACAAAACCGCCCTAAGGCTGTCTGAACCTCAAACGTCATCAGCTTCATATACGTTGCACCTCTCTACCGGCTAACCACCACAAAGAACCGGCTCCGCCCATTATACCGGGATCCACCACCGCAAGCCAATTTTTAAGGTAAGATCAGAATTGATATGGCCAAGACGAAAAACACGACACAGCAAATCCGTGCAGCAGACTATACTGGCGAACTTAAAGTCCCGGTATACCCTCGTATGACGGATAATCAAGGTCGGATTAAAGCCGAGCACGTCTTAAAACTAATGGACATTGCTGGAGGCCTGCCGGGATTTAAACTCCTGGCCCCGGGTGCCCTTATTGTTACGGGTACGTTTGACCGAACCAACTTCAAAAACCAAATATGGGCCTGGGAGATTATTGAGATTCAAAGCCGGTTAACCCAACTCTGGAGTCATTCTTTTGAGGTTCAGGTTTGTGTACGAGCCAACGATTTTCGCAAAGCCAAAACCCGAGAGGTCGCAACTGCCTATCTGGTTTACGTGGTGTTGGACGAAAATCGGCAAGCCAGGGATATTCCCTATGCCTTGGACTTAACGGATCCGAATACCCAACAGTTGGCCATGGCGGCTGACTTACGGAAGGCCAACCGTAAAAAAGAAACCCGTGAAATTCCTTTTATTCCCATTACAGAAGAAGATCAACCCGTCATTGTAGA
>JAHQWC010000004.1 GCA_019634025.1 Vampirovibrio sp.
ACTGAGTTTCTTACGCGATTAATCCGATCCTATAACCTTAAGTTTCTTGTCTAGTGTCTGTTGCGACTTCCTTAACCCTTACGTTTATATAAAAACAATCAATTGACTCGCTGGAACGTTTTATTAAGAAATATAAACAACTTCATGCTTGAACCAAGGCATAACAGGCTTTCCTAAAAAGGTTGAACCCCCACCCTCTGCGTGATAAACTCCTGAAACTTAATCAGTCAGGACAAAGTCCTACTGGTGCAGTAGCATCTATACCCTTTTATGATGCCGATGTGGCGGAATTGGTAGACGCAAACGACTCAAAATCGTTCGGAGAAATCCATGTCAGTTCGAGTCTGACCATCGGCACCACCTTCCTTTTTGATCCAACCCTTCTGTGAGAGCAATTCCTCTGTTGTAACAACATGTTATTCATGCGGTTCACCTATATGCGGGTTTGTCGATATTACTTATAACGAGGTCTATTCATCCAATTTTTTAATGGGAACAAACGAGAATCTTTATGTTCAGAGCCCAACCGGTTACGGATATTGCCAGCCGCCTGCTGCAAATTAACCTGGCAGGCGCCAATAAATCTATGGAACGTTTGGCGTCGGCAAAGCGAATCAATCGCGCCAGTGACGATACCGCCGGATTGGCCTTATTAAACAATCTCAATAGTGAAATCCGAGGCTCTAACGCGGCCCTTACTAATATTCAAACCGGCAACAGCGCCTTAGAAATTGCAGAAGGTGGGTTGTCTTCTATTCAAGGCAACCTTCAACGTATTCGCGAACTCTCTGTCCAAGGCGCCAACAGCTTTCTCTCTTCAGATCAACAAAACGCCATTGCCGGCGAAATCCAACAGCTTACTGCCGATATCGATCGCATTGCCCAATCTACAACCTTTAACGGGCAGCCTCTTCTGGACGGCACTGCATCACAAACGCTACAAATCGGACCCAATACCACCGACACCACCACGGTGAATATTAGTAGCGCCGTTACAGATGGTGCTGCCGGTGGCATCAACGTTTTTAACTCTGGTGGCGGCACCACCTTTACCGGCGGCGCTGACCTGGTGGCTAATTTTGACGCAGCCACCGCCCAAAGCTTTATCAGTGATGTGGATGCTGCTCTTACCAATGTCAGTAACATCCGTAGCAGTGTGGCAGGCAATCAAAATCAGCTGAATCGGGCTGCCAACAATCTGTCGGTGTATGTGGAAAACGCCTCGGCCGCATCGTCCCGCATTGGCGATACGGACATTGCCGCCGAAACCGCTAATCTGGCCCAGTATCAAATTCTGATCCAGGCCACTCTCAGTGTGGCTGCCGGTACCCGGCGTAACAATGTCGCAGATGTCATGCAACTTTTAAAATAGTTATTTCTAGTGACGTTCTAACCGCTTGAACTCCTCGCTGGCATATTCGGCCAGGGGTCGTGTCAATAAGTTCACCCCTAACCCCAACACCGTCAAAGTTGCTATCTGTCGCACAGGTGTTTTTCTCAAACTGGACCAGATTCGCCACTGACCTATCACCGTCATCAAACGTTTTATACCACGTAAAGCAGTTTTTTCAGGCATTACGTTTGTTATTTCAGGCTTTTTCATCTGCTTCGCTAACCCATACCCACCCAGTGCAACCAAAAGTGATGCAATACTTGTCATGGCTCCAGCCAAAGGAGCCATCAACCGATCCAACTCTTCAGGGTGAACCGATGCGTAAGGATTCGCTCCTCGAAAACCTGCAGGAACTCGCCCCAACATCCGGCGAGCCAGTGCTTGCTTGTTTTCAAACAATTTATCCAGAGAGAAGGACTCTCCCACAGAGATCACTGCTTTCGCCGCAAACAGTGAGGAAAAAGCGATACCGGTTAGCTTGCTGCCAATGGCACCCACCAACAATCCACCCATTAAAGCTTTAGAAGCAGTCAGCCACCAAAAGTCATACCGATCTCCTACCGGCAACGGACTTCTAAAGGATTCCAACAAATCCATTGATGGCCCTGACGTATGAGTTGTGTAAGGCGTATAAGGCATGTGAAAGACCAGCGGAACCTTCTGCCGTACCAGAGGCCGGTAATCTGAGGAAGTTCCGCCAAGAGTCCCAATAGGATCAACACCTAAGGATGCCATTACCATCTCCTAAAACCATAAATGGACAAATAGGAACGCCAAGAATATAGACTTAGAACACGCCTGAGAAAAACGAGTTAAAAAGTTCAGTTTTAAATCACAACCTTGCTAATACTGTAGCGGATGATCCCAATCTTTCCCAGAAAAAAACATGATTTGATACACATTTGGTTACATTCCCCAGCAATATATTTTATTCTTTAAATTCTTGCTGGGGGGATGAAATCCCCCGAAAAATATGCTATCTTCAAGTACTGTCGTTTTACCGGCATGACCAGTGGTACCTTGATAATTGAATCCCAAGCGCACCGTATGTTGTGTGCTGGGGGCACCGCTTCGGCAAGTTTCCGTCAACGGCCCTTTCCTCATGCTAGGAGTTAGGTGTTCGATCCGGGAAACTCCCCAGCCCTTAGCCCACAGCATTACGGGGACGATTTGGACTTGACAGGGCGGTTTTCGGAAGTAAACTGCGCGTCGGGGTGCTGTTCCTCGTTAATAACAAGCACTTTGATAAATGCCAACGATAACGTTGTCAGCCTTGCAGAGTACAAAGCTCAGAAATCTAACGTAGTCGCCCTGCGCGCTGCCTAGACTCTCTTAGCGGAGTGCTTATCCACGACATACTGTGGATGGCATCCTTACTTTTCTAGCATGCCGAGAAGTAGGGACAATGACGCATGCTAGCTGAATCCTGATGGCAATAGGGTGAAAGCGAAACTTTTTGCCAACCCCGGCGGGGTTAAACGCTTGGAATCGCTTTTAGCCCTGGGAAGGGGCTGGGCGAAACGACAATAATCCTTTCCTACACGCGTAGACGTTCACTGGCGAACGTTCTGGACGCGGGTTCGACTCCCGCCGTCTCCACCAATATAAAAACAATCAATTTAGTGTAAAAAATTAACGAGTCTTTCATGCAATTTTAAGATAGCTCTTATTTTAAAGTTATTGAGCTACAAAATAAATTGTTGAAAGATGATTAATAGAATATTCTCGAATTTCCAATCTATAACGCCTCGGTTTGGACTGGGAGAGAGAAAAAAGTATAAAAATCGATATCTAGCAAAGCGTGCTGCTAAAAGAAATAAAAACCAACTTTCAATTGTCTTACGTGGTTACGATGGACAATGGATGGTAGTGAAAAACGGCAAACATCCACCGTTAAGACAGTACTTAACAAGGGTTTTAACAGGACCTAGATTGACGCGTATGTATTGGGGTAGTAATGGAGACCGTATTGATTTGAGTATAGAGCAATATTACTT
Organism: Vampirovibrio sp.; assembly: GCA_019634025.1. Lineage (GTDB taxonomy): Bacteria > Cyanobacteriota > Vampirovibrionia > Vampirovibrionales > Vampirovibrionaceae > JAHQWC01. Next base: position 3,391 of record JAHQWC010000004.1, read on the forward strand.
TGAAAAACCATGGGATCTAAGACGTAGCCGAATACATCCTAAACGATAAAACTAATTTAAATTTAGTTATAACAGAATACATTTTAAAAACTAGTAATAATCCATACCCTTCTATAGTTTCTTTAAATAATTATGAATTTTTTGAATTAATACCTTGTGAACGAAGGTTAGTTAGATTTTCGTCCCGCTGTAACCACCATATTTAATACTTTAAGACGTATTAAATGCTTTGTAAGTCAAAGCCATTTTTCTGTTTATATGGATACTATTAATCGTACTGTCTAGTTGCTTAAGGCTTATCCATGCTTAAAGAGCCTCCTTCACCCCTTGTGGATAAACAAAGCCACTCTCAAAGAAGAGATTTTAACCAACGTCCTCCGCAAATTTGCGTTCTAGGAAGCGCCGACCCCGGCTCTAAGGCCTATGAATTAGCAGGCAATGCCGGTGAATTTATAGCTCGTGCTGGATTCACGGTGATTAGTGGCTGTGGAAGTCCTGCTACACGATACGCTGCAGAACGAGCTCTCAAAGCAAACGGGTCTGTTGTTAGTATTGTACCCAGTGACGACATCAATACAGAAAATTGGCCTTGCACGGTACTCATTCCCTGCGGCATGGGAGATGCCAGAAACCTGATGATGGCCCTTGCCGGGGATGCCTGTCTCGTTATTGGTGGTCGTGCAGGCACCATCTCAGAAGTATGCCTTGCGTGGCTTCACCACCGCCCACTTTTACCTTTAACAGGTTGTGGCGGCTGGTCTGATCAGCTGGAAAACTCGCCACCAGACGAACGCAAAAACTCCGAGATTCTGCCTTGGGGAAGCATTGAAGAATTGGAAACCCAGTTTAAAAAACTGGGCTTTTTCCAATCTACTTAAATTTATTGCTGGACCGTCCTTTTGCAAAAAGAAGTTTTAATCTTTATTCAAGCAACCCGCTAAATTATCAAAGGCACTGGTCCAGCCGCCGTTGTGGCTGTCGCGAGATTCTTCAGACGCCATACCTTCCTGGGTAAAGGTCATTCTTGTGCCGGTTCCTTCGTCGGCCAACAGCACGGTAATGACTGTTTCGTGGTTCAGCAGGCAATGCTCATGATCACCAGATTCCCACATATGGGTATACACCAGTTTGTCCATAGGCGTAATTTCCCGATACACCCCTTTCATCACATGTTCTTCCATCCCGTCTGCAATCATTCCTGTGCACCATGCACCGCCCACACGTAAGTCCACTTCTGCAAACGTCATGCTCATCTCTTGGGGGCAGTGCCATTTCCCTAAATATTCTTGTTCCGTAAATGCTTTCCAAATCAGCGCTTTGGGCGCCTCAAAGGTCCGGGTAATTTTCAGGGTAATGACATCGGTTTTTGGGGCTGTTGTCATGGTCGTCATCCTCTTTCACTCATTACGATTCTGCATGTCTTCTTTCAACACATCATCTAGCGCATCAAAGCGCTCGTTCCAAAACTGCCGCATCTGGCTCAGCCAGTCCTGCATCTCATCAATACCTTTGGGGTTAATCCTATAAATCCGCTGCTGTGCTCGCTTTTCCATGGTAATGATCTTCGCCTCCCGCAGTACCTTTAAATGCTGTGACACTGCTGGGGGACTGATGGCAAATTCATCTCGTATGTCTTTTACTGCCAAGGCGCCATGCTCAGCAATCATCGCCACCATCCGGCGGCGGTTCGGGTCGGCAAGGGCTGCAAATTTATCCATAGCTTTATTATTAATTATCTACTTAATTAAGTAAATTCTTTATTAAAAAACCGTAACGACATATTCACCAAAGAACCCTGGAGAATCCTCTGCGCTTAAAGTTTTACTTACAAGTTAGCTAGCCTGATTCAAAAATCCCAATACCGCCTCGTAATAAGCTTCTCCACCCCTGGGTACAACGGTATACCCGTATTCGTTCCCGCTTTTATCCCCCAGCCCTTTCCAATAGGGATCAATATGATCCGTACCTTCCAAAGAAAAGAACTTCAGCTTTGGGCAATGTTTTTGCAGTTTATCCCGGTTTAATAGGCCTTGTTCATAAGGCGTCACCGTATCCTGTGTTCCGTGAATCATCAGCATCGGCTTTTTAGACAAGGCCCGAGTGGTTTTTAAAATATCTCCAGGCTTTAGGGTATCAATAGACGTCCCAATAAACGTTTCTGCATGGCCCATCAAGCTGCGAATGCCGCGTTCCGCAAACTCAAACACAGCCTTTTCGATTTTTTCCCCAGGGGTTTCTGGCGTTGCTTTTGTCGGTGCATTGGGCAATGCCTTCTTAATCCACCCAAACTCTCGTGGGTTGATCTCGGCATAAGCAGAGTCCAACACCACGCCTTTAACTTTTTTGGATAAAAGTTTCAGGGCATCCGGGGTGGCTTTTAAACTTTGCGGCGCCAACATATAGGCTGCCGCGCCCATGGAGTGGCCCATATAAAAAGTCTTTTTGGTCTTTTCTGGATATTGTTTCTGGGCAAACCAAACAGCCCCTGCAATATCTTTCCCCTCCTGAAACCCAAGGGTAGACGTTTCACCTTCACTATCCCCATGGCCTCTAAAATCAAACAGAAAAACGTTATAACCTTCTTTCCCTAACCGTTGGGCCAGCGGTAACATCAGTCGCCAATCACCGCAGTATCCATGGCCCAACACCACCGTCTTTTCAGAAGGCGTCTCCGCCTCCAGCCAATGGCCTTTTAACGCCTTACCGTCCCAACTTTTAAAATCCACAGTTTTAAAATCCCCAAACAATGACACCTTCTCCGGCTCAATAAACCGGATTCGCATCGGGTCATCCGGTTTAAACATCACTTGATTCAACGCCCCCATCAGCCGGGAATTGGTAAAAGTATAGGCAATTGGTTCGGTAATTCGGCCCAACAACTTATCTGAGAACGAAGCGTTTTCTCCAAACCGAACATTCTGGCTTTGATCAGATAAAAGTATTTGCCACGACGTTTTTCGGATATTCCCAAATGAAGATCCATCCAATATTTTACAAGGCTGAGGACAGGGATTTATTTTTTGAATCATATAAACAAAATTTCTTTATTGTGACTTTTATATATAAGAGCGCCATTATCAATAAACGTTCTCAATTTACCAAATTGCGCCATCTAATTTCCAACTAAAAATCAAGTAAATAGCTTTTCACAAAGATTCTAATTATTGCTCTCTAAATACAGACACTCCACCCCAGTTATAATAAAATCATAAACTTTCTTTTATTTATCAGAGAAACTCTATGAACCTACTGGCCTTAAACGATATCACTGCCGCTAGACACCGTATTCTCTCACATATCAACCATACCCCACTCATTGAGAACACAGCCATCAACAACTTGGTTGAAGGCAGACTACTCATCAAAGCAGAAGTTTTACAAAAGACTGGCTCATTTAAATACAGAGGCGCTTGTAATGTTATAAGCCAGCTTGACGAGACTACCCGTTCGAACGGAGTTATCGCTTACTCTTCCGGAAACCATGCCCAAGCAGTTGCCGCAGTTGCCCAACAATTCAACATACCTGCCACCATTGTCATGCCAGCAGATGCACCAATTATTAAAATCGAAAAAACCAAGTCATACGGTGCCGATATTGTCCTCTACGACCGTCAGACTCAGTCCAGAGAAGCTCTGGCTCAAACCATCGCCCAAGAGAAAAGCGGAACCATTGTTCCTCCATATGACCATCCCCAAACTATCGCCGGACAAGGCACCGTCGCCCTCGAAATTCTAGAGCAAGCAGAAGAAATAGGCACTGCACTAGATATGTTACTCATTCCTACCAGCGGTGGCGGTCTTGCGGCAGGATGCAGCCTAGTAACCACAAAATTATCGCCAAACACCCGAGTTTATGCCGTTGAGCCCGAAGGCTACGACGATACCAGGCGTTCCCTAGAAGCTGGTAAAAGAATCCAGATAGAACCAAAGCAAACGACCTTGTGCGATGCCTTAATGATTCCTCAACCCGGCGAACTTACTTTTTCCATCAATCGTAAAACCCTCAACGGCGGTCTCACCGTCAATGACGAGGAAGTAAAACAGGCCATGAAAATGGCTTACAATCACTTAAAATTAACGGTAGAACCCGGTGGTGCTGTGGCATTAGCAGTAGCCCTCAGCAACAAAGTAGATGTGAAAGATAAAACCGTCGGTCTCATCCTCTCTGGTGGTAATGTTGACAGTACTTTATTTATCCAAGCAATCACCTAACAGTTTTGTATACTGAACCTTTATTATCTTCTGGAACACAATAAAAAAAGAGGCGTTCTTACTATCATGTCATTACACATAAAATCACTCATAGTTTTATTGATCTCCATGTTTTTCTGCAAATTCCCTCTTCCGGTTTCAGCAGAACATACAGTAAATACCAACATCCCATACATTGCAGGTAATACCCCAAAACAGCAACTGGATATTTACGTTCCAGAAGAAAAGCCCAATAAGCCTCTGCCGGTCCACGTCTATGTTCACGGCGGCGCCTGGACTATCGGCGATAAACGCCACGTCGTCCCTAAACGCGCCCACTTCTATACCGATAAAGACATCATCCTCGTCGCCCTTAATTACCGGCTCTCTCCAGCTATTCACCACCCTGCCCACATCCAAGATATTGCCGCCGCAACTCACTGGATTGTCCAACACATCCAGGAATACGGTGGAGATCCTACCAACATGGTTCTCTCCGGCCACTCCGCCGGCGCCCATCTGGTAGCCCTGCTCGGCACTCACCCTAACTATCTGGCTCAACAGTCTCTACCTCAAACCTTGTTTAAGGCCATTGTCCCGGTAGATACCGCTGCCTATAACCTTACCCTTCCTCCCGGCACTCACGAACGTCCCCTCATCACTCGCATGAAACAAGGCGCCTTTGGCACCGACCCAAACACATTAACCGACGCCTCTCCCATTCACCAAGTCAGACCTAATGTCACCCTCTCTCCATTCCATCTCTTCGTCACCCACAACCGCCCTGAAGCCGTCTCCCAAACCAGCCACTTTGCCCAAGCCTTACAACTCAAAGGCCATTCGGTTAAATCCTACGTCCTCCAGAATGGCGAAACTCACCGACAAATGAATTTAGCCATTTTTAAAGATTCCGACATTTCTAGCGAGATTCTGAAGTCGCTCTTGGCTGAGTAGCTTTCATCAACTGTTCCAGCTCACTTAACAACAACCGACTGGAAACGCCATGACCGCCATTCGGATCCACCACAAAACGTTTATGGCGACTGCCCAGATGCTGATACAACGTTTTGCTCATTGAAACTGGAATCATTTTATCGCTTTGCCCATGGGCAATTACAGTCGGTAAATTAACTGAGCCAGTTTTTGATAGAGAATTGAAATCCTGTTGAATTATCCAATGCCAGGGTAGTACGTTCAACCATCCCAGGCCCCGGTTCTCCAATTGATATGTCCACACATCCGGTACGGAAGTAAATGAAGAAAAGACGATAATTGCTTTAAATGGCAACCGGGTTGCCACATCCATCACAACGCCACCCCCCAACGAACCCCCCATGGCAATTTGTTCTGTCACAGCAACGCCGTATTGTTTCTCTAGAAATGCACTGGCACCTTCTAAATCTGAATATACCCCCTGCTCTGAAGGAGAGCCTTCACTTTTTCCGTACCCCCGGTAATCAAACACAAAAAAGCCGTAGCCAGCTTCCACAAACGGTCGCATCACAGCCCATCGGTCTGCAATATTTCCGGCATTCCCATGAGCAAAAACAATCATCGGCTTTTTATCTGTTGCGGCCACATACCAGGCGTTTAGCCGAGTTCCATCCGTTGCCTTAAAATAAACATCCCGGATTTTTGTTTTCAATTTAGGATCCTGAATAGCAGCCAGAAGATCTTTCTGGACCAATACAGATTCTGGATAATATATCTGCCTATCTTCAAATTGCCGATAGCTAAATACAAGTGTTACCAACAACGCCGTCAATAAGATGATTCGAATATACATCTGTTTTTCCCTTCAGCCCATATGTACTTTGTTTAGGATGACGCCGATTCAATCATGAATGATGGGCTACTATACAGTTTTTAAACTGTCACAATCTGCAAACCTACACACACCGAATCATCCCACACTGCAGCACCCGGCTTTCCACAAACCCCAACTTCTCATACACAGCAATAGCCCCGGTATTGCTCTTCCACGCATGCAGCATCGGTATCTCACCCCGGTTCAAAACCCCTTCCATCAACGCCACCATCAACGCCTTGGCGTACCCCCGGCCCTGAAAATCCGGGTGTGTACACACCGCACTAATTTCCGTGTATCCGTCCTTACCCTCTGATAAATGCAGCCGTTCCCCCGCCATCGCCACCAACCGGCCTTCCTGACGAATCCCCAGGTACTGCCCCATCGTAATAGTCTTTGTTTCAAACGGTCCTGGCTTGGTCAGTTTTGCCAATGCCAACATTTCCGGCACATCAGTCTCTCCAAGAGGTTCTATGTCAAACACGCCAACAGTCGGCAACGCCGACCCTTCCCATATCATCTGGGTCAAAGCTCCTTCAACCTCCAACGCCCATCCTGCCGGCGGTGAAACAACCTGTTCCAAAAACAACACCACCCGACGCCCGTCCTTGGCCAGCTCTCCTAAAGCCGCATAAGCCTCCGGCGAGGGCTCCACCATCCCAGACAACGGACTCACCACCGCATCAAAAACTCTTGCCAGGTCATTCCCGGTAGACATCCCTTGTTGCTGGGAATTTAATGCTTTCCAAATCGGATTGTTGAGCATCCTGCTAAATCCTTTTGCTGAAGTCTTTCGATTATATATAAAAGCAGGGCGCGCAGTATGACTGCGCGCCCCAAATGCTTTAGCAATTGTGTCTTAGCTTAGGCTTGTGCCTTCGCTTCGGTTAAGGACGCCTCTGTTTCCGGGGCTTCGCTCACCAGGTAGCGAGACACCAATCCGCCCAAGATGGCGCCGCCGGCCGGGGCTACCAAGAAGAGCCAGAGTTGTTCCATTGCCTGACCACCCACTAACAAAGCAGGTCCCAAGCTCCGGGCCGGGTTTACCGAGACGCCGGTAATGTTGATGCCTAAAATATGAATGGCCACCAAGGTCAAACCAATGGCCAGTCCGGCCATCCCTTTAGGAGCAGCCTTGTGTTGGGTAGACATTAAAATCACCACCACAAACAATAGTGTGGCTACAAATTCAAACAGCATGGCGGCACTTTGGCCATATTCGCCTAAATAGCCAGCACCCCAGCCGTTTTGACCCAAACCGGTTACGGCAAGTTCGTAGCCGTTAATGCCGCCGGATAGTAACGTCAATAAAACCGCTGCCCCGGCAATACCACCGGCACACTGAGCAACAATATAGCCCAAGGCTTCGTCTGCTCTCATTCGGCCAGATACAAATACGGCCAAACTGACGGCAGGGTTAATATGGCACCCAGAAATGTTGCCGATACTATACGCCATTGCAATAAGCGCCAAACCAAAGGCAAACGAGATGCCCAACAATCCGACATCTGCACCGGCAATCACGGCTGTGCCGCATCCTACCAACACCAATGTAAAGGTGCCGATAAATTCCGCCACGAGTTTCTTCATCACCCGTCTCCTATATCACTGATACACAACTGACCCTGAAGTGAGTTATCTCATAAAACATATCAAATGTATCATAGATTTGCTTATACTGGAATATAAGCTTTTAAAATAGAATCTCTACACCTCAATAGAGTTCACATTTAACCAAAAAGACACCATGTAGATTAGCAGGCAGTATTTATGAAAATTCAACCCCTACGAATTACTTTTCAGATCGTTGTAATCCTGCTCATTGCATTTCATGCTGTAGCCGCCAGCCAAGCAAAGCCCTACACCGGTCTCACCGGCAACAATTGGACTCGCATCTTCCACGACCCCATGACCACCTACAATCCAAATCACTGGACCCTGGGGCGTCTGTCCTGGGCCGACCCGGCCAACCACGGCCAGTGGGGTGTGGTGAATAAAGAGCTCCAATACTACGTCACACCCACAGACAAACACTATAAAGACATCTATCACTGGACCTCAAACGGCCTCACCATAAATGCTATTCAAGCGCCGATTAAGGTCAAACAAGGGAAGTTCCAATACCAAAGCGGTCAACTTTCCAGCCACATTGGCGCTGCCTCAAATAACAAAAACGAATGGACCTACGGCTTTTTTCGCGCCCAATTTAAATTAGACAACTGCAACCAAAAAGGCCCGTTTTACGACATCTGGCTTCTGTCGGATCACGACGGGAAAGGCGTTGGCAATCCGTACTCCGAAATTGATATGGTGGAATACCTGGGCCATGAGCCTAACCACTTCATCTTCAACCACTTTGCCAAAAAACTCGGCCCCGGCGGCCACGTCAGCCAGTCTGTTAAAATACACCCCAACACCTGCGGCGTTTGGCACGAAACCGCCCTGCTTTGGACGCCCCGGCAGCTTATTTATTACCTGGACGGTCAAATTGCCCACCAGGAAAAAGACCTGACCCAAATCCCCACTAAACCCATGAACCTCATTATCTCCTTGGCCATCAGCGACACCCCCAATAAGCCTGATGCCAACACCCGCTTTCCCCTCCGCCTTCACGTCAAAAACGTTGAAGTCTGGCAGCAACCATAAGCGTAAACTTTTACAAAAAATGTATATCCTTTGGATGTTCTTTTGGTGAAAGCGTCATTTAAAATTGTTAATATATTTATAACTATATATTTGAGTAGAGTATCAGAGAGATTAAGAGTAGGAAATCATCCGTAAACGGCAATTAAGCCGTTGCAACCCTTATTTGGGATGATTTTGAGAGTAGAGAATGAGAAGGTGTAATGTATGGTATCTCCAGCCGGTAGTCCAGGCTTAGGCGGAGCAAAGCCTCCTGTAAAAGCCAAAGCAAAAGAGACAGAAGAACAAACTGTAGATAAAAAGCCAAATGCAGCCGCCAAACCGCCTGCTCAGGAAACAGAAACTGCAACCAAGCCCGAAGTCACTGCTGAAGCTAAACCCAATCTCGACGATCCCGCACTCCAAACTCAGGCCGAGTACAACAAGTCACAACTCGAGGCCAGCCAGAGTCTTGCAAATACCAAAGCAAAGCCTTTGGAAAGTACTTCTGAAACAGATACAGGTAACAGTGTTAATACTTCAATAACCGCAAACACAACCACACAGACCACTCAGGTTGATGATACCGAAGTAGATACCAGTATCAATGAAAGTGCCGCAGCAACTGCGACCACAAATACACAGGCTACCCAAACAACTCAGGCCAACACAACCGATGATGGATCTGACTCCTCACCTCATATTTCCGACGCACTGGTCGACGTCATTGTTGAAGAGGGCGAAACGACCACAGATGCAAACGGCAATCCCGTCACTAAAACCGAACTGTATGATGCAGAGGGCAATAAGATTGTTGAAAACGAGGTTGCAACCAACGAAGAGGTTACATTTGACTCAATTTCTAGCGGTGGAGAGGTGAATACTACCACCATTATAGATGACGCCACCGGCAATCCTGAAAGAACGGAGAAACGGATTGATGTAAACGGTGAACAGGTTACCGATACCAAATATCACAGTACTGATGGTGAACCCCTGAACCCTTTTATTAATCATGGCGGTAAGGACTATTCGGATCATCAAAGGGAAATTGCACAAGATGGCGGTATGACCCATCACTATTACGATGAAACTGGCCGGAAGACCATTACTTCAAATTCATCCCTGGATGAAAACAACAACCAGGTCGACACCGCCACATCCTTCGATCCGGATACGGGCCTGCCTAAAAATCAGGTCACTAAAAACACTGCCGAAAACGGCGGCAAAAGAACAGAACGAATTATTTATGACGAGAATGGCGAAATCGCTGAAGTCCGTGAAGAAATCACGGATATCCCACCACCACCACCACCGGTTGATGATACGGAAGATGAACCGGTTTTCCCAGAAGAGGGTTCTTCACTCGAAGAGCCGGAGGGTGATGTGATCAGTCAAGGAACAACAACAATCCATAATGACGACGGGTCAACAACTACCGTCACAGATGAAACATATACCAATGAGGATGGGTCTACAACGACTGTCAATACCGACAAAACGGAACAAGAAGATGGCGACTACCAGGCAGAGCAGACCAAAACAACAAGTCATACGGACGGAAGTGTCACCAATGAAACCTCCACAACCACTCGAAATGATGCGAGGACAAGAACAGAGATCGACTCCGTGACCAAGGATCCAGATGGAAATGTCACCGGCCGTACTGAGACAGAAAGAAGCTGGACCGGCTCTGATGAGGATATACAAGCCGGAAATCCCAATACAGAGATGGCAGAAAAAAAGACCGAATATGATGCTGAAGAAAATGTTGTATCAACCACAGAGACATTCGTCACGGATCGTCGTCACCAAGATGGCACGGTAGGAGTAAGATCCACCACCAGAAATGCAGCCGGAGATATCTCAAAAGAGTCGACGACGACTCATCATGGTGACGGCGGCTATACTTCCCGGGAAAAGGAATACAGTGCAAATGGTGATGTCAAGGTAACTGCTACCGATGTGAATCCTGAAGAAAAGACCAAAGAAACAAACACTGAAACAACAGACAAGAATGGAAATAAAATATCTGGCGAAACCACCAAAACCACCGAAAATTCAGATGGCAGCACCACAACCGAAACAGACAAATACGATAAAAATGGAAAAATGACCAGTTCCACATCAACCCAACATGCAACAAACGGGACCGGAACAACCACAGAAAAAGAATATGATCCTGTCTACGGAACAGTGGTATCCGAAAAAACAACCCGTAACCATAACAGTGGCAGTACAGTCACCACCACAACCTATGATGCCAATGGCAATCCAACAGGTTCCACAACAAAAAACTATGATAGAAATGGCAACGAGATCAAAGATAACAATGATAGCGGTAACGATAACGACAACGGTAATGATAACCAGGTAGATAACGATTCCGACCAGGGCAATAACGATGCCAATGCGGGTCAACAGTCGGATTCACAGCATGACGAAAATGAATCCCAATACGAATAATCTGGATTCTGTAGATTGAAATCCAGAAACGCTTTAAGCGATTAGCTTATAAAAGCCTCACCCATACTCCCGTTTCACCCAACCTCGAGCCTCTTCTGGTGTTGTCACCTCATCCAACTGCTGGGCTTCCTGCAACGCCGACATTATTTTTCCAATCTCTGGCCCAGGGGCTAAACCAAGCAACTCCATCACCTCTCGCCCGTCTAGCAACCGCGGACGGTTCAACACTTCCTGGGCCGCCAAATATTCTTCTGCCAGCCACAGATGATCTTGCCGAGTGGTCTCTAGGTCTTCCGGCTTAATCATCGGCCCTTGGGCGCTATAGCGATCGGCCAAGGCCAACAGCAATACATCCGGTGTCGTTTCCCCCATCCGCCTAAAAAACCGCATTACAGACTTTCTAGACGAATCTGGTCCAAACTGACACGGGTACAAATGCCACCGCACTAGTTTCTGCACAAATTCCTTCACATCCCGGCTCAGCTTCCAACGCTTGGCAACCTCTTCCGTCATCTCTTCAGACAGCTGATCGTGACCGTAAAACGTTACTTTCCCGTCTTCTTTCTCTTCCATCGTCGCCGGCTTACCAATGTCATGCAGCAAACACGCCAGTTTAATCAGTCCAAATCGCGACACCATCCCATTAAACGGCTGGCGAATCCATCCTTGTACCTCGGCAGGAAACGCTTCAATCAATCGCTCCGATTGCTTCACCAATTCCAAGGTATGTTCAAACAACCCCAAATGATGATACCGGTTTGGCTGCACGTCCCGCATCGGAATAAATTCCGGCAAAATTACCTCTAACAACCCAGAGTCTGCCATGGCCAACAACCACTCAAAACAAGGCTCCGCATTGAGCAGACGGAAAAACTCATAATGAATCCGCTCTGGCGCCGCCTCTAACAATTTAGCGCCATGTTCCTGCACTACTGCCAAGGTGTCGAGATCAATTTTGTTCGCCCCAATAGTGGCGGCAATGCGGAAAACCCGTAATAACCGAAGGGGATCTTCCAATAAATTCTCCATCGACACCATTTGGATCAACCCTGCCTCGGCATCCTTCAATCCACCATGCGGATCATGTAGCTGTCCTGTCGCTAAATCCATCGCAACCGAATTTACCGTCAAATCCCGCCGATTCAAATCATCCACTAAGGAGTTATTCAAGGCGTCAGAAATATCCAAAACCAATTCCGGCTCATCGTCATAACGAATCACAATCCGGTGAATCCCATACTCCGCATCCAGCAGTACATAGTGTCCCTTCAACGCATCTGCCACCTGCCGAGACAGTCCTTCCGCAGGATGCTGCAACTCACCCTCTGGATGCAACACCACAAAATCCAAATCTTGCGGCAATGTACCTGTCCGATACACATCTCGCACAGCCCCACCCACTATCAGCACCTGCAATTCAGCCGCACTTGCCAACCGATGCACTGCCTGCACCGCTGGGTGTTCCTGAATCAAAGAAAAAATATCCACCGTCTTCATTCCCACAGTATCCTGCAACTAATCACTGAAGCCAATACCTACCCTCCTATAAACCTTTCATAAAGCACAATAAAATTCTGCCCTCTTTCCTATAAAGGAGAGAGGGCAGACATAACTTTAATCAGGACAATTCTGGAATCAGAAGTATAAGACCTATCCTATGCCTTCGTATCCAACATCTTACCGATGGTTGCCTCAGGCACCAGCATTGCTGTTTGTCCTGGCCGAATATAAGGTTTAAACAACTCCTGTTGTTTAGGGCTCAACGGGAGCCCAACCACCACAGCCATTTTGTCAAAAATCGCATCATTCGCCGGATCCCACTTTTGCTTGGCATCATACAGCCGGAACTCGGGTTTCACAGCCTCCGGCAATTCATCATGGCGCCACACATCAGAGTGAAAGTGATGATCAAAATCAAGTGAGACCTTGGGCTTTGGTATCACATTCTCAGCACCAAATCGAGACATGGCAGAGAGTGAAGTCTGAAGTTTAGAAATTTGCATGTTTTATTTTCCTGAACAAACTATTGAGAATATTTCTCAATAATACTGCTTCAGGTTTATCATGCAAGAGCTAAAATACACCTATACCCATGCTAAAGGCTGGTAGAATCGTAAAAGATCAAGAAAAAGGATATCCATCCAAATAAGCTCATAGGCTACATTACCAGATATAAGCCCATTCTCTGCAATTTATTACTCATCAAACTGTTTAATCAAGGCTGTCAGCCCTTCTGACATCTGGCTTAATTTCTGAACTGCATCTTGTGTCTCTTTGGCGCCTTGGCTCGTTTTATCCGCCAGCTGTGCCATACCGGTGATGCTTTTAGAAATATCATTACTGCCGTTGGCAGCTTCTCCCAAACTACGACTAATCTCATTGGTCGTCGCAGATTGCTCTTCAACAGCGCTAGCAATGGTAGTGATAATCTGGTTCACCTCCACCACGGTAGTGGCAATATCGTTAATGGTCGTCACAGCTTGCGCCGTATTATTTTGAATCTCTTCTACCTTTAACCGAATATCCTCGGTAGCACCTGCCGACTGCTTGGCCAGCTCTTTCACCTCATTGGCAACCACAGCAAACCCTTTGCCAGCCTCCCCAGCACTAGCAGCTTCAATAGTAGCATTTAAGGCCAGCAAATTTGTTTGAGCAGCAAGACTACTAATCACTTCTACCACCGACTCAATTTCCTTCGCCGACTGGCCCAGAAAATCTACAATTTTACTAGATTCTTCTGCTCTAGACTGGGCTTTCTCACTAATGTCAGCAGCTTGCACCGCATTTTTAGCAATTTCGCCGATACTGGCGCTCATTTCTTCAGTAGCAGAGGCCACCGTTTGGATACTGACCGTTACTTCTGTAGATGCACTGGAAATCGTTCCTGCCTGTAGAGAACTACTCTCTGCATCTTCTAAAATAGCCGTGCTAAGTGTGCCTAAACTAGAGGAAAAATCAGCCAATTCCACAGAGTTTTGCTTGAGTTGATCAGCCGTTTTCCTTTCCTGTTCAACCTTTTCCAGTCGCTCCATCGTACCGGACACCAATTGGCCTACACTGCGCAAGGCATCCAATCGTTCTTGCGACAGGGTTAAAGTTTCCAGAGCAAAAAAGTCCATGGTTCCAATAACGTGACCTTTTACAATAATAGGAAAGCACACGCCAGATTTTACCCCAGCCCGCTGAGCTGGTTCTCTCCGGCAACAATCCACCATGGTGCCTAAGTCCTCTACAAACATCAGATCCTTAGACTGCCAGGTTTTACCACTAAGGCCAACACCCTCTTTAAAACTCGCCTCTTGGGTCACCTTCGTGAACTCAGGTGTTACCGTACCTGACTCAACAGAAAACTTCAGTGCGTTCTCATTAGGATCAATGGTCCAATAAGATCCGTAAGCCCAACCAAAAGCATTTTTCACAGTATCCAAAGCTATTTGGGCAGCTTCATTCGGAGATGAGGCGACCATCAAAGCAGTTAACACCTTATTCACAGCCTTTGAATCCGCCACCGTTTCAGCCTGTTGGGCAGTATTTTGAATCCTTTCAATGGATTCGGAAACCAGTTTACCCACACTACGCAACACATCTAACCGCTCTTGAGACAGAGTTAAGGTTTCCAGGGCAAAAAAGTCCATGGTCCCAATAACCTGACCCTTCACAACAATAGGGAAACACACGCCAGACTTGACCCCAGCGCGTTGGGCGGATTCTCTCCGGCAACAATCCACCATGGTGCCCAAATCTTGGACAAACATGAGATCTCGCGACTGCCATGTCCTGCCACTTAAGCCCACACCTTCTTTAAAACTGGCTTCCCGGGTCACCTTAGTAAATTCTGGCGTAACCGTTCCCGATTCAACAGAAAACTTCAGGACATTTTCCTCAGTATCAAGGGTCCAATAAGACCCATAGGCCCAACCAAATGCTTCTTTCACGGCTTCTAATGCTGCAACTGCGGCATCTTCTTCTCTATTGGCTTTTCCTACAGCTTCTAAAACCCGAATAATGGCAAACGCATTTTTATTGTCTTCAGATCCGGATTTACCACCTTTCATTGAAAAGGCGCCATTTTTAGTCACCAAAGGAATAACGGAGTTCAGCATGATTAGAACCTTTCAAAATTATGGATGAGAAAATAAAAGAATCGACCACATAACCAAAACCCGTATTTCCCTCTAGAAATTAACCCGAGAAGCTTTGGAGCGAAAAATGATACCTACATCTTAAAAAATATACTTTGTCTCAGTATCCATTTGATGAATGAACTGGTCTCCCTCCTAAAATATTGTATTCAAGCCAAACTCAAATACAGTAATACTATAGTCAGAGACATTAACCGCCATACTCAGCTCAAAAGCCCATGTCCCAACCTTGGGACATGGGACATCAATTCAATCGCTAAAATACAGTCAATCAAGAGTTTTTCATCTCATGCCCCAAAAACTGCATTTTTAAAACTGGGGCATTCTGGGACAATACCGTCACATTGGTTTACACTCGACGAGTCGACCCAAACCATTGCTGCAACACTCCTGCCGGCGCTGACACTCCGGTTATCTCAAACCCACTCTGCGGCCCAAACACTGTTGCCGCTACTCGCTGAATATCCTGTGGTGTCACCGCCATCATCCGAGCAATCAAATCATTGGGATGCAAGGGCATATGATCATCGGTCAACCGATCCAAATTTACTGCCGCAATACCTTCCGAAGACTGGGTTTGAGTCCGAACTTCCCGCATATACTTCAATTTCACTTTCTCCAATGTCTGTAAATCCACCGGTTGTGAAATAAGCTCCTGAATCACACGGTCCATACTTTGCAATGCCGGTCCCACCTTATCAAAGTTCACTTCGGCGCTCACATTGTAATCTGCACCATTTTTCTGCAAGTTATAACCCTGCTGAGTGCTATACACCATCCCCTGCCGGGTCCGCAGCTCCTTAAACCACCCGCCTGTCATCCCACCCAACAGCTGAGTAATCAATACAAACGCTGGATAATCAACACTCTCAACCGTTGGCGCCTGCCAAGCTCGCACAATATGAGCCCGCTGCACTTTATTGCTGGGAATTAACACCGGTGGTATTTTTCCCTGTCGCTTCTGAACTCTGGGCGTCGCCGGAAATGGCCCCTGATGATAAGGGTTGGCAAACCATCTTGCCGACTGAATACCCTGATCCAACAACGCTTGTTGCTGAGCCACCGGTAATGGAGACACAAACAGAACGCTAGCCTCTTTGGGCTTACCCAAAGCAAATTGATACACATCCATCAACGTTTTAGCATCCTGCTTCACCAGATCCGCATACAAATCCGGCACACTGATTCCGTAAGGATGCTGCATCCCATAAAGCTGCTTCCCAAGCGCATCAAACACCGGCACCTTAGGGTCATCCAACAGTTTACGAAAGGCCTCTATCTGATCCTGCTTCAATGTGTTAAACGTTACCGGATCCACCACCGGCCGGGTCAACAACTGCATCGCCGTCTGAATCATCGCCGTTTCTTTCCCTATCGGCGACGACAAAGACAAAATAATTTTCTCTCCCCCCGGTATGGCGGTTATATCAATTCCGTCAGCAGCCGCCTGAGTAACTAATGCTTTCGTCGCGGCAGAGCCATTGGTTAGCAATCCTGGCACCAATGACTGGACAGAGGGGAATAATGGTCCAACAGGAAGAATAACAGAGATTTGACTCACCTTTTGCCCCTGCACCTGCTGCAAGTGAGCAGCAGCACCGTTCATCACCCGTGACTTAACCACGGGACCAATAGGAGAGGTGTTTGCCCTCGGCATGAAAGCATTAGGTGGAACAAGCACAGACGGTGCCGGTAAATAGTTGCCGGGTTGTAGAAAGGTAGCGTTAGCAGATGTTATCGGCACAGAGGGCATATAAGCAGGTGTATATCCGGCAGCCATTACAACGTTCCTCCCGGAACCCATCCTGCATAATAATTCGACCGATTCCCGGAATCTGCCTGAGCTCGTCCCGGCAAACCATAGACCAAAGCATACCGCGCCGGGTTCAAATACCGCTGTGCTACCCGCATCACATCGGCAGGCGTCACATTTTTGATCAACTGTTGATAATTTAAATAGTATTGTGGCAACATCTTATCGGCTTTGCCTGTATACATTTCCATCCCCATCAACATAGTCCGAACGTCAACGTCATTCAGGCCTTTTTCAAACCCGTAAATAATTTGATTTTTAGTCTGCTCCAACTCCCGAATAGCAACCGGGTTCTGTTGTAAACCCTGTAGCAGGTTCAACACTGCCTGAGAAACCAATTGCTCTGAACCGGGCTGTGCTTGGAGATAAACTCCGGCAGCTCCTGCTTTTTTCATGGGCTCTAAACTAATATCTACGGCATGAATCGCTTTTTGACCGGTTTTGGGATCAACCAACGTGTCTTTCAACTGCTGCAACGTGGATAACGGTCCGCTCCCCAAAAGGTTCAGCAAAACTTCAACAGCAGCTCGATCCCGATAGTTTTCCAAATCTGGCCCCGGGAATCCCAAGCTGACAATACTGTGAGCCGACAGTTTTGGATTGTATATGGTTGCATGACGAATTTCCGTCGGGCCCAACGCCACCTGCAATGCCGCATTATTAGGAGGAGCTGATCGAGCTGGGTTGGCTGAGAATTCCCGATTAATGGCCGACAAAGTAGCTGCTGGATCTATATTTCCAGAAATTACCGTCATCATTTGAGTTGGACGATAAAACGTTTGGAAGAACCGGGTTAAATCCTGAGCCGTGGAATTCAAGACATCTTTTCGAGTCCCCAAACTTTGAAAACCGGACCGCTCGAACAGTAACTCCCAAATCTTGCTGTTCACCTGCTGATCCGGATCATGGATACTCTCTTGGGCCTCATTCAGTACATTGGTGATTTCCTGACGAATGGCGTTGGGATCATAAAACGAATGCAGCACCGATTCCCCATGCTGGCGAATCATCGGCATCAAAACTTCCTTGTTAAACGTCAATTCATGCTGAATCAGCTCATGCCCAGTACTGGCGTTCAGCCTAGCTCCCAAGTTCTCCGTCGCCTGAACCCATGTATTTTTTTGCGGATAGTGCTGTGTTTTAAGGAAATGACAGTGCTCATCCAAGTGTGCCAGCCCGGAAGGCACACCGGTTCGAGAATATAAAGCACTCTTATACACCGGATTTTCATTCACAGAACCTGCGTTGATAAAAGTCCGTAGACTCACAATATCATCCCGGGTTTGCTCAATAACCACTCGATGTCCGTTTTTCAGCAAATACACCTGAACCGGATGTCCTGCCGGAGACTGAAACGTATTAATCAGCCTGGGTGGTGCATTTCCCGGGCTCATAAACGGCATTTGAGCAGGAGAAGACGCCAGGCTCGATGAAGCCCCCGCCAGGCTTGGCACCAGAGTCGGTACGGCTCTAGCAACTGGATAAAATCCAGCAGGTTGGCCATATTGCGTTACAGGTGGTTGGACATTCCCCATAAGTTCTGATTCCGGGCATCAATAACGTTGTTACACAGGGTGATTCTCAATAAAATCACCTTCAATCCATAAAAACCCCTCCAAGCCAAAAGTTGCGGAGTATCGTGGATATTAGCTATATATCTCTGAAATAGAAGTTGGATATGCCACTATAGCACTATTGGAGATTATAAACGATCAGTAACCGATTCTACTTTTTGAGCGATCGTCTGGTGTTTATCCATCCGGGTACCACATTTAATCGTCGTGGTAATCCTGGGAGCCCCCATATCGTGTAGTTTTTCGTGACATTGTTTCACTGCCCGAAAGACCTCATCCCACTCCCCTTCAATATTGGTGCCGTAGGCGTGCAATTGTGTGCTAAGACCTGCAGCTTTCAGCACTTTCTCGCATTCCACAATATAGCGCGAAACCGACGTCCCCACGCCTAACGGCACCACACACAAATCAACAATTACATGCATTTTATAAAACCAAACTGCTAACCAACATATATTTAGAGGTTAAAGTCAAACGATCAAATAATTATCAAGACATCCAAAACCTATTGTAGATATTTTATTGGGCCAGCACAACCACCACCACTACAACTGCTCATAGGATTACTTAAATCACATTTCTCAGCAGATGAAAATTTAATCTGCTTATCTAACTGTCTTAATTGTTGAGTCTTAGGTTGGTGAATACTACCAATATTTAGAGTTACATTTCGAACATTCATCAAATTAATCCTTACATTAATCAGTGGAAGTTAAACCCTACCAATTATCTATTGAATTCAAATTTTTATCAATGCATTAATATTTTTTAAACAAACACATCGCAATAACATTATTCAAATGCCCATATAGCAGGTATATTTTGAGGCTCCATAGAATAAAGCATAGTATATCCAGCACCACTAGAACCCAAGAAAAAGCTTAAATCCATAAACCTATCCATATTATTCGATTCATATTTAAAGCGGGTTTCCCAATTATGATAGAAATCATTATAATACTGATTTCGACACTTTTTTGACTGATAGTCCTCTGTTGATTTATTAATATACATGTTAGCAGCCACATAACCCAAAGATCCGCAACAAAGAGTATGATTCTTAAAGTTAAGTGGTTGACGTTTAAGAGATATCAGCTGCATAGCATGATCTATCATAGAGTCATCTTCTAATATTCTACCTGACTCATACAGGGTAATTGCCCTACCAGCATGACCGTAACACCAACTTAAGTTTTGAGTATATTCTGGCAGTCGATTAACCAGTCTCTCTTCATAAGCAATTAGTTTCTTCATTATCATACATAAATTTGAATCTTGAGTATGTTCAAATAGTCTGGCAGCCGCAAAGGCTACTCCCAATGCACCATGAGCTAAACCAACCTGCGTTTCGTTTTCTAAATCCTCCCAACTATTTATATATTTATTTGCTGTCTCTATAAAACAATGTTTATATGCTGTTAAAACTTTATTTGGCATATATTTATATAAGCAGCTCAATAGAGTAATTTCACCAGAAAATCCTGTCAAAAAATCAGGGTCCATTACAATGGCATCATCGAGCGAAAACATGAAAAAATCTTGAGCCAAAGATATAGGCATTTTAAAAACATTTAGCTGATCTAAAACATGTAAACCATATAAAATCGCCGGGGTTCCTTCTGAAATACCTCGCTTTCGGCCAAGTTGCATAGCATTTTTTAAAGAAAATAATGCTAATAGCTCCTGAGTTTTTACTTGAACAAACTGTCTTAAAGCCTCATCATCATCCAGACAGGCCAGAGCACCTAAAAAAGTTAATCGCCCCATAAACCCCGTATACATCCCATAACCGACAAACTCATTTTGACTAAACTGATTGCTTTCAATAATTCTTTGTTGAGAACGGAATTTTAGAAGATCAGAATACTCTAAGGATTTCTTCACTAAAAGACTCATACGTCGAACTTGGTAAAGTGGCTGACTTTCAAAAGCATTTATATATATCTGTTTATTTAAACTGCAGACCTCTTGATGAGCAAGTTGATTACCTGTAGCAGTAGATAGTCTATAGTTATCTAGCTGTTGATGAGGAGTGAGTAGTAGACGACTTATTTCGACTTGCCATTGAATCCACTCTAGATCTAACTGCTGTAAACAACCATGTATTGAGCAAAAATCTGTCTCTGGCTCCAACACCACTGAAAGATCATTTCCGTATAGACTATTCTCTCCCATAACTCGGTAAAAGTAAGGAATATCAAAGGCAGCAAGTTGTTTTATCTCATTCACACGAATATTTTCCAAGAAATCGAATTCGTTGAATAATATTTTCAATTTTGAGTCAATCGTTTTTAAAAACTGCTCACGATTACTCAATGAGTCATAATCTTGAGTGAGATACTCCAATATTTTCATATAAGGCAATGTATCCCGAACCAATATTCGTTGAGCACTACCAGTAAAGGTCTGTAAAACTAAGCTTTTAAATGTAGACACGCCCATATCATTTAATACATAGTTAAAAATATCCTCAAGTCCTTCACAAGTTGCATTTTTAAACTGTTCCCATTTGACCTGCTGGTTTACCAGTAATTCTTCTACTCCATTAAATTGAAATAGATTTTCATAAACCAGTGTTCCCGATACGGCTCGGTAATCTTCTTCGTCAAGTCTAATGAAAGTGGGCAACATCGAAGTACTGACAACTGAATAATGTTCATATGATGGTTTTATCCAGCTATTCTTTTTAAGAATGCTATCTGTTTGATAATGCTCATAATCTGTTGCAAATAGCGTTTCTGCATCTAAAATCACTGGCCCCAAAAGACTTACACTAATATTTTCATGATGAAGATCATTACCACCCAATAACAACCATAAAGCCATGAGAGCACCATACTGTCGGCCGTGAGAAACAATATCTATTTCTGACAAATCCTCTACGGGGCAACAATATTCCATCCAGCTATAACCTTCTCGGAGAAGAATCCATAAAGACTGAAACTCTATAGAGAAGCCTGTTACTGTAAGGTCATCCAAAAACCGATATAAACGTTCTTCTGCCTCCAATGATCGAGGCTTATAAACTACAGCGTGAGTTTGACTAAACCAAAGAATTTTGACGCTATCCATACCCTGATGAGAATCTGACAAACCAGATTCTATATCTATTAAACGGCAAGGCACACCTAATAAACTCATTTTGGATGAAAGAAGAGCATAATCCATTTCTAAACGTGCAAATAATGAGAAAGTATTTTGCCACCAACATATAAGAACTCGTTGAACAAGATTTTTTAAAACTGGCCTAGCCTTAAATAAACGTTTAAATCCCAATATAGACATTTCTTGTAAAAATATATGCTGCAGGTTTTTATCCGTTTCATTGATTTCAGCATCATATACTTGTTGACAAAAACCTTCCCACTCAGACTGTAGAATAGGGTGAAGAAGACGTTCTAATAGTACTATCAAGCTTACAGCTAATTTTTTGTGAACTTTTTTATCCAATTCAATTTTATATAGCTGACTAAAAATTGGAGCTAAGTCTTCAGAAAAAGTAATACGTTTTTTCAAAAATAGTTCTGAAAAAACACGGAATTCTGATGTCCCATCAGTTGATAAACTATCCTGTTCAAGTTCAAAAGGTTCCCAAGGCAATTCAAAGAAGAGCTGATATGTTTTATCTACATAGTCATTTATAAAGGTCTGATCGATTACTAAAGTCATTAAGATTAGGCTATTTTTAAATTACCAATAATAAAAACTTGGAATAGAGGCTTTGTTGAATATACGAGATACTTACTTATTATAAATAAGCTTATCAACTAAAAGTCAAAAGTCAGTTCTATACTTTTGCCAAAACAGCATTTGTTGAAAATGTGGCTTGTCTATTTTCAACAACGACGTTCAGTGCTTTAGATAAGTCTGCCAGCAGATCCTCCGGCGTTTCCAGGCCAATGGAAATGCGGAACAGCTGATCAGAAATCCCGGCAGTTCTCCGGGCCTCAGGATCCATGGCGCTATGAGTCATCGTCGCCGGGTGGGCAATCAGGCTTTCAAAGCCTCCCAAAGATTCCGCCAGACTGAATAACTGAAGGTGGTTCACCAACTGAATAATCTCCGGCTCCCCACCGGCCAGCTCAAAGCTAATCATGGCGCCAAAACCATTTTGCTGACGTTTGGCCAATTCATGGCTCGGATGATCACTCAGGCCAGGGTAGTATACCTGAGTAACCGCAGGATGGCTTTGCAAAAATTCGGCAACTTGCCGGGCGGTTTGCTCTTGCTGCTTCAGGCGCACTTCCAACGTCCGAAGACCACGCAGGGTAAAGTAGTTGTCCATGGGTGACCCCGTGTTGCCAATGCAGTTTCCCCACCAAAAGAAAAACTGGTGCAGCTCCTCGGTTCGGCTCACCACAGCACCCCCCACCACATCACTGTGGCCATTCAGGTATTTGGTGGTGGAGTGAATAATCACATCCACACCTAACTCAAACGGTTTTTGCAGCACCGGAGATAGAAACGTATTATCGGCAACACACAAGGTGCCATGAGGTTTCGCCAATTCACACACTGCCCGAATATCGGTGAGACGAAGCAACGGATTACTGGGGGTTTCAATCAGCAAAAGCTGCGGAGGCTCCTCGGCAATCACTTTGGCAAGTTCGCCCAGGTTAGTCTGATCCACAAACTTCACCCGGTAGTGACCCAAATCCGCTTTATGGCGCAACAGCCGGTAAGTACCCCCGTAACAGTCATGAGGCGCAATAATCAGCTCGCCAGGCTTAACGTAG
>JAHQWC010000005.1 GCA_019634025.1 Vampirovibrio sp.
CCATACACACACTACATTCATTCATACACCATCAAACCCGTCGGCAATTTGCCGACGGGTTTTGATTTTTAATAAACCCTGATACCATGTGCCATGCTAAAAACGACAGATATCGTAGTAATTAAATACAAGACCTGACATGAGCCTCTCTATCCCACCGCCATCAAGTTTTTTTCCTAATCGACCTACCTATCCAACAGGTCGGTCTAATACACGTAAATCCCTATCCGTGCCAAACTCGTTGGGGGTTCACGTTCATTTTTTGGTGCCTGGACAAGGACGGTTTCTGGTGGGGGAACGGGAATTGGATCTACTGAAAGCAGCCGGGTTTAGTAAGGTGCGGATGGATGTGTTGTGGAGTGAGGTGGAAAAGCAGCCGGGAGTGTTTTATTTTAGGAAATATGACGCCATTATTCAGGCGATGAAGCGTCGTGAGATTCAGCCCATGGTGATTTTGGGGTTGGGAAATCCACTGTATTCCAAAGACTTAACCCTTCAACCCCCTGCGGTGCAGGCCGGGTATGAACGGTATGCCACTGAAACCGTCCGGCACTTTCGAGGCCAGGGTATCATTTGGGAGCTGGTGAATGAGCCTAACCATGAGTCTTTTTGGCAACCGGAGCCGAACCCGGACGAATATATGCGTTTGGCCTGGCGGCTGTTGCCTCGATTGCGACAGCTAGACCCTACGGCTAAGTTCACTGCACCAGGGATTGCGGGATCCGATCCGCTGTTTTTACAGCGGTGCTTTCAACAGGGTTTGTTGCGATTGGTGGATGGGGTGACGATTCATCCGTATCAGGCGTTTCCTACCAATAAGGCGCCGGAGAAGTTTTTGAAGGAATACAACATGGTTCAGCAACTGGTTCGTCAGTATCAGCCGCCAGGTAAGCAAATTCCGGTACTGTTGGGCGAATGGGGATATTCCAGCGCTGCTGTACCGAAAGAGCTGGATGAAGCAACCCAGGCTAGCTTCCTGGTGCGGCAAAGCCTGCTGAGCTTGATGATGGGAAGTCCGGTGAATATTTTGTATGACTGGAAGGGGGATATTAATGGGCAGTATAACCCCAGAGACAAAGAACACGGCTTTGGCCTGTTGGCCCCAGACGGGCGAATCAAGCCTGCTTATGGCGCGCTGCAGCAGATGAGCCGAGCGTTGAGTGGGCAGCGGTTTTTGAAGCGGTTGCCGTCCCATGAGGAGGATTATCTTCTGGCCTTTACCGGACCTGGGCAGCAAACTGTTGCTGTATGGACATCAGGCACACCGCATACAGTGAGTATTGATGGGCAGGAGGTGTTTGTGAGCGGCCGTCCACGTTTTTTGCCGGTAAGCCCTGTGGCAGTGAGTGGGCCAGGATTTGAGGAGAGTCGGCAGCAGCCTGGGTATGTGAATAACAGCTTGAAACCGTTGGTGTTTCAGCCTTGATGAATTACTGTTTCAGCTAATGAACAACTTAAGTTGAAGCTATAACAGATTTTTTCTTTTTAGGCCTGAAGCTAGCCTTATTACCGAGTGCTATATTAGACCTTCTTAGATCTATATATGCTTCGGCAGCTATACTAGCCATATGCTTACGTATACTATTTGAACTTTTAGTTCGTTTGCTACCTTGCATAGCTTGTCTGGTAGTATCGATAAGCCTTAGGGTTCTTATTGCTTCCTCACGCATATCTATAAAAGGTGTTAGTGTCCGTGGAAAGCCAACATTATTAAATGTCATAAGTTTTTCACCCTCACGTGAAACTAGTTAACTGAGAAAACTCAGTATACTACACAAGTTCTAATAGTCGTAGCTGGAACTTGTTATTCACCGACTCCCAAGCTTCTTTGGATTTGCCTAAGAAGCCATCTGCCCGTTGTTGGTGTTTTTGAGCCAACTCACCTTTCGTTACTTGGGCTAAAGACCGGTAAATGAGGCCGATTTGGCAGGACATCCGGGCAACCAACGGCGTAAAACCCGATTGGGCGATGGTGGGCCAGTGAGCCTCCAGGGTTTTGCCGGCCAGTTTAACATCGCCGTGGGCCAGCAGGGTTTTGGAGCGGGTAATGCTGAGAAGGTAGGTTTCCAACAGGTTGTTAAAGTCCGGTTTTTGGGCGATTTCCAATGCTCTTGCGCTAATTTCCTCCGCCACCTCCTTGGCGCCGGCAGACAGTTCCAGTTCCGCCAGGAATCGCCAGCCCATCAAAGCAGCGCCTGCCAGGCGGTATTCAGAACTCAGCATCACCGAATCTTCCAAGACTTTGCGGGCTTCGTTGATATTGCCCATGCCGGCGGCCACCTGACCGGCGTAAGTATTGGTGGTGATCCAGGTGAGGTAGTCTTTGCAGTATTCAGACTGATATAAGGTACTGGGGATGAGCATAGAGGCGTTTTCCCAGTCGCCCATCTCGCAATGGTAAGACAGAGCCACCAGACCCCACCGGGCTAGGTAACGGTCCGCGTCGGCCAGGACTTCAATTTGCGGCATCAAAGCTTGCAAAGATCGTTCACAGCTGTCGTAGTTGCCCTTGAGAAGGAACCCTTGGGTCCGCAGGAGTTTGAAGGAAACGATTTGAGCTTCAAACTGTTCCCGGTGAGGGTGAGGTTCCGCTCGGTTCAAAGCGTCTTCAATGAGATCAAATACCTTGTTATTACACCGGGATAAGTAAATTCGGGCCTTGATTAGCCGGGTGTTGAGCCAAACGCCGGTATAAACAGTGTCTTCCTTCATGGTTTCTGCTACCGGTGTTAGGAGAGGCTCGATCTCATCAGTAATCAGACTTAAAGCCTGTTGGAGCTTGCCCAGAGTGTATAGACAATCGAGTTTTTCGCTGAGGAGAGAGGCGTATTCGATGGGGAAGTCCTGTTTAGAGACCAACACCAGAGCCTCTTCCAACATGGTTAAGGCTTGGCTTATGTTGCCCTGACGCTGATAACAGGAGGACAAGTAGCCCAGTGTTTCCACCTCTTTAGGGGTATTGCGGTATTCCCGGTAGTAATCTTGTACCGCCAGAAACCGGGGGATGGAAAACTCTGGGAACCGATCGATGTTCATCAACGCCAGGTTCTCAAACAGAGAAACCTCTATCTCTTCTTCGTTTTCCTCTTTTAATTCCGGTAGAATATCCAATGCCCGGCTAAAGAGGATGTTGAGTCCGGTGAGAGAACCAATTTGCCCCATATAGACTCCGGCCATATTCCAATAGTGGAATGCCCGGTTCAGCAGCCTGCCTTGGTGGGCATGATAAGCCACCCACATGGGGTTAATGGCTCGCTCCTGATTCATGGCTTCTTCCAGGTATTCGCTATACAGTTTGTGCAGTTCACTTTTTAATTCGTCTGACAGACTATCGTATACCAGTTGCCAGAGTAATCCGTGGATGAACCGCCCGGATTGCAGCATATCCGGGATAATTAAACGGTGACCTGATAATTCTTCCAACACTTGGGTAAACTCTTCGGATTCCAGCTGACACAGGGCCATGACTACGGGCAGAGAGAAGCGTTCTCCTACCACACTGGCTACTTGTAGGACATATTGTGCTCTTTCCGACAGGTATCCCAACCGAGTGTGTAGCACCTCTTCTACGGTGGCAGGAAACAGGTATTGTTGGACGGCTGCCTCGTTGCTTACTGTCAGCTTTCCTTGATCATCTACTGCCAACACCCCTTCCAGATGCATCATCCACAGGCAAGATTCCATAAACAGGGGTTTGCCTCCAGATTTAGCAATGAGCCGATTAATGAGATCCTCCGGGATGGCGTCCATATTGCCTGCCAACGGTCCTGACGCCAAATATTGCCGACAGGCATCATCATCACAGTTATCAATAACCACCTCTTGAAACGGGGCTACTTGAAAAACTTTGGCAAAATCTCCGTCAGGATAAGTTTCTCGAGGATAGGTAAAGTAAATCATTACCTGGTTGTTTAACAGGCCTTGGCGAACCAGTTGCATGAGTACGTCTAAAGAGGCAGCGTCGGCGTATTCCAGATCTTCTACCACCAGAATGACTGGTTTTTGTGTGGAAAGTGTGGTGATAATATCGCCTAGATAATGGTCCAGAAGGCCAACCCGGGCACGGGTGTCCAGCGTCATAGAGGACAATGGGGCGGCGGAGAGAAACTCGCTAAAGAAGTCTACGACATCTGATGGCGCCTCGTTGTTGTAGATGAAGTTCAATACCCGAGAGACTTGATCCAACACTTCTGGCTGGGTCAGTCCTTCAGGATCAACGGCGAAAAAGTTTTGAAACACTTCCAACCAAAACATCAGCGGCATGGTGGGATTGCTGAAGCCTTTGTAATGGGTACCGCCCAGCCAAAAAGCTTGCTGGTTTTGATAGTCCGGATCGACTTGAGAACGAACCAGTTGGGTGATATAAGTTTTACCCAGTCCCGGTGAGGCAGAAACCCCAATAATTTTACCCCGGGGGCCGGTGGCGCCGGTGATAAATTCCGATAAAAGCTGAGTAAGGGTTTCTACCCCTTTCTCATATCCTGCCGTCGCGGATCGGGTCATTTTTTCTGTCAGTAGCCTGGGTGGAATATAAGGCAATAGTTCCAACCCCTCAAGCGCTTGCTCTTCGGGAGATTGTCCATATTGTTGTGCCGTGGTATCAGGTTGCTGATCAGTTGCTTGGGGGGAAGGTTGTTGGATAGAGGTATCCAGTATTTCTTGATTTGAAGGGGGGGGTGCCGTTGGTGATTCTTTTAAAAGGCTGTCACCAAGAGGAAGAGACCTCTTTCCTAGGCTGACGACCCGATAGAAGGGCACCATTTCATCGCCCATAGGCAACGGGCCAATTTGATCCACTTGAATGTCTTGCTGAAGAAGGTCATAGATCCGTTGATTTAATAACACCGTCCCCGCTTTTGCCAAGGCGCGTTCGGTAGCTGCAGCAGCCGGGTTTCGGCGGCTGGCGGCTTCTAGATCGATACCTGCCCGGATCTGGAGAGGGGTTTGCTGAATGTGATAGGGCTGGGTGAGGAGAGACATGCAACAGGCGACAGCTTGGTTGGCGGAGTCTTTGACTGAAGCTTGGTGGCGGAAGGTGATGAAGAAAATGTTTCGATGGGAAGATTCCAAAGTGCCTTGGTGGATGGCGGCGCGTTCTTCAATAAATGCGGCGCAGTCTTCTTGGTATCGTTCTCGATCAAAATCATCATTGGTCAGGTGAGTTAGCTCAGCCAGATTGGTCATTTCCACTGACACCACGGCAAAGGTGTCCAATAAGTCATAGGTGGATGGTTCGTTAAGGGTTTCTGCCGACCCTTTTGTTTTAGAAATGCCGGTTGGCGGTGAACTTTCTGTCAGGGTTGGAGAGATTGTGCTTGAGTCCGGTTGAGGAGGAGTGGATTGTGTTGCTGTGATTTCCTCTTGTGGACTACTCTTGGGTAGTTCGGTAGATTGGGATGGTTGTTGTGTTAACCGACTGGAGGGCTTAGCTTCCGTTGTTGATGAATCGGTCTCTGATGAGTTATATGCCTGATAAACCGGTGCAGCGCCTTCCAGCGTTTTATCGGCAAGCAGTTGCTTGCCGCAGCTGCCACAAAAGCTTTGCTCCGGTAAGTTTACGTAGTTACAAGCAGGGCAATGAACGCTTGTTATGGCCGAGCCTTCTTGTTCTTCTGGCTGTTGCGCTGACAACCCTGTCGCCTCCTATGACTTTTACCGTTCATAAAACAGCAAAACGCGTCTCCATCATATCATTTTCAACCGGTTTGAGGCGTGTTTAACCACTGGTTTTTCCTGTATATCTTTTTAAAATTCTTTGTCTCCTTTATTTTCTTTGCTCCTTGCCGGTTTCTTGATATAAAATGGAGGCACTATCGTTTCTAGGTTTTCCATCATCGTTTTAAAGAGGCGTTTTACTTTTTATGATTTCCAGTCGAGCTGTAGATGGGGTAGTGGTGTTGGACTTACCCAACGCTATTGAATCCGAGGAGCTTCAGGGTCAGGTGCAGCAATTGCTGAGTGATGACCAAAAGGCCATTGCCATGAATTTGGCCAACATCAGCTTTGTAGAGAGCAGTGGTTTAGGCGCCCTGGTGGCGGCCTATAAACTGTGTGACGCCAAAGGCGCCAAAGTCGTGTTTTTTAATATGCAACCTTATGTCCAAAACCTGGTGGAGCTGACGAAGCTGAACAAGGTGCTGACGATTCTAGGGGATGAATCGGCCGCGGTAGGGTCTTTACGTAATTAAGCCTGACTTTGGACGGTTTCGCCGTAGTGTTCGGTTTTACCCCAGTTCATGCTTCGCTGTTTTTGGAACAGGACCTTCACAAAGACCCAAAAGACAATGGGGATCCACACCACGGCCATATAGGCGCCGGTCATGGCGGCGTTGGCGACGGCCTGATACCATTTCATTTTTTGAAGTTTTAGGAGTGCAATCACCAAGTTTACGCTAAATGCGCCCGATAGTACGGGAAGCATCAGCAAGGAGATGAAAAGGCGTGTCCGTTGGAGATCACCCGTGAGGGTGTCCCAGCCCAGCAGCAGGTATTCAGTGAGCATCATGAGGGGGAACAGGAATTCGGCGAAGAAGGCGATCATATCCACGTGGGCTCGTAACGAGACCCGGTTAGAGGCGATGATTTGGCCGGCATGCTCCAGGTAGCGAACCAAAGAGCCTTCAGCCCAACGACGGCGTTGTTTAAGGAGAGGCTTGAACCGGGTGACGCCTTCTTCGCGAACGTGGACCTTGCTGGCAAACCGGATATCCCAGCCCCGTAGATGAAGCTTGGTGGACAAGTCCAAATCGTCGGTCAGGGTAAACTCGTTCCAGCCGTGGGTGGTCTCCAGGGCTTTGAGTTTCACCAGCTGGCCGTTGCCTCTAAGCTGGACAGCACTTCGGATAGCATCTCGGCCCATTTGGAAGTAGGAATCCATCGAATATTCGTAGTTTTGACACCGGGTCAGTATATTTTCGTCGGCATTAGAGATGATCTTACGGGCCTGGACGGCGCCAACCACATCCTCTTCCAGATAAGGAACAATCTGACGTAAAAAATCCTTATCCACTCGGGCGTCAGCGTCAAACACGCAGATAATATCGCCGGTGGTGAGGGCCAGGGCGTCGTTTAAGACGGCAGACTTGCCGGGAAAACTGTCGTTGGAACGAACATGAAAATTGTAGCCGGTGGGGTAGTGCTGCTTGAGTTGCTGCAGAATCTCTGCGGTGCCGTCGGTACTGCGATCGTCCATAATCCACAGTTCCATGTCGGGGTAGTCTAGCTTCATGAGGTGCCGCACCGTATCAGCAATGACCGTAGCTTCATTATGGGCCGGGACGACGACGGAGACCTTGGGGGTATAGTTGGGGTTGAGAGGCTTTTCTACCTTTTTGGCCTTACGGCGCTTGTGGCTGAGGGCGGCGGTGAGGAGTAGGGCATGGGTCATCATAAAAGCCATGACAATGACCAGTGCGGGCACTTCCGGCAGGATTTTACCCATGAGCTGGATAAAGGCCCAGACCAGGAGGACTAAGATGAGGAGAGATAAGCGTTCCAAGGGGATGAAAAACCCTTTCTGTTTGTTGGCTTACAGCCGGTTAATAGGCCAAAAGCCTGTGAGCATATTCACGGAGGACGTTTGCGGCAGCAGCGGCGCCGTGAATATCGTCTGCCCGCTGGGCCATTTGTTCGGCAGCCTGTTGGTGGGTATCTGTGGCCAACATATCTGTGATGACCGTTTTTAGTGTACCACCAGAGAGGGTGTCGTAGGTGATTTGACGGGAGACGCCCAGTTCAACCATCCGCCGGGCGTTGTTTTCCTGCTCGGTTTGGTTGGCGTCGGGCACCATGATAGACGGCTTGCCCAAGGTTAACAACTCCATGGCGGTACTGTGCCCTGACTGGGTGATGACCAGATCTGCCATCTTAAAATACACCGAAGCGTCCATGACCTGACCGTGAATGATGAG
>JAHQWC010000043.1 GCA_019634025.1 Vampirovibrio sp.
GAGGTGTATTTTGCCGAGCTCGTGAAAGGCTTATACGTCACCAACTACGAAACGGCGAAAGCTTTGGCCGAGTTGTTGGATATTGGTGGGAAAGAACAAGGCCTGAATATTTTGGATGTGGCGGGCGGATCTGCGGTGTGGTCTATTGCGATGTTGGAGCGAGATGCTGGTAGTCGGGCGACGTTGCTGGATTACCCCATGGTGATCCACGTAGGTGAAAGCTATGTAGAAAAACATGGGCTGCAAGACCGGTATGAGTATTACCCGGGTGATTTGGAAGAGCTGGAGTTGCCACAAAACCAGTATGATATGGCGATTTTGGCGAATATTTGCCATGCTATTGGTCCACATACGACTCAAAACTTGTTTGACAAGGTTTTTCAGACCTTAAAACCCGGTGGTAAAGCGGTGATTATTGATTTTGTGCCGGATGATGAGAGGTCAAAACCTGGGTGGCCATTAATTTTTGGGGTGAATATGCTCATTAGCACCCAGGAGGGAGATGTGTATACGGATGCTCAGTACCGGCAGTGGCTGGGTGAGAAAGGGTTTCAGTCGATCAAAACGCATTCGCTGGACTCTGAAGTGACGGTGTTGGTGGCGGAAAAGTAAGCTGGATACCGGGGGTAGGTTTGATCGGGTCACCAGAAGTTTCTGCAAGCGGTGCAACTGAAAAAAAGGTACAAAACTTTTTTTTGGGATCATTGGGATCTCTTTATGGGCGTTTGAACAGACTCATTGCTCGTAAATAACTTTATTTGGGATCATTGGGATCTTTTTTGAGATGTGTTCGCCAGGTGTTATAGATCTTTATTGTGAGAGTAGTCGGGGTTGGGAGAATGTCAAGGAGGGTGGATATTGGGTAGTGGGTTAGTTTGAAAATAATATCGTCACCCCGGACGGAGCGAAGCGAAGATCCGGTGTCACACCATGTATCGGGATTACGTGAATGCTATAGCCTGTGCGATTCCGGGTCGTCACTCCGGGCGTAACGGAGTGACGAAATCCGTGTAAACTTTCAAACTGATCTACTACCTCAGTCTTGATGGGGGCGTCAGATATTTAAGGGTTTATTCAGTTATCGAGGTACTCTGCGATCAAGGTGCTATTAGGATTGATCTGAACAGACGAGGACCCTCGCCGTACCGGCAGGGCAATGCGTTTTTTGAGAAATGCAACTGAATGTTTAAAAAAGCAGGGATTTCTTGATCCGGTAAAGCGGTTGTTTTAAAGTGGCTGAACTTAAATTAAAGGCAGTTTTTATTGGGTTTTTGTCCGTACGAGTGGAGGTTTAAAGAGCGCGTATGCCTACGTTTATGAATGATTTGAGTTTATTTTTGCCCAATTTATTGGGTGCCGTTGCCATTTTTGTAATCGGTTGGTTTGCCGCCCTGATTTTGGCAGCCATTACCAAAGGGTTGTTGGGTAAAACCAGCCTGGACAACCGGCTAGCCGGATGGGTTGAAGATGGCGCGGGCACGAGTGCGATTCATTTGGAAAAACTGATTGCCTCGGTAGTATTTTGGTTGGTGATGGCCTTTGTACTGGTAGCCGCCTTCCAAACTTTGGGTTTAACCACCATTACTCAGCCGCTAAACGGTATGCTGATGCAAGTCTTTGACTATCTGCCCCGGCTGCTGATGGGTGGCACTCTATTGCTGGTGGCATGGCTGCTGGCCACAGTGCTCAAACGGATCACGGCCAAAGGGTTGACCATGGCCAAAGTAGATGAAAAGCTGGCGGAACAAACCGGTAAGGAAGAACCTCCGCTATTATCGTCTACCTTGCCCGAAGCAGCCTACTGGTTCGTCTTTTTATTGTTCCTGCCCATGGTGCTGCAGGCTTTTGAGTTAGAAGCGGTGTTAGATCCCATCAACGCCATGGTGGCCGAGGTGGTAACTTATATTCCCAACATTCTGGCAGCCGGTGTGCTATTGGCCATTGGCTGGTTTGCCGCCCGAATTGTGCGCCGGATCGTCAGCAGCTTTTTGCAAGCCGCAGGCGCCGACAACTTGGCCGAAAACGTGGGCATTCAACAGGTGTTTGGTAACCAAAAGCTTTCCGGTGTCCTGGGTACCATCGCCTATGTGTTGATCCTGATTCCTGTAGCAATTTCTGCCCTGAATAAGTTGGATATTGAGACAATTTCCGTTCCGGCAACTGAGATGTTGTCTCTGGCCCTTAACACCATTCCGTTCGTCATCGGCGCGGTAATTACCCTGTCGTTTGCCTACCTGGCAGGTAAGATTGTGGGCAATGTGGTAACCAACTTTTTGACCGGTATTGGATTCAACAATATCCTCTCTAAGCTGGGTATCCACGGATCAGAGAATGCCTCCCAATCCCCTTCCCAGGTCGCGGGTATCATTGCTCAGGCCGCCATCATTCTGTTTGGCGTAACCGAAGCGTTAAGCCTGCTTGGGTTTGAATCATTGAATGAGTTGGTGTTCAATTTCCTCACCATGGGCGGCCAAATCTTGCTGGGAATGGTAATATTTGGCGTTGGTTTGTTTGCCGCCAACTGGGTGGCAGATGCCATTGCCCAGAGCGGATCGGAACAGGCCAACATTTTGGCGGCCCTGAGCCGGTTCTCGATTGTCTTCCTGGCTTCCGCCATGGCCCTCAGTCAAATGGGCTTGGCTCCCGAGATTATCAACCTGGCCTTTGGCCTGTTGCTCGGCGCCATTGCCGTGGCCTTCGCCATCGCCTTTGGCATGGGCGGTCGCGAAGTTGCAGCCCGGGAACTAGACGGCTGGGTGAAATCCTTGAAACCCAAGGCTCATTCGGCCTAATCTGGGAAACGTTAACCTTTCCCTTTTTACAAATACGAAAAGCCCGCCGATATCCGGCGGGCTTTTTAATGAGAATTTATATTGGACTGTGAATTGTACTGTGATTTTGGCTGTGCTTTGCTTTTAACAGTTTCAGAACAATAGTTTAGGCCGTATGAACACCAAGTTCTTTGAGACACGTCGATTTTTTCCCCAAGTCGTGTTCCTGGGCATAGCGGGCCAGAGTGGTGAGAAGGTGGCTTTCTAAGTCGTTGGTGGCTACAGGGAGTTCAGCCTCTTTAGGAGGCTTGCCTGTGAACGCCAAATCTTTTTCTAACTCCTCAAAGGCGCCGGCTTGGCGGCCAATGGCAAACAGCAGGTCTTTGAGTTGGGTTTGCATCTTTTCTACCGAAGCTTTGTTTGCCTTGTTTTGCTTTTTCCAGGCTGGTAAAACCGTTTGGGCCATCTGCCGGTAAGCCGTTTCCAGTTCCAATCTTAGAGGTGGGTTGTCTCCACTGGATTCCATAGAGGCCACAAGATTGTGCAAGCTGAGGTTGGACTGAACCGTCATCACATTGCCCAACTGCAAGCCGGCCAGTTTTAAAATGCCTAGACTATCGACAAGTGTGTCTACCGCCGGAGTATCCGATTGTTGGTGGATCAGCGCCGCATCATTCTCAAAAGATCCCCGGATGAATTTTGCCAGGATATCTGAGTGAGTGGCGGCATCCAAATGTGGAATGTTCCTGAGGCAACGTTGCAGGTTGTTGATAAAGGCTTCGTAAAAAATCCCTTGGTTCACCAGAACAAAATTGGGCATCAATAGTTCTACCGGGTCTGATTTTTTGAGAAAAAACCCCAAGGACACCATTTGTTCCAGGTATTCCAGCACCTCTTCGGTAAAGTCTGTCAGTTCTTCTCGAGTAGACAGCACCAGGATAACCTGAGGCAACTTGCCCCGGTAAAAGGCGTCTGCAAAGCCGTTAAAAATTTGGCCTGCTACTTTGAGGGACTTGGTTTTTTTACCGGCAGGAATTTGTACACTGCCCTTTTCTTTAAGTTGTAGTGTGCCGGGATCGTCTTTATAGCCGATGAGGCTATTGCACTGATCTTTATTTAAGAAAGACAGACCAATGCCGGAGACGGGGAAAATCCCAAGGTGATCCGGGACCACTTCGGTGGTGGGCAGGGCGTCTTTTTGTTTTGTGGATTGTTTTAAGGGTTTACGACTCACGGATAAAATCCTTGGTTTATCGAGAGCTATTCCTGGGTTAATAAAAGTTATTTACGCAAGAAGATCCAAACAGCGGCAACCTGGCTCATGATTCATTGTTTGCTCAACGGTGCTTGCATACTTACTATCTTACTATATCTTGTTTCCACCCATTGAGAATGCCCCGGATGATGGGGTTAGCGGAATTGCTTCATAGAGCGTTCGATTTGGCGTTTGGTGTCTTGTTCGGTTTTGGTGGCGCGTTTGTCGTGTAGCTTCTTCCCTTTACACAAGCCCAGATCGACTTTGACCCAACAGCGATCGAAAAACAATTTGAGGGGGATGAGAGTGAGGCCCAGTTCTTTGGTTTTCTCTTTGAGTTTGTTGATCTCGTCTTTTTTCAGCAACAGTTTCCGAACACGGTCAGGATCATGGTTGTTTGTGCCGGCCTGCTCATAAATGCTGATGTTGAGGCCGTGGAGAAACACTTCACCGTTGAGGATGCGCGCGTGGGCGTCGCTCATGGACACCTTGCCTGCCCGGATAGATTTGGTTTCCGATCCCGTCAGCATAATGCCGGCCTTAAACTGCTCTAAGACGTGATATTCGTGATAGGCCTTTTTGTTGTTGGCAATCAGCCAGTCTGATTTGGACTTTTTGCTGCTTTTTTTACTCATGGGTGGTTCTTTCAGGAAGTGCTAACAAGGGCTTAATTATATTCCTAAGGCTTTTTGCTAGCCGACTCCGTCGGCACTGGGGCCTGTTCCGGCCCCATACCCGGCCCTGGTTATTTTTTTTGCCTTACTCGCGGCAGTACTGCCGCGAGTAAGGCCG
Source organism: Vampirovibrio sp. (assembly GCA_019634025.1). Taxonomy (GTDB): domain Bacteria; phylum Cyanobacteriota; class Vampirovibrionia; order Vampirovibrionales; family Vampirovibrionaceae; genus JAHQWC01. The sequence continues at coordinate 4,819 of JAHQWC010000043.1, forward strand.
GATTGATATTTTACAGTACCCGACTGGCTTTGCCAGCCTACTTTTTCTTATTGTACCCTGCACAAAGCATTACCATTACGTCAATGAGTTTTTACCTCTCCCATTGTTGTGGGAAGAGTGCGGAGAGACCCTATGGTATCATCAGGTATAGGGCTGTTGCTCTGGTTCAAGTGGTCTTTTGGGGAGTTCTATAAGTCGTGATTAAGATTCGGGCTTTGGGGTTTTTTCAGGTGCGGCAGGTTTTGGATCTGCTGAAAGCGCATCATGGCGAGCACCTACATACGAAGATTTTAGAGAAGCTTCACCATTGTTATGTGCCGTTTCAGCGGATTAGTCAGCTGCTGCCTCCTCGGTTTCAGTTTATGCCCATTATTTATGTGGCCGTATCACGGAACAAGGTATTTGGGTTTATCTGGTTACGGACTGACGGGGTAAAGGGCAGCCGGTTGAGGATTGAGCAGGTGCTGATTGATCCAACAAAGTTTTCGTATGACATTGGCACCCAGCTGGTGAATTTTGTGGTGAACCGCTATGGGGCAGAAGGGGTACAAACGTTTCTGGCGCTGGTACATGAAAATGCCGACGAGGCCCAGGCATTGTTTAAGACCTGTGGGTTTCGGCATGTGACCAAGGTATTAAGTTACGTTCATACGTCGCCATCGGATATTGGTGACGGTGAAGCGCAAGACATTCATGGGTTAAGAGAATCTGGGCGGCAGGACCGGCTAAAACTAAAAGAGCTGTATACAGACTGCCTGGCGCCAGAGACCCGAATTTGCCTGGAAAAAGCGGTGGATGATTTTAATGGACCGTTAGCAAAAACCTATAGAACAAATACCCTGGCGCCGGGATCTCAGCCCGTGTTTTTCAAACGGTGGGTAATCGAGGATGTGGTGCATGATGTATTGCTGGCGGCGGTGGATGTGGTGACTGATAACTGTCGGGATTTTCATATCAACCTGCTGGTGAGCCCTGGCTGGTCGGATGGGTTGGAGTCGTTGTTGGACTATGGCGTAAGCCAGGTGCTCAAGAATACAGAGTCTGCTCAAATCCATGTGGCGTGCTATTTGTTTAACAAAGAGCTGAATCATCTGTTGGAGGAAAAAGGGTTTTCTCGCACCGAGACGGCAGAAGTATTGGTAAAGGATTATTGGATTCCGTTACAGGATGACAGTCAGACGCAACAGTCCCCAATTTTGGCATTTCCGGGAAAGACGTCGCCGGCATGTTTGAAGCCAACGGCTCAAAGTTGAAGCCCGCCTGCTGAATTTCAGCAAACGGGCTGTGGTGTACTGCCTCCCAGCAATACCTAATTTGTTTTATGCTGCTTTATTTTCTGGCTCTTTGACATCACCCTGTAGGCCAGCACCGACAGGACCAACAAATGCGTTGAAATTTCTGTTGTCATGGAAGCGCATGAAGGCATTATCCTGATTATCGATGGTCGTACCTTGGGTATCCCAGAGGCTGAGAACTCTGTACTGTCGAACAATGATATCGGCGTCGCCTTTTTTGGAGGTTTGGGTTTTACCGTCTTTGACGATGTCGACAACACCTTCACCTTGTTTACTGCCTTTAACGCCTTTGCGGGCTTTCCCGTCACCGTCAGCGGTTTGACCCAACAGGCCGTGAGGCATGACGCCATCGGCGTTGACACCTTTTTTACCGATTTTGACTTTGTGATCCAGGTGGTCGCCTCTATCGATGAGATCGACGGAATATTCTTCGCCGTCTGCGACGGTTAAGACTTTCTTTTTGGCGTCCCATTTGGCGGTGCCACCATCGTCTAGTTTATAGGTTTCACCGTGCTTCATTTCTTGGAAACCTTCACCATTAATGTTGACCTTGGGGGTTTTGCCGTATTCAAACTGAACTTTGCTACTGCCCACGGTTAGACCTGCTTTAGACACGATAGTCATGCCTTTTTTACCTTTCCATTGGTCAAACTGAGCATTATATTGAAATCCTTTGTCGCTAAGAATGTTGTAAACGTTACCGTTTTCACCCATCACATCATACTTGCCGCCATCAAAGCCAACAAAGTGAGGGTCACCCCATACTTCGGCATCACTGCCAGGGGCAATGGGATCTACTGGTGGAGGCGGGGGCGCCACTGGCCGACGAATGACCACAGGTTGTGGCGGGGGTGGTGCAACCGGCATGGGCATTGGCATTGGTACGGGAACCGGAATAAACTGAACCGGTGGTTGCTGTGGTGGCATGATGGGCATTTGCATAGGCATGTTGAACCCGTTCATGCTAAAGCTGCTGTTGATGACGGAGCCGAAAGGGCTCATTTGAATTTGGCTATGGCCATTCATCTGGTTGAAAGGCATTTGGTTAAATGGCATTCCGGGAAAACCTCCCATGCCAAATCCGCCTTGGCCAAAACCACCAAAATCACCTTGGCCGAACCCTCCTTGACTAGAACCGACCATGTTTAGAATATTTGTAATGTTGGTGACTAACGGATCACTCATTCCAGACATACTGGGCATGCCGGGAATTCCAGGCATACCGGGCATCGGCATTTGAGGTCCAAAACCTCCAGCTTGTGGCATGCCAAAACCAGGTTGGCCGAAAGGCATCATTTGGGGCTGCATCATTGCAGGGTTAAAAGACATATGCGAGTTTCCTCCCTTGTATCGTCCTCTGTGTCATCAGGATCATCCAAGCATCAGCAAGTCTCCCGGTGCTCTCTGCTTGTTAAACAAGCCGAACAAGAAAACACCATGCTCCTCAAGGAGCTTGTGCTTTATTTAGGATGGGTGTGGGGTGGGCGAACAGTATTTATTATCTGTATTTATATAAAAACAATTAAATGAGGTTTGATGTTGAAATGTTTATTTTTGTAACGGTTGGCCATCACGGTGGGGCTAATTTAGCTCCTACAAAATAGGCGTATTACAGTACGCCACGACGCTCTTGGTCGCGTTCGATAGATCTGAATAATGCGCCGAAGTTGCCTTCGCCAAAGGATAAATGGTTTTTGCGTTGGATAAACTCAAAGAAGATAGGGCCGAACTGGTTTTGAGTGAAGATTTGCAGCAGGTATCCTTCCGGATCGCCGTCAATAAGGACCTCGTGACGTTGAATGTGATCTCGATCCTCAGTAACCTGTGGCACACGTTGGAAGGCTTCCTCATAATAGCTGGGATCTATGTCCAGGGTGGCGATGTTGCTGCCGACCATCCGATCGAGAGTATCCAACAAGTTTTCGGTCATGAGGGCAATGTGTTGGATACCGGCGCCTTTGTATTCTCTGAGGTATTCTTCGATTTGGGATTTGTCTTCGTTGCCTTCATTAATGGGAATAGCAAAATAAGGATCTGTTACCGGCGCCCGGAGAGCGAAGGAGGTGAGGCCTGTTTTCTCGCCTTTGATATCGAAATACCGGACTTCGCTAAAGCCAAAGATGTTTTTGTAAAATGCTACCCATTGGGCCATGGTACCTTTAAAGACATTGTTGGTGAGGTGATCGATGCGAATGAACCCATTCTCAGGCACTATTTCAGGATTCTCCAGCGGCTGAAATGCGGTTTTAAAATAGTTTGTTGCGCTGTCCACAAAGTAAATCAGGCTGTCCCCTACGCCCATGATGGCGGGTAAGTCATGGTCTTTGTTGATGGCAGGTTTGGCGCCTCGGATGACGGCTTGTTCAAAGGCACTATTTGCATCCTCAAATGCCAGGCCCATGGCGCAAGCAGACTGACCATGAGCCTGGGCAAACTGGTAAGCAAACCCTGCCTCCTCGCGGTTTACCAAAAAATGGATGTCTTGCTGGCAATAGTGATCAATGGCTTTTTGAGTGTGCCGGTCTGTTTTGGAACAGCCCAGATCCTTAAAAACGGCATCAAAATGAGCGGAATCCGGGCCGGTGAATTCTAGAAACGCAATGCCTTTCAGGCCAAGGGGGTTTTCAAAAGTTGTGGGTGTTTGTTCGTTGGCGTGGCTCATCCGGGTCACCTCTTCATCTCTCTGATAGGCATTATCTTAATGCAGGTATGTCGGACTGCCAAGTTTTAAGGCTGGTTTAATAAAGTGCTTTTTATGTCATTTATAAAAATGATTCTTTTTCTTGTAGCCCATCTTCCAGAGATGTAATAGGATAAAAGCAATCTGGCGAGGTTTGGAATTGCGATATTTGAGGAGTTGCTTGAATGGAAAAGAATGAGGCTTTGTTGTCCTATAATCCGCCTGTGTCTGAAGTGATGTCTAGAAATGTGATTTTTGTCCAGGAAACAGATGCGATTCCTTCTACCATTCAGATGTTTGAGTCTAAGAGAATTAGTGCGGCGCCGGTGAAGAATGCAGAGGGGAAGTGTGTTGGGATTGTGACCAAAAGCGACTTATCAAAGTTGGATGTCATGATCCAGTTGATTCAATTGGAAGCCCGGCAGATGGAAGCCAGTTTGTTTGTGAAAAATGTGATGAATCCTACTGAACTCAGGACCCTTTCAGTCAATGCATCTTTAAAAGAGGCAAGTCAAATGATGGTTGCCCACCGGATCCATCATGTGTTTATCAGTGATGATGCAGGCAATGTGGTGGGGGTGACCAGTACGTTTGATATTGCAAAAGCCTACGCCAACCTGCCGGCGTGTCAGCCGACTCAATGACTTAATAGCAGTAAATATTAATTACCATAGCAGTCTAGCCCCGATACGACGCCTACAATATCTTGGTTCTCATCTTCTACAAATAATCGGTGAACATTTGCAATGGCCATGAGTCTTAAGGCTTCCTCAACAGGGGCGTCTTTTGAAATCGTCATCAACGGCCGGACTTTTATGACGTCTTCTACCAGGAGGGTATTGAATCTAGTTGGATCCTGAAGCAGTTCGATGATGAAGGGGCTAATGAGATCTGTTTTAGAAATAACGCCGATATAGTCTCCGTCACTGTTTTTGACAGGTAGGCCACTGATATAGTGAGTGTTTAGAAGTTCATACACATCTTTTAAGGGCTGACTCTTCTGTACACTGACAACCGGAGATGTCATGACATCTTTAACCGTAAGCTGTTTTGCGCTTTGGTCAGTTGTCGGCATTTACAGGGCGTCTCCTCTAACCTGCATCTCAGATCCGGTTGCCGCCATGGTGATTTTGTTTTGTGCACGCACCCCGCTTAAAAATTCTTCTCGGATCTGGTTAACTTGCTGAAGAGCAGCCTCATTCCCCTGTTCTACATATACAGAAGTAAGCTCTGCGACGTCTTTCAAATCGGAGTCTCCTCCGAATTCTTTGCAGGTTTTAAAGTATTCTAAATTACATTCCAGCAGTTCCTGTACCTGCTCGGCAATTAATGCCTGACCTTCTGTGGAAAGAATTAACAGGTAATTCATGGCCTTATGAAGGTAGGGATTGGCGTCATACTGACGTCGCCGATTTTTGGATTTGTGGAGACCTGTTACGTTTTGGTGCCCCACTGAACGTAAGGCCCGGATCAGGTGCTGGGCTTCACACTCTTTGTTGAGGAGATAGACGACTCCCTCTACAATAACCAATTGAAGAGAATAGGGTAATGACAGAAGGTTCTTGATTGTCTCGGAGAGCAAGGGCTTGTCATCGTACCAGCGCCTGCTAGAAGCCACGTTTGACATCGGCTGCAGCTACCCTACTTGTCTTCATCACAAAACAAAACGTTTTAAGCCCACTGAGAATATGCATTTGCGGGCAAGAAATTGACTGAGTTTATTTTACCCAATAGTGGAATCTTCGGGAACAGACATTTTTTATAGGTGTTTGAATGTTTTCGTTCAAATACTTATAAAGTCTAACGAAGTGTCTCATCAATTTTAAGAAGCCGGCTTGTATTTAAAATAGATGCAGGCCATGTCGAGTTCCCTTTTTGTGGCAGAGGTTGTCCAAGACGACTACTCATAATTTTATAGACCTCTTGTGCTTGGATATTCAATAAACCAGACTGGGTCTCAACAGCCATGGCGGCGGCAATACCGATGCCTTCGCCTAACAGGGCATTGTGTTGCACAATGCGTCCGGCGCCTTGGCCCAGGGGGGAGTAGCCTGCTGCGCGGCTGACGATGGCAAAGTTTGCCAGCTCGGGTTCTTTGCACCGGCCTACATCCAGTCCTACGTTAAATATCGGTTTGGGTAATTTATCGCCGCACAGTTGTTGCCAGCCGTTGACGCCGCGCAAATCCAGCCAGTAGCTGAAGGCGCCGATGGCCTCTTCTTTTGCCACGCCGCCGGTAATCATCTCTCTTGCGGTCATGACATGGCGAGTGTGCATGTTGATGGTTTGCCGCACGTATATTTCTGTTGGCGGAATAATGTTGGCGTGGGAGAATTTGCCGACTTCCTGCAGGAACTGCTGGAAGCGTTCCATCTCGTTGATTAGAACCTGGGGAACCGCTGCGCCTTGGGAGAGCATGAGTTGTTCTTCCAGGCTTTCCAGTCGCATCACCATGCCATTCCATGCCAGCACACCGTTAGGCAGTCGGGCAATGTTGCCGCCGTCGATGACGATGGGGGCATCAGCATAACTGTCGACCTCGCCGTGTTTCCACTCGTGATAAATAATGCCGATGGCGGGGTTCAGGATGTCCAGGTAATCCATATCCGGTGGGGCAAAGGTGGGGCGGGTGAGGAGTTCTTCAATGACATCCTCAGGTTGGAAGGGCATGGCGGTTTTTAGCAGTTGGGCCAAGTCTGGGCGTTGGCGGATCTGTTCTTCAAAGACTTGCAACGCAGAAACCTCCACCCCGGTGAGTTGAAAAACCGGGCTGACGCCCAGGAAGTTTTGGGTGCGGGTGTTGTCCAGCTGTTGTAACAGGCCGCCCAAGCCTTTTGTATACGTCATTTGAGTTTGCCGGGCCACTTCGGCATCCGGGGTTCCGTCAACAATGATCTTGGCGGATAAGAGTTCTCTTTCAGCCGTGAAGAGGCCTGCCGGGGTGGTTTGGTTCTCGTCGTCCCAAGCTAAGCAATAGGCCGGTAATCCAGAAATCATAGTGACGCCTGCATCGTCCAGCATGTCGGCCAGAGTGTCGGCCGCTTTGTTGGGGTCCAGCGCGACCCGGACGACACCGCACCGATCCAGAAACTCTTGGAATAGTGGGCCGGTATAGTCTGGCGTAATATCCATATAGCTGAGGCCACCTCGCGTGGACAGGCCGCCGAGGGGACCGGCGCTTCGGCGGACCAGCAGTGTTGTGGTGCCCATTCGGGCGGCAGATACTGCGGTGAGGATGCTTTCTACTTCATCCCCGGCGACTAAAACATCCCAACTGTCTGAAGCAGATTGGACCATTCTACAATTTTGCCATTTTATAATTTAGCACTTTACAACTTAGCACTAGCGCCGCATTCGACGCAGTTGTATACCGGCTCGCCGTAGGAGTTCATGCCGGTGTAGCTCATGGTCTGGCCGCAGTGGGTTACGCCGCTTTCGCCGCCCATAATGGTTTTACTGCCTTCACACTGGCTGTTCAAGCACTTGTAACCTTCTTCGCTTTTTAAGCAACGACCACCACAATAGGTACATTTCATGAGCTTGTTGCTCCTTACTCTATGGACTGTTTCTTCATTTTCTTCAATTATTTTAAAGCAAAAAAACCAGCGGACTCTTAGCGGCTGGGCGGCTTTTTACGACGGAGTTTGATGTTGTCCATATTGCGGCATGGGTTTTCTAATGCAAGCATGTTAAACGGTTGTTTGCGGATGGCTTGGCGTTGCTGAGGCCCCAAGCCTTCGTATTGGTAGAATAAGGCACCCAATGGGTGTCGGGCGCTCATTAATAGTTTTCCGGAGTGGAGCAATTTGGGATCGATGGGGTTTTGGTGATGCACCGGATTAAAGTGAGTGCGGTTGATGAGGAGAAAAAGAGGTTGATTGGGCTTGAGAAACGGCGCGATACTTTCACAGCCTAATGGAACTGTATTGGGGTCTTTACTGTTCATACTGCGGGTTTCTAACACCATGGGCGCGCCCTCTGGTCCTGCGGGGGTCAGGCTAAAGTCTTTGCTGCGGCTGCTGTGCAGAAATCCGTTTTGGATAGGAATACCGGTTTGGTAGGTGAACACCTGACCCATGTCTCGCGGGTAGGTTTGGCTCCAGAAGTCGGCGATGGATGTGCCCATTGAGATGACACAGAGGGTGATGGTGATAGTGCTCCAGAGAGCCGTTGGCGACAGTTTTTGAAAATTATTGGGTAGGTTTTTGGCCAGCACATAGGCGGCAGGCAGCAGCAGCCAGTCAAAGGTGGGAAATACGGTGCGGCCATACACCACAAACTTATGCAGCAGTACGGAGTTGACGGTATGAATGATCCACATGAGGATAAAAATCCAGATGGTAACGCCGACTTGCCACCGATTGGGGTCTTCGCGGTTTAGCCATGGGTAGGCTGCTCCGGCCAGGGTGCAGCCAGCCAGAATGAGCCCGAACACCGGCCCGACTGCCAGGGCGTAATCCCAAGGGAGGCGCCAGCCTTCGGCAAAGGCGCCGTGGTTGATGTGTTGGGATAGTTCCATTAGGTACGTGACAAAGGACATGGACAGGCCGAACTGGCAGAACGTTTCCATCACCAGCATGCCCAACGCCAGTGGCGCTAAGAGCATGCCCGCCGCTTTAAGGCGTTGGGGTGGGGTTGGTTTTTGTCCCGGCCACCACGCGGCTATAGCGATTATGGGAATCAGCGTGTAGTAATAGCCCAAGTAGATTAGAAAATGAATGATCCAGGCAATGCCTGCCCATAGAAACAGTTTGTAACCAGTCAAATTGTTGCCGGGTGGGTGTTGAATGCCTTTGATGAGAAGCCACACCGATAGCAGCAAAAATGTTTCTGCCGGGATACATGGGAACATGTGCCGGGTAAAAATGAGGTGGGGCAGCCACAAGATGTAAAACAGCCAGGTGACCCGAGCCACGGTTTGGTGGCTAAAGAGTTTTAGGCTGACTCGGTAGAGTAAGATGCCGTTAAAAAGGTACCACAGGACATTGTAGAGTCCGGGAATGATATTCCACTGGTAGTTCTCGGCCCAGCCTGAGGCGGGGTCTACATGAAACTGAAACCCGCTGGCGGCCCATTGGGTTAAGGTGGCCGGTAGATAAAGGACATGATACAGCGGGCTGCGGAGGGCTTCGGGCATAAACTGTAATGTACGGGGACCCACCACATCCGGGGGGACCTGGTCCCAGGTTTGCAGCATCCAAACGTTGCCGCCGATGAAGTAGCGAAACTCATCGGGAAAGTACCATTGGCCGTTTTGGACGGTGATGGAGCCCACGACAAGTGCCAGGATCAATAGCGCCCATTCCACGTTGGAAATTTGGCGGAGTCTGTTTTGGATTGTTTGAAAACGCAATACTGCCATATGGCTTTGGCCTGCCCACTAGTTGCCTTCATCCTATCAGAAAGTGGGCATTTGGGCAGAGGTTGCGGCGTTGATGAAGGCGAGCCGCATCCCTCTCTTACATGTGTAACGCACACCCTTGATCTTTGGGCGTCTTCCACCTATCCTATGCAGACTGAGAGACTTTTGCATGTGCGTTTTTGGAGAAGGTCGTGGCGGCATCGCCAAGTGGTAAGGCAGGAGTCTGCAAAACTCTTATCCCCAGTTCGACTCTGGGTGCCGCCTCCACCTTTTCTAGAGGGTTCTCAGGATTCGGTGTTTTTTCAAAAAGCATTTTGGTCCCAATTTGGTCCCAGTTGGTGGCAAAAACTGGCAAATTTTGAAACAGAATAGGTAATAGTGTTAACCGCAGCAGCCTTCCCCTTTAAGCCCTGCAATGCCTTCTTTGATAAGCCACGGTATCATTACGAGAGCGGCCACAGGGTCAGCCCACCACCAGCCAAAAAGGGCATTGAGAGCAAGTCCAACCAGCAAAATAAGCGATAGAATTGAGCAGGCTATAGTTTCTTTAGCCTCTGCCTGTAACGCCTTGCTGTTTATAGCTTTTGCCGCCTTAATTTTCCAAAAAGCCAGCAATGGCATAATGATTAAGGATAAAGCCGCTATGATAATACCAATCAAGGTTTCTTCTGGTTTGCTTTGCTGCGATAGGCTGATAATGCTATCAATCCCGATATAGGTTGCCAGTAAAAGAAAAGTTCCCCCTACAAAGCGGTGTACTATGGTTTCAGCTTTTTCAACCGCTTCATCATTCTGGTGCTTCACTTGTTCGATTAAGCGCCATAGAACCATGAGCGCCGCAGACACTTCAATCAGACTATCAAAGCCAAAGCCAACTAAGGCAATGCTTTCGGCAGAATAACCTGTTAAAACAGCAATAACTGCCTCAGCAATGTTATAAACGATGGTGAGACCGACAAGAATAAAGGCAATCTTGAGCCAGTAGGTTTCTGTTTTCAGTGTGGAGCCACAAGGCTGATTACAACAAGTTTCGCTCATGGCCTCATAGTATCAAACATGCTGTGAAACAAAATTAGTAATTCTGTTTCAAAATCCTACTCAGCTGGAGTATTTTCACTCGATATCACTTGAGGTTGAGTATGAGTGCTTTCCAGGATTGAAACAGATCCCATAGGAACTGTTTCAAAACCTACCCCGCATACTTCCTGAAGATCTCATGCGCCGACCGCATATCATCCATCATATCGGCCCTTACCATATCAACCTCATAGGCTACTGTATCACCCAAGTTTTCTTTAACCTGGTAATTGACATCGCGGTTTGACTCTGGGTATCGCCTCCACCTTTTCTAAGTGGGGTTTAAATATCAAAATGCTGATGGCGAGTGTGTTTTTGTTGGGAATGTAAACAGGTCTTCATATAAAACCGACATGACCATTCAGGTATTTCTGACCTTTTCGATAATTCATGTAGTCCCTTTCTTTTTGGTATGCCCATGTATAGTGCATGGGTGTAAATGGCACGGTTGAAGTAAGCCAACAGCGAGATTTTATTGGTATGTGGCATTTTGATATGGTTGCAAAACACAAGGGTGCTACCCTGTCTGAGTACGGCATGGTGTTTGGGCTGGCTGTTCTTATAGTTGTTCCGATCCTTTTGGCGCTGGGCACCAACATCGAGGCATTGCTCAGCCGGTTTGATATGGGGCAGGCCATTGCCGCCAATCCGGCGCCTGCCGTCAATCTGCAGCTCAATAATGTCAACGGCGGCCCGCAGGCCGCTGCGTTTGCCCCCAATGCGGCTGCGGCCAATATGGCCGCCCAAGGGGCTGGGCCCACGGCATCTGCCTTTTTAGACCCCAATACCGGGCAAATTGTTTTTAACCTGAACGAAGGCCTGGGCGCCGGCACCACCAGCACCAGCGTAGAAGGTTCTACCATGACCATGATGGTGGCTGAAGAGATCCAAAATCTGGCCCAGAATGCGACGTTACCTGATGGCAACCCGCTGCCCTTGTTTGCCCAAAACAGTATTCAAACGTTGGCCCAGCATGTTATGACCCTGGGCGAGCACGAGGCTGCCTTTAACCATGGTGGCTATCCTCCGGGTGGCCCTAACTCTGAGAACCTAGCTGGCGCCTATATTGACTATATCAACGCTTTTCAAAACGTGCATAACAACCTAAGCACGCTGAATCCTCCCCTCCTTAATACTATTAATACCCTGACCGAGGTGGTGTCTAGTGTGGCGCAGCAAAACTACCTGAACCAGATATTGGGCAGCACCGGCATTAATGTGGGCGGCAGTACTTTATCGCCTTCTGAGCTGCTGGCGCAGTTTAACACCGGCCCCTTACCGCCGGTAAATCAACTGATTGCAACACTGTCACCCAACACGCTGGCGCAATTCGGCTTCCAGCCGCCTCCAACCACCACATCAGGCTATCCCACGCTGCCGCAAGTGACGACGCTTCCCCCGCCCACGACGTATCCGCCGGTGACGACGAATCCATATACGAACCCCACATAC
>JAHQWC010000006.1 GCA_019634025.1 Vampirovibrio sp.
AGCAGATGACCGGTGCAGAAGCATTGACAGCAGCCTGTCTGAAACCTATTACCTTAAAGGCTAAAGAAGGCTTGGCCTTGGTCAACGGCACTCAACTCATGACTGCCCTGGGCGTATTGACCTTAATAGAGGCCAAGAAATTAGTCGATGTCGCTGAGGCTTCTGCCGCCATGGCTATTGAGGCCATGAAGGGCAGCCATGCACCGTTTGACCTTCGGGTAGCAGATTTACGGCCACACCCTGGTCATCGGGAGTCTTCCATCATTTTAAAAGCCCTCTTGGCGGACAGCGCCATTGCCCAATCCCACGCAGATTGTCATAAAGTACAAGATGCCTATTCCATGCGGTGTATCCCTCAAGTCCATGGGGCGGTGAGAGACGCCATAAAACAAGTGGAAAACGTCCTCAGTGTTGAAATTAATGCTGTCACCGACAATCCTCTGGTGTTTCCAGATGGCTCGGTGGTGTCTCAGGGTAACTTTCATGGCGAACCTGTAGCCATGGCGCTGGACATGCTGACCATAGCCCTTTCAGAACTGGCCAGCATTTCAGAACGGCGCATTGATAAGCTGATGAACCCAGTGTTTAGTGAACTCCCCGCATTCTTAGTGCCAGACGGGCATGAAGGATTAAACTCCGGAATGATGATTCTACACTACACCACCGCATCTTTGGTGTCTGAAAACAAGATTTTAAGCCACCCTGCCGTGGTGGACTCGGTCCCCACCTCTAATGACAAAGAAGACCATGTCAGTATGGGCGCCACAGCTGCCCGAAAGGCTGCCAAAGTTTTGACCCATACTCGATGGGTCATTGCTTCTGAACTGATGGCCAGCTTCCAGGGACTCTCTTTTCATCCAGACTTACAACCCGGTATAGGCGTGCAAGCAGTTTACCAGGAGCTCTCTAAACATATTTCTAAAATGAGTGCAGATCGCAGTCTGCATCCTGATATTCAAAAAATTGACCATTTAATTACGACCGGAAACATTCATACCTGGATCCAACCCTTTATTGACGCCTCGTAACACCCCTAAAATTTCATAATTCCACTACAATAGTGAGGGTAATTTCTATTTGGTGACTTAAGGGTTCAGGAGGTTTGTTGTTGTGGAAAACCCGGCGCCAACCAAAACAAAAACTGCGGCAAAACCTCAGCCTAAGGTGGTGTTGAAAGGCGCTCCCACAGGGACGCAACTGCACTGTCAAAACTGGGAAACAGAAGCTGCTTACCGAATGCTGCTGAATAACCTGGACCCCAATGTGGCTGAAGATCCAGACAATCTCATTGTCTATGGCGGCTCTGGCAAGGCAGCTCGCAATATGGACTGTTTAGAAGTAATTTTAAACACGCTCAAAACCCTGAAAACGAACGAAACATTGTTGGTACAGTCTGGTAAGCCAGTCGGTGTGTTACCTTCTCATCCAGACGCACCCAGAGTACTAATTGCAAACGCCAATCTCGTGCCAGCATGGTCTACCTGGGAGCATTTCCGGGACTTTGAGCGAATGGGGCTCATGATGTACGGCCAAATGACCGCTGGCAGCTGGATTTATATCGGGTCTCAGGGAATCCTGCAAGGAACATACTTAACCTTTGCTGAGGCCGCTCAAAAGTATTTCGGCAAGAACCTGGCAGGTAAGTTTGTCTTATCCGCCGGACTGGGTGGCATGGGCGGGGCCCAACCTTTAGCCGTTAAACTAAACGGTGGGGTATTTTTAGGAGTAGAAATTGATCCCGAACGCATTGATCGCCGCTTGAAAACGGGGTATTTGGATGAACGGGTGGATCACCTGGATGATGCTTTGCAACTGATTGAAGAAGCCATTGAAAAAGAGAAGGCGCTTTCAATCGGTCTGCTGGGAAACGCGGCAACGATTTATAAGGAACTGGTGGAAAAACGCTTTTTACCCGATGTCGTCACCGATCAAACCTCTGCCCACGACGCGCTTAATGGTTATATTCCCGAAGGACTGACCCTGGAGGAAGCAGCAGTCCTTCGCCGAGAAAACCCCAACGAATATGTCTTCCGAGCCAAAGAATCAATGGGCGAACAAGTCCGGGCTATGCTGGCTTTTCAGTCTAGTGGAGCCGTGGTGTTTGACTACGGCAATAACATCCGGCAACAAGCCGTGTCTGCTGGAGTCGAAAAAGCGTTTGAAATTCCCGGCTTTATCCCAGAGTTTATCCGACCTCTATTTTGCGAAGGCCAAGGTCCTTTTCGGTGGGTGGCATTGTCTGGAGATCCTCAAGATATCTACACTACCGATCAAGCTTTGATACAAGCATTCCCGAACAACAAACCTTTACAGCAGTGGCTAATACTGGCAAAAGATAAGGTACAGTTTCAAGGCCTTCCGGCGCGGATTTGTTGGCTGGGGTATGGTGAGCGCGCCAAGGCCGGAAAAATCTTTAACGATTTGGTTGCCTCCGGTAAGGTTAAAGCGCCTATTGTCATTGGCCGTGATCATTTGGACTGCGGCAGTGTAGCGTCCCCTAATCGGGAAACAGAAGCCATGGCAGATGGATCGGATGCTGTGGCGGATTGGCCGATTTTGAATGCCCTTATCAACGCTGTCAACGGCGCCACTTGGGTATCGTATCATCACGGCGGCGGCGTTGGGATTGGGTACTCTTTGCATGCTGGCATGGTAGTAGTAGCAGACGGAACCCCAGAAGCAGCTGCTCGCTTGGATCGGGTATTGAATTCAGATCCTGCCATGGGCGTCATCCGTCACGCTGATGCAGGGTATGAAGAAGCCCGACAGGTTGCCCAGAGAACCGGCCTCAACATTCCCATGCCACCTCCTGCGCCTGCTGAAGGACCCTCATAACCCCTGTTGCTGAGAAGGCAGATTGTCTATGTCTGAGTATCTCGTATTTCTCCATGCCAACCAAGTTGTAACGGTAGATGCCAAGTACACCACAGCCGAAAATCCCTTGGGCGTCATTCCAAATGGTTCCATGGTCGTAAAAGACGGCTCAATTAGCTGGGTAGGAGATACCCGTGACCTCGACCTGAGCCAATATTCGGATGCCAAACAAATCGACTGCATCGGCAAAACCCTCTTACCCGGATTCATTGATAGCCATACCCACCCGGTATTTGCCGGAGACCGCGCAGCAGAATTTGAGCAGCGATTGAATGGGGTGAGTTACCAAGATATTGCCAAAGCCGGCGGCGGCATTTTACATACTGTGGAAGCTACCCGCCGTGCGAGTGAAGATGATCTATACGAATCTGCAAAGCAGCGGCTTAGGACTATGATGTCTTTTGGCGTTACCACAGTTGAAGCTAAAAGCGGGTACGGGTTGGATTGGGAAACAGAGCTGAAATCCCTAAAAGTCATCCAAAGGCTAAAAAACACCTTGCCTCTCTCAGTGATCGCTACCTATATGGGAGCCCACGATATTCCTGCCGATTACAGACAACAGGAAAATGGTATTGATGCTTATGTAGATGTGCTGTGCACACAAGATCTGCCTCAACTCGCCAAATTGGGACTGGCAGACTTTGTAGATGTCTTTTGTGAAACCGGGTATTTCTCAGTGGATCAAACTCGCCGAATACTCCAAACCGCCAAAGATTTAGGGTTCGAACTCAAAGTTCATGCTGAGGAATTTAGTGACCTGGGTGGGGCCGCCTTGGCGGCAGAGTTGGGCGCCATGTCGGCAGACCACTTACTTCACATCAACGACAAAAGCATTACTGCTATGAAGGAAAGTGGCACCATCGCCACATTATTACCTGGTACCGCCTTTTACCTACGGTTAAGCCATTACGCTCCAGCAAAGAAGATTCTGGATATCGGCGTACCAGTGGCTCTGGCCACGGATTTTAACCCTGGCTCCTGCATGACTGAGAACCTGCAGTGGATTATGACCCTAGCATGCTTTCAAATGGGCATGACACCGGCTCAAGTGATTGAAAGCGTCACGCTAAGCGGAGCTAAGGCTTTAGGATTGGAAGCAGACCGCGGTTCACTGTCACCGGGTAAGCGAGCAGACATTATCCAGCTTGATGTTCCAGGATACCAACACTTGTTTTATCACGTGGGAATCAATCACTTAGATTCGGTTTGGATCACTGGCAAAAAGGTTGAATAACGAAAAGATTAATTGAATTTGGGTTTTAATAGTAGCCGCATCTTGGCATAAGTCTGAAAGGTTTCGTTACACCGGCAGATCGCCAGCAGCAGGCCATTAAACCCATCCAGAACGCCCATCTTTAAAATGTAATGATGAAAGAAAATCCACATGGGCCAGAACACCAAGCCGGTGCTGCTCATCCGAAATTTATTCGTAGAGCTTTTTGAACCACCAGCTTCCAATTCAGCATAGGCACGCCGGATGGACCGCTTACTGGTGCCATCCATCAGGGCCTGAACCTCGGCATCCGGTTCTGTAGCAATGGTCCGGTCTAGGGAACCAGTTTTCCCGTCAATCTCAACATCCACCTCATCCACATGATCTACGGCCGAACCCTTGCCGCGTTTAAACAACCGCACCACCTTACGGGGAGCTAGTCCACCATGTTCCAGGGCTTGGCCTCTAAAATACAAATTTCTAGGAATCCAAAAACCGTCATGCTTACAGGCGGTATTCAGCAGAATCCCGTCAATCTCATGTTTCAGCATTTCCTCCATCCATTCCCATGGATCGAGACAAAACACCCAGTCATATTTTTTGACTTTAGAAAAGCCAAAATTCCGCAACACGGCTTGATCCTCAGATGGATGATAAAACACCTTCTTGGTGAACTTCCGCACAATCTCCAGGGTGCCATCGTGACTGCCACGGTCCACCACAATAATCTCATCCACCCATTTCACCGATTCTAACGCACGTTCAACGGTAGTAACGTTGTTATCCGTCACCAACACAACAGAAATGGTCTGGGAACGATATTCCATCCGGAAAATTCCTGACTCAACCGACGATTCACTATTTTAAGAATCCACTGTAGCCCTATTATAACGAGGTTTTTATAAATAGGGGAGAGGCAAACGAGGGAGGTGTAGTAAATTAAAATCAGGAAAACCTACCTAAAAAATTACAAGAGTCCTTGGATAAAGGCCTGAGTGGCCGGGTGTTGAGGGGTATTCAGCAATTGGGGAGGTGGACCTTCTTCTACAATGACACCGTTGTCCATCAACAAAATCCGATCGGCTATCGTCTCTGCAAATCGCCCGTGATGGGTCACGATCAACAGCGTCATTCCTTGTTCTGCAATCTCTTTAATCAGGTCTAGTACTTCCCGGGTCATCTGAGGATCCAACGCGCTGGTCGGCTCATCAAACAGCATTAACTTCGGGTTCATCATCAGGCTGCGGACAATGGCTACGCGCTGCTTCTCTCCACCAGATAACTGATCTGGAAAATGACTTGCCTTGTTTAAAATCCCAATTCGATCCAGCCACTTTTGAGTAGTTTCCTGAACTTCTTCTTTGGACGTTTTTAGGACCTTGACGGGTCCCAACATTATGTTGTCCATGACGTTCAGATGTGGAAACAAGTTAAACTGTTGAAAAACCATGCCCACACTTGCCCGAAATTCGTGGAGGGCATCCCCTTGAAGGAAGTACTGGCTTTCCGTATCTCCCGTATTGCATAGGGTGGTCCTATTTACCAAAATACTACCGCTCTCAGGTGTTTCCAGCCCGTTAAGGCATCGCAGCAAAGTGGTTTTTCCGCATCCGGAGGCCCCCATCAATACGATCGTTTCACCAGGATTAACGGCCATATCCAATCCACGTAAAACCGGCTGAGGTCCAAATGCCTTATGTACCTTTTTGACTTCAACAAAAGGTTTTGTGGTTGTTCTATCTGTTGTGTCTTTCATCAATGCTGTGTTACTGCTGTATTCGAGCCAGCCCCTTTGCAGCAGCTTCATCTGCCGGGTTTAGCTTTAGTGCTTGGGCATAGTGGCTCATGGCCAACACTCGGTTACCAATAATCTCGTAGGCTAAAGCGAGGTTATATTGCGCGTCAGACAATGCTTTAGCAGAGCTTGGCGTTAGACCAACGGCGGTTTGTAAATGTTGAACAGCTTTATCTCGATTGCCCTGTGACTGATATAAGGTTCCCAGCATCAAGTGCAAGTCAAACAAATAAGGCTCTTTTTTTCCAACTGCGGATTCTTTTTGTTGCGTCAACACTTTTTGGGCAACCGACATCGCCTCATTTGTCTGCCCGGAACGGTATAACGCCGACAAATAGCCCAATGTAACTTTTGGTGCAAGGCTATCCCCTGGTTTTACCTGGTCATAGGCTTGTTTATAAGAAGCAGTCGATTCAGAGTACCGTTCCAACTTGGCGTATAGTTCCGCCTGAGCTGCCAGTAGCGCAGGGCTATCTGGGTCTGAAGATAACGCAGCCGTTACTTTACCCAAGGCGGCAAGGGGATCATTATTTTTGGCGTCTCTCAGTGCTTGCCCCGTTATATCATCTGTCTCATAAAACCCCATTGGTATATTACCCACCGGCGCATTGGGCAACGTCACCGTCTTACCGGTGCTACTCACGGTAAACGAAATCGGCGGCGCTCCACCTTCATAACGAGGTAGGGCTTTGGCGCGAGACTTCTTTAACTGCGGATAAATAGAGTCTGCATAACTTTGTCCAGTTTGATTTTGCTCCGGCTGTATTTGTTGCAAAGTTTGGGATTGAGGCGGCGATTTTTGATATCCGTATTTTGATGCAAAATAATCGTCTCCCTCAGAGGCGCCGGTTGAAATATTAGAGATTATCGGTGGACGTTTAGCACTTGGATGACGACTTGGACGAGAGGGAGCTGACCCACTGCTATAGTTTCTGCCACGAAGCGAAATAGATTCAATGCTAGGACCTTGATATTGCGAATTGGAGGGTGTCGTAACCCGGCTAGAACTGTTTTGATGGCTAGCATTTGCCTGCCATTCATCTTCGGTTAAAGAACCTGATGAAGAGCGAGAATTTTTTAACTCCCGAAAATCAAGGGTTTTAATGGTTTTAATAGCAGTTTGTTCTTTTTGCGAAGCCGGTTTGCTCTCGGGTCTTTCATCAGCTGCTGAATAGTATATGGCTGCGGGACGATAAATATCGGGCTGAGGAGACTTGAGTGAGGGTAGCCTACCCGAAAGCCCTGCCTGATTAACATCTTGGATTCTAAGCTGTGCAAGAGCCTTCTCTTCTGAAAGGCTATCTCTTGAGCTAGCCATCCGGGGAACCTCCAGCGTACTATCCGATCCATCTTCCAGAGCCAACATCGAAATAATATCCGGTGTTTTTGCAGGGGGAAGACGCCAGGAGGGCGGTGCCGGAGGAGTCAGATCTGAGACACCACTGATTTGGGCAACTTCACCACTATTAGGTGTGTGGGTGTGAGGGCTGGATAGCGATGCTAAAAGTTGACTTATAGTTCTCTCGTCCTTGGTATAGACCGAAGGTTTTTTGATGACAGGCTGTTTTGAAAACCCATTGTCCACCGGTATTTCGGCAAATGCTTGGGCCGGTTCAGCACCTTCTATTTTAAGCTGCTTCGCCTGACCTACTCCCAGTCCCGGTGCGGTTAGAACTAAGGTTTGCTGGTCGGCTAAAATGCCCTGCGCTTCTATAAAAGCCTGCACGCTTGTTTGGCTGGGAGGCAATTTAATATGCTGACGACCCTTCTCAGCCACACCACCCAACAGGTCATCCGCCAATCGCGCTTTTATTAGGGTAACCGCCACGTGATTGTCATCGATACTGCTTAGATGATAAGTAAAGGGTAGATCGGACTCAAACCGTAAAACAGTTTCACCGCTGCTGGATGGCGTCACAGTAATACCGGTAACGCCGGCAAAAACAGTCACGTTCTGTCCAACCTCACTCCACTCTTGGCTCCACCCTAGGGCAAGTATACCGGTTTGCATTATGAGAGAAACTGACAGGGTCACCCCCCATCCCGTAAGTGTTTGTTGCCAACCGCTACCAAATCTCATTCGATGAGGAAACCCTCTTCTATCTTGCCTCGTAACCTTGTATAAACCGCCTGATATATCCAAGTAAAGCATACCAATTCCCACTCTCATTTCAAAGGAATAGGGTATTCAGCAGTTAAGATCCGTTACAACATGGCAATGTTTCTCCCCAAAACTGACATCCTTCATTGAAGTTGTCACGGGTCCAATTGATAATAGGTTCGGCTTTCTAAAATCATTTTATAAAAGCCCCAGTGCTTTACCCAATTGATGAGTCTCACCATGAGCGCATCTGCACCTGTTCAGCAGATCTCCAAAACACCACCTGTTTCTCCGGCCATGCCGGAGGGCCTGGCTAAGTTCCTATCTACATGTTGGCAATGGTTGGCTTGCTTTCGGTCTATTCACCTGGCCATTGTGCTTTTATCTTGCTTGGCCTTGGGTATTTTTATCGGGGTTGTTATGCCCCAAGAGGGTCTGGTAGATCCCCTGGAAATTAAAGAGCAATACGGGTCTAACTATCGGCTGCTAAAGTCATTGGGGCTGTTTAACGTCTATTCCTCATACTGGTTTTTAGCCCTGGAAATTCTGTTCTTCTTCAATCTGCTGTGCGGTAGCTTTCAGTGGCTACGCCCTGCCGTCACCAGCGCTATTCAAAAAAACTTTTATACGGCCGATCAAATTCAAAAAGCTAAAAATCAGGTGCAATTTACCACAGTTCTCTCACCAGATGAGGCGATCAGCCGGTTAAAACCGGTACTAAAAAAGCACCGATTCGGGGTTCATACAGGCCCCGAGAATACCTTTGAAAATAAAGAGGCAAAGCTTTTTTATGCCACCAAAGGCAACTTTAGTCGAATCGGTCCGTGTTTGGCTCATTTTGGCATTTTATGCATGCTTCTCGCCTCGGTTTATGGAGCTTTTACCGGGTTTAAAGCACAGCAGCTTTTAGTGCCCGGTCAGGACTTTCACCTTGAAAAACCCGATCTATTTACCCCCAATATGTCTACCAGTGTCTGGCAAGGGTCTGTACCAAACTGGCAAGTCTCTTTAAAAGACTTTCGGGTGGAATACTATGCCGATCGTCCAGAGACGCCAAAACAGTTTTATTCGGATCTCACTGTGAAAGACGCCGATGGCAACGTTCTCTCTGAAGAAACCATCTCTGTCAATCACCCCCTACAATTGGGCGATATGACGTTTTACCAGGCCAGTTTTACCCCAACCGGAAAGCTATTTTTTGAGGTAGACGGCAAGCCCCAAACCATGACCATCAATACCGAGTTTCAGGGTAGACCTATTAGCATGACTGCAGTGGACGCAGATACGGCTGCCAATACCGAGAAAGCTTCAAAAGAACTCACCTCTTTAGTGGTGTTTCCATTCTTTGTCCAGCAGGATCCTGGCGTCACCGAAAACCACGTTCGGGTGTTTTTACACCAAGGCGAAGGCTTTGCTGGCGCCGCACCAGGTAAAATGCCGGACAACTTAAGACTAAGCCCTGGTGAAACCGGCTCGCTAAACGGCAAAACCATCCGGTTTCTCAAGCCGGAAATTGCCACTGGGCTGCTGATTAAAAAAGCGCCCGAAGTCTTTTGGATTTATCTGTCCTTTCTGATTATTTCCATCGGAACCCTGATGTGCGTTTTCTCCCAACGCCAGCTTTGGCTAGCGATTCAGTCCACTACAGAAGGAACTCGGCTATATGTGCTTCACCGCACCAATAAAGCCCGAGCCAGTTATAATCGGGAACTCAACAAACTGTTTCCGTCCATCCATCAAGCATTACAAGTTTCAAATAACCCCCTTCACAATCCAAAAGAGGCGCCAGCCGTATGACAATTTATTCCGTCTTTAGCTTCATGAACGAGATGCAGTGGGTTCACACCGGCATGGTGCTGTTGATCCTCAGCCTGTTTTTCAACGTTGCCCGAGTTCTCACCAAAAATAGCCTTATCCGGGAAGCCGGTTGGGGGTTTATGGCCTTATCTATGATCAGCCTCATTATCTCTTTGGTGCTTCGCTCTGAAGCCGCCGAGTATTTTGCCCTGAGCAACATGTATGAATCTATGCTGGTGCTCATTTTATGGATGCAGCTTGCCTATTTAGTACTGGAGCGTTGGCTAAACCTGCCGGGATTTGCTTGGCCAGTATGCCTGATGCTACTGGTGATGCTGGCTTACGACATCACCTTGCCTACCGACATCAACCCGCTGCAGGCGGCCCTGCAAAGTTACTGGCGTAGTATCCACGTTCCCGTCATTATCCTTTCCTATGCCCTCTTTACCTTGGCCTTTGTCAGCTCGGTGGTCTACCTGGTGAAAGACCGGTTTCATAAAAATAACGAGATGGATGGCTCTGGTGGAGGAGGTGGTCTTCGCCCTGCGCTACCAGACGGCTTGGACGGCGCTTTATACAGCCATGAGACTCCTTATTTAGCTGTAGAAGATAGCCAGGTCCGAGATATTTATGACGAGCTGACCTATCGTTGTGTATCTCTGGGCTTTCCCTTACTCCTCATCGGCATTATCCTCGGTGGCCTGTGGGCTAATGAAGCCTGGGGGAATTACTGGAGCTGGGATCCTAAAGAATCCATGAGCTTGGTGACCCTGTTAGGATATGGTGTTTACCTTCACCTACGTGTCAATGGCGAACATCCCCCCAAGACCCTTGCCTGGGTATCGGTTATTGGATTTATCCTACTCCTGGTTACTTATTTTGGCGTCAATATTATGGGCGTCGGCCTACACTCCTACGGAAAAATTGGGTAATTAAACCCGTCATCCTGAATAGAGTGAAAGATCTCCTTCGGGATTACTTTTAAATAGGAACCCTATTCAGGATTTCAAGGAACCTCAATCGATGCCAGCAACAAAGGCAAAACCAACCCAAAAATCAGAGACGAAGCAGGGATTTGCTGACGAACTGGTGACTTGGTACATAGCCAACCACCGGGATCTCCCCTGGAGAGATACCAAAAACCCTTACCACATATGGCTATCTGAAATTATGCTCCAACAAACCCAGGTCGCCACCGTTATTCCCTACTATCATCGTTTTTTAGATCTGTTCCCCACCATCCAAGATTTGGCAGCAGCACCCCAAGATCAAGTATTAAAAGCCTGGGAAGGCCTGGGCTACTATGCCCGCTGCCGCAACCTCTATAAAGCCGCACAACAAATTGTCTCAGAGCACAAAGGTGTCTTTCCAAAAGTGTTTGAAGACGTCCATGCCCTATGCGGCATTGGCCGCAGCACTGCCGGCGCCATTGTTACCTTTGCCTTTGATGACCCTCACCCTCTGATGGACGGCAACGTCAAACGGGTGTTGTGCCGACTGTATAACATCAGCGAAGATCCTGGTTTGCCGACTGTCCAAACTACTTTGTGGGAGTACTCTGAAGCGTTACTGACCCAAACCGACGACGCCTATTCCTATAACCAGGCCATCATGGAACTTGGAGCCACCCTCTGCACCACGAAAAATCCAAAATGCCTTGTGTGTCCGGTTCAATCCCATTGTTCCGGATTCGCTGCAGGAACCCAACATGAGCTGCCCACCAAACCGCCCAAGAAACAAACCCCTCACCTCACTATTGGTGTGGGTGTCATCTGGCACAACCATAAAATTCTCATTCAACAACGCCCTGAAGAAGGCTTACTTGGCGGGTTATGGGAGTTTCCTGGCGGCAAGCAAGAGGCTGATGAATCCTTAGAAGAAACCGTCGCCCGGGAAATCAAAGAGGAATTAGGCATCGACGTCGAGGTCCAAGAGAAAATCATGGCCGTTAAACACGCCTACACCCACTTCAAAATCACCTTACACGCCTATCATTGTAAGCATAAATCTGGAAAACCTGTGTCGGCTCAAAAACAGCCCTGGCAATGGGTCCCACTAGAAGAGATTCCCAACTACGCTTTTCCCAAAGCCAACAAAAAAGTACTGGAACACCTGCTCCAAGCAAAATCTGAATAGGCGGAGACAATCAGCGGTTTAAGAAACACCGCCAGCAAGTTTTCGGGGGCTCAGAATCAGACCCATAATTTGAATGGCGCTCAAGGCGGTCATCAGCCCGGCTGGCATAAAGACACCGCCATTGCTGTAGCGGATGCCGAAAAACACCAGTAATACCGCTGAAACGATAAGGATTCCACTCTTTCCAATAGCCTCACCCTTACGGTAGGCGTTCCCAAACACAATCAGCAATATGCCGCTGATACTGCCAGCAATCAACGACATCATACTACCGGCTTCCATATACCCCATGACACCGCCAGCAATGGTTAACAGACCAAAAATCAGCGCGAAAAATCCCATAAATCCAACTCCTTAGTTTTTAATGGTTCGTAGGGGCATCATATCATACAGAGGGATTTGCGTTTCTTCGTGTCTCTTAAAACCATTGAAAAACACCAACCTTTACGTTAAAGTAAAGGTACACACATATGTGTGATTTTTTAAGGGCTTGGTCCCTTCGGTAAGCAGGAGCAAACCCCATTTATATTGAGTCTTTTACCAGAATTTCCTGCTTACCTACCCCATTGTGTTGACATCAATCAGATTCAGGAGCCTGCTGCTATGTCGGAGACTACCACTCAAACCGCCCCACAGGATATTGTTTCCGTAACAGAAGAAGCTGCCAAAAAAGTACAGGAAATCCTTTCCCAATCAAACGATGCAGGCGTCCGCCTTGGTGTTATTGGTGGTGGGTGCGCTGGGTTGCAATATGACATGAAACCAGAAGCAGCTCCTACTGAAGGTGATATTATCCAAGAAGCCCATGGCGTTAAGTTTTTCGTCCACCCCATGGTCGTGCCTTACCTTAAGGATACGACCTTGGATTTCTCCAACGATATGTTGGATGGCGGGTTCAAGTTCATCAACCCCAACGCCACCAGTTCCTGTGGGTGTGGGTCTTCCTTCGGCGTATAATAATTTTCAACCCAATAACAGAAAGGTTTTAAGCTCATGACAACCAGTGTGATTGATAAAGTAAAAGTCCAAGAAGTTCTGGATACTTTGCGCCCATACTTGCAAGCCGATGGTGGCGATGTGGAACTGGTGGACGTTACTCCGGAAGGTGTTGTGCAACTCAGCCTACAAGGTGCTTGCGGAACCTGCCCCAGTTCTACCTATACCCTCAAAATGGGTATTGAAGAGCAACTCAAACAGCATATCCCCGGCGTTACCGAGGTTGTTCAAGTTTAAGGTTTTTTAATCCTATGGGGGCTATCTTTCAAGGATAATACCTCCATGGAACAAACCGTTCATAAAACGAGCCTTACGGATATATACCGTGAGCGGTTATCAGTGTTGCAGGCCCAGCAACGATTGCGTGAGTGCCAAAATGTTTCTGGTGCTGAGTTCCCGCTGATTAGTATAAATGGCCAGTTGGCTATTCACTTTTGCAGCAACAATTATCTGGGTTTGGCGATTGATCCTCGGATGAAACAAGCTGCGCTGGAAGCCATTGAGAATAGTGGTACAAGTGCTTCTGCTTCTCGTCTGGTGTCTGGTACTGATGCACGGATTATCCAATTAGAAGAATCGATAGCTGATTGGAAAGGAACTGAGGCGGCTCTGGTTTTTAACAGTGGATACCAAGCCAACCTGGGTATTATCCAAGCCCTAACGGGTCCTGGAGACTGGATATTTGCTGACAGGCTAAACCATGCCAGTCTGGTGGACGGGTGCCGTTTGTCTGGGGCCAAACTTGTGCGTTATCACCATAAAGATGTGAACCACCTGGAAGACAAACTAAAGACAGCACCTGTAAACGCTTTAAAGTGGATTATTACGGACTCTGTCTTCTCTATGGACGGTACCAGAGCGCCTCTGGAGGCTCTGGTAGATTTATCAGAGAAATACGGTGCAATGCTGATGGTGGATGAGGCCCATGCCAATGGAATTTTAGGAGATAAAAAACATAGCGGCCTTGTTGAACATCTGAGGCTAATAGGCTGCGTGCATCTGCAAACCGGCGGCTTTGGCAAAGCCTTGGGTAGTCAAGGCGGTTACGCTGCTGGATCCAGAGTGTTGATAGACACGTTGATTAACAAGGCTCGCAGTTTCATCTATTCCACAGCCCTCCCTCCCTCTGTCATTGCTGCCAATAAAAAAGCACTAGAAGTAGTACAGTCTGAAAGTTCACTGAATGAGCGCCTTTGGCAAAATATCCACCTAATGCACACAGGTTTATGCGACATCTTGTCTTCTGCCAACCTGCCAGAGTCTCCTGCCAGCGGTATCTTTCCCGTTATCATTGGTGATAGCGCAAAAACCCTGGTTGTTTGTGATGACTTACTGTCTCGTGGTTTTTTCGTCAAGGCTATTCGTCCTCCCACTGTACCGGAGGGTACCGCACGGCTTCGGATCACTCTGTCTGCTGCTCACACTCAGTCTCAGATTCAGAGTCTGCTATTAGCGTTGAAAGACTGTATTGCCACCACTTCTTCTTGATTTATTGCCAAGCATGTTTGTTACCGTCATAATAAGCTTCTGCCCACAGATCGGGAAATCCGGTGAAAATCCGGAGCTGTGCCGCAACTGTTAGAGTATCTCAACTTAAAGAGAAACTTGAGCCAGAATGCCGGTGTGTTGGCAGCCCTTTTGTCCTTCCTCTTGCGAGCACAAGAGTCCGGTATCACAATCTCTTTTTCGGACTTATTCCGGCGGAACTATTCGCCGGATTGCATGACTCGCATCTCCTGACGGCAGGAAGAAGGCGGGTCTTTTTTGTTGTTGGTCTCTCTTTCGAGAAAGGTATTGGATGTCTTCCTCCTGGCAACCTGGCATTATGGCAAACAATCATCCCTACCCACCCAGTAGGTCAAACATTCCTGCGTATAGGTCGCAAATCAACAGGAATACTATTCAAAGACCCTCATTCTCTTATACTCAGCAAACTAACAGACCATTTCCCTTTAGCCAAAACTTGGATCTTAAAAGCCTGGGCACTTCGCCCATTGCTTCAGGCGGATACGGTGCTCTGGGTGTGAATCCGTTAAAGATTGCCGGACTTTTTGGCGCTGGAGCACTTTCTGCTGTTGCTCTACACCGAGGTCTTTATAAAACAGTTGTAGGCCGGTGGTTTCGGCAAAAATTAGGGCAGGCCTCCAGGCAAACTGAAAAGTCTTTAAACCTTAAAGGCGTCGAGACCTTGAAGACTGATCGTCAGGAACAACAAACCTGGATATCATTGAATGATAAGGTTCCAGCCATGCTGGGCACAGTGTTCTCAGAACCCAAGATGTTTTCCACTTTTATGCTCTACCTTGGTGCTAGTGGTGCTGGGTATATTGCAGGCAGCTTACTGAAAGGTGTTCAGGACGCACTGGTCTGGCAGGCTGAAACCCAAGTTCGAGTCCACTTACTCAATCAGATGCGGTCGGTGTTTCAACAAAGCCTACAGCTAAAATCCGGGATGGATGAAGCGTTAAAAAACAACGCGAAACACCAAATTAGCCAGCTATTGGCTCCTTATGGTATCTCTTTAGAAAAGGTGCTGGAATCCGCTCCACAAAATACCGACAGCAATGCTGTATGGAACCTGTACCCTTACAAGCCTATTTCCAGAAGTCAGCCATTGCCTAGTGCAATACCCATAGGCAATATGCGATTTGGACTGAGCCGATTTGGAGAGCAGGATGGAGCCCAGAAAGCTTCCATCGACCTAACTTTACCGACCTCTCCACATGAGAACCTGTGGCGAAAAGTGCTGGATGGCGGCAGTTTTGTGATCGGTGCTCTCACCGGGTTTTTAGGATTACAGTTAAGCCGAGTTGCTTCGGTGATGCCGGGTTCTGATTCTGTGGCAGACAAAGCCGGTGCTGTTGGCCGGGGTGCTGAACGGGTGTTGACCAAAACCATTAACCTGCAAAACGCAGAAGCTCTTTATGCTCTGAAAGACTTTCGGCTTTTGGGGATGTTCTTTTTGGTGTCTGCCGCTGCCAAAGCGGGTAAGACCTTGGTGGACACCTTTCGGGCCATTCAGGTTACCCGGTTGAATGCAGCTACGGAGCTTCAGTTCCAGCGGGCAAACTGGCTGAATCTGGATCCGAACTTCCGGCAGATGGCGGAAGAAAATGCTTTGAACGACCAGCTGGACCGATTCCGGGAGCAGTTGCCGACTCTTACTCAAAACCCGGTTTTGTTGCGCCGTTGGGTGCAGACCATGTTAGACAATGTGGGTAAAAACTCTGCGCCGCCTTATTTTCCGATGACGCCACCTGTTACTTTGAGTTACTAGGTTTTGGGAAAGTAAGCTTGTTTGCTGGCCAGCGCTTTTTGTAACGATGGTGTCCCAAAATGTCTCATTCAAAAAAATCGGATTTTTGGGACATGGGTTGGAAATGCTTTTGGTGTGGTTGTTTTGGCGGTTGATGTTGTGCCCTATGTCCCGCCCATAGGGCGTTACATTTGGTGTTTTTTCAATAGGCAACGGCTCATTTTATATAGGTGCTGCTGAAAGGTATTTCTGGATTCTGTATTTGGTAAGGTAATGGTGTGGCGGTGATTGTCAACAATGGAGTAGGCGAATGCTTCAACTTTCAATTTTTACCTTTACTTTAAGAACCAGATAGGAATTGAGCGGATGTTTTGGGTTTTAATGTGCCGATTGTTCACCAAGATTAGGGTTTTATTGGTTTGCTTCCTGCTTTGTATGGGGTTGGGTAGTTTTGCTTCGGTTTCTGCCGGTGCAGGAGGGCAAGAGGGGTCGTTTTTCCCATTGCGGCGGGTGACAAAAACAGATGCGGTGAAAATCGTGCGGGCCGATGATTTGACGGGTTGGGTGAAAGAGGTGATGATGGATCATCAAGCGGAGGCGGCGGTGATTACCCGGATGGGCGGGGCGTATACGCGAAAGTTTGATTGGACGGGGATGGGCCATGCAGGGATTTTGATCCGGTCTCATGATGCAAAAGCAAATAAGGATACCTGGTGGGTGATGAATCTGTTTTCAGACGAGAACCGGTGGGATTTACGCAGTGAGCTGTGGCGAACTTCCATCGAGGATTTTTTCTACGCGCAGCGTACTGCAGAAAAGCAGGCCATGGTGTTGATTCCTCCAAAATCGGTTCAGGTGAAGTTAGTGGAGGGGTTTGTTGCTCACGGGTTTAAGCAGATGTTGTTTACTACCCGGTACAACATTATTTCGGACCCGTTGACAGATAAAAGCCTGAACTGTGTGAAATGGATTGCCATGACCTTAAAGGCAGCTCAGTTAGATGAGAGTGACCCGGCAGTGGTTTTGACCCGGCTGACGGAGGGCATGACGGCGAATACGTTTGAAATTACCTGGCTGGAGAAAATTGGGATGCGGTTTATGGCGCCATTGGCCCGGTGGGATGAGTTGATTGGCGTGACGACGATTCGGACGGTATCGGTGGTGAATTTGTATGAATCGGACTGGTTTGAGGAACGGGTGGTTTATGGGGATCCTGTTGCTAATGAGGCTCAGCGTGAATTGTAACGTGATTATCTTATAAAGCGCACAAGCATGGTGTTTGTGGGTTTTATACATATACGGCATAGATGCAAACGCATTAGAGTGAGGGGGCTGCATATGGTTGCTAATGTGGCACGTGTACTTGGCTTGGATAGACTTGCGAGTGGTACTGTTAGAGATCTTGAGGCTGGCATTGTCAGAGGATTGCAAGAAGAACCTAACGCCGTCGGGTTAATCGGTTTTCAAGAGGATACTACCTCTGCTCGAGAGGTAGCGCTATTTTTTGATCAGGCTTCTTCAAGAGATGCTAGTGAGGTGAATGTTCATACGCTGGTTGATTCCATTGGTCATACTACCCCAGGAGCAGCAAGGGCTCCATTGCAGTTTAATGCATTACGACCTTTGATAACTTTAGACGACTGGGCAGCGCTCAATGTCGATCAGAGTATCATACGGCTAGAGGGTGATGGGTCACTGAGCGGAGAACAATTGTTTAAGCCCCCTTATAAAAGAGAATTCACAAGAGGGCACTCGCTATCTGATAAAGCTGCTTCTGCCCCATTCCAGGAAGCAGCGGATGCATTGGCTGGTATGTTAAATGGAGGGCATAGTGCTGTATTGACTAAACAAACGGTCAGTGAGCCTGAGTTTCGACATACACTTCCTGACCCAATAAAAAGTATTTTGGATCGAATAAGCTGAAAAACTAGGTTAGATAGTAGCCCAACACAAAGGACACCACGTAAAATGTGCCGGCAATGTAGGCGGTGGTTTTGTTGAGGGCGGCTTCTGCGCCTTTTTGGCTGGAAAAGAGCTGGGCGGTGCCGCCGATTGCCCCAATGCCATCGCCTTTGGGCGAATGGAGCATCACCATGACGATGAGGGCCACAGCGGAAAGGCCTTGGATAACTTGAAGGACAATTGTAAGGATTTCCATGGACACGGGACCTTTAGTTGAATAATTGCAAATATTGTCCCTATTAAACCATAGTTGGAAACGGGGTCCAAGTGAGGGCTTGTGAGGTGACCTTGCTATAATAGACTCTGGATTTCTCTGAGAGGCGCTTGAGGTGTTATGCTGGACCCTGAGCGGTGTGATGAGGTATGATAAGCAGTGATTTTGGCTTCGACTGGCATTTAGGTCTCTGCTTGGAGGTTTACAGAAATATGATGAATGTTTGCCGTTGGCTGTCTGTGGCATTTGCAATAGCCATTCTGTTTCAAGGTGTGGGGGTTGTATCTGTTGACGCAGCAGAGCAACGAGGGTATTTGCAGGATAGTCGGGAGGCCTTTCAGGAGTCTCGTCCAGCTCGGCCGGTGCGTAAGAGTCGCTTGAGTGGACTGATTAAGAAGAAATATCAACTGTATTTGCCGGGGCGGCTGTACATTGGCCAAGATAACCGGTTTGTCATCAAGGGAAAACCCGGAGCTAACGTGACGCTGTTTATCTCGCCCCAATCCCGTGGATTGACCGGCCCGAACGGGCAGGATATGGGAGTGGGAACGGATAATGAAAAAGTAAGCGGCCCCATTCCTGATACAGGCGTGTTGCAATTGGTGTTACCAGTGCCTAATGAGGACTATCTGGTGGGCCGGGAATTGTATGTAGACGGTCTCATGTGGGAAGGCACCATGGAAGAGCCCACGGGATTTTTGGTGTTGCAGAAAATGGATTCGACGGGCAGGGTCGCGTTGAGTAATCGCTTGGTCATAGCCGAACCTGCTGATGGTAGTGGAGCGTTGATATTGCCTTCGATGCCCGGTGTGCCGACGAATCTGCTCCAAAACCTGTCTAACGTGGCTGATATTACGGATGAACGGAAGAAGGACCTCGTGGATCATGGGGAGATGGACCGGGAAGTCCTCTATGACCAGAACAGTTTTATCAACCGGCCCGGTCAGGCCTCGCCAGGGAGTGGCGGGTTTGGATATTAATCCCAGAGTGCTGAAAGCCTCTCCGTCAGAATGTTATAAGCTGCTTTTATTTTGAATCAGGCTATTTTTAGCCCTAGACTTTTTGGTATGCTGGTTTATTGATGGGTTGGAACCCTGAGGCCTGTGGGTAAGGGTTTTGAAATGGAGGCGCCGGTGTTTGAAAAGCCTTTGGCGGAGGCTGAGGTGGAATGACAGGTGCAAGTTGGCTCGGTTGGAACGGTTGAGTTGGAAGCTGAGCGACCTGTGGCGTATTGGCTTGAGGGTTTGGCGTAGGGAGGAATCCGTCGGCAGGGAAGGGCGCACGTAAGAGGGAAATGGTGTTGAAGGATGCTTTGTCTTGTCCGTCTGGGACGAAATAGCCGGGGGTGGCTTCCATCTCTTTAAATATATTGTCGGCCAGCTGTTGCGGGAAGCCTACGTGGTGGATCCGTGGGATGATCTCTCGGGCGTAGCGGTGAACCATGCCGGATTTGCCGTCATCACTGTCTGCCACCTCAAACACCACTTCGCCGTTGGCGTCCTGGGTGACGCCGGTGATGGTGATTTCGTGGGCGCCTACAATCGCGCCGCCGGCATCGGTGGTGGTGTAACCGACGATGACCGGGTGTTTTAGGCTGTTTACAGCCGTGGTAATGTCCTGGATCATTTTGTCGAAGGTTCGGCTGTAGCCGTAGAGAAACCCTAGGTTTTCTTCTGCCGCGCCAGCATTTTGTTTGGGGGCTACCACCTGGTAGGTCACAGAAGCGACGGGTTTGCCGGTCATGATGGTTTCCAGGGCGTCTTTTTCGTCAGCAGTCAAGCCGACAACCACCGGATCCTCATTGGCCCAGCCGTCTTTGGCGGGATCGTAATTTCCTTTTGTGACCAACGTCATGCCGGCTGCCTGGTAAGCGGCGGTAATGCCCCGCCGACCATCAGGAGCGGCGGCATCGTTGATGGCCCGGATATGCCCGGCCAGTGGGGTTTCTACCCGGACGATGACTTTACTTGGATCGGCAGAGCGGCGATAAGGGACTTGGAAGCTATCCAACAGTTGGGTGGCCATCTCTGGAGTGTCCGGTAAGATGGTGGATAGGGCGACGGTTCGATCAAACCCCCGTGTCGGGCTGGTGAGACCTTCTAGCTGACGCGTCAGCTCGGCCGGCTGTTGAGAGGCCATTTTATACAAGAGACTGGAGGGGACGCAGTTTGAACTGTTTCGGATCATGATATCCGCCAGGCTCAAGGGTGTTTTAGGCGCCTGAGCGTTGCCATGGTTAATATACTGGGTGCTGTTGTTTCGAGCTTCTAACATCCGCCGGGCATTGTCTGGCGTGAGGGCGTCATATTTTTGGGTAATACTGAAGGGGTCGGCCAGTAGTGAGATGGATTCCTGAAGGATTTTTGGGCTGTCCAGTCCCGATGCCCGTTGGGTTACCGCTATACGGTAGAGATGGTAGAGGGTGGAATGATTGTCCTCGTGGGCGTACTGGGTAAGGATACCGTTATCCAGGATTTGTTTGAGCTGAGTTTGGGTGGTTCTGTCCAGTCTTTTTTCCACCTCTTTATACATGGCGATACGGTTTGTGAGGGATTCTCCGGTTTCTGCCACCGTAGGCTTTAGTTGAGAGAAGAGACCGGCAGCTTTGATAGGTCGTGGAGCCAAGCTAGCCAAGGACTGCCAGGAAGGTTGAGGCAATGGTGAATGTCTGGCGGAAAGTTGGAGTTGATCAAACAGATGACTGCCGTTGAAAGAAGATATGGCCTTTGGTGGCATCGGGAAATAAGCCCCAGGGGTCTGGAGGGGATATGGGACTGCTGGGCTGGGTAGGGCAGCAGGCGGATAGAAATTTGGCTGATAAAAAGCCATTGTAGGGCTTCCCCGGTTTTTCCTCGGAATTGATGAAAGGATCCAAAGCTATCATACTCTGGAACAACACTGGGTTAAAAACCGGTGACAACAATTTGTTGACAGTATTTTCAGAGAATATGTTTATTTTTTTAACAATCGGTCTACTTCTGCCTGGGCACGCTGTTTTTCGGCTGTCATTGCTGCATGGATTTGTTGGCTGATGGTGTCGATATCGGCGCCTTTCTGAGCCGGGATGAGGGGGCCGATGCTGATGATGTAATGTTTTTTGCCGTCGGCTTTGATGCCAAGGGCAACGCCGATGGGTAAAATGCCGGCATTGCTTGTTCTGGCGAAGAAAGCCGCTCCTTTTTTAATATCATCGGATTCCTCCTCTTCGGGAGGTGGCTGTGAGTCGCTACCCGTGATGATGGCAGACTGTTTGCGGGTGCCTTCGGGAAAGATGCCCAGATGCCAATGGCCGGTTTTTAGGACCTCTTTGGCGGAGCGGATGGAGGCTTTTTCCACCTTTTGCCGGTTAATGGCAAAGGCGCCAACCCACCAAAGCCAAAAAGCCTTTTTCTTGCTTTCGTATAACTCTCTTTTTGCCATAAATGCTATTTTATGAGGGAAAATGGCGCCACCAATGGCAAAAGGGTCCCAGTTACAAATATGGTTGGAGGTTACTACAATGGAATCGTCCAGCTTTTTGGGGATATTCTCTCTGCCCAGGGTTTTGATGTTGTAAAAAATTCTGAGGTAGACGTGGCAGCCAAAGGCGCAGATATAGTAGGCCAGGCATCGAAAGGGGTTTTGGTAGTGAACGGTATCGACCTGGTTATAGGTGGGAGGCATATGGGTGAATCCTTGTGATTCCTATGGGCGGGTTTGAACCTGCCTCTACGGGAGGTTATACGATACCGGATTGGGTGATGGGTAGGTTGGCCAGTTGTTGTTCGAAGTGGGGGTAGGAGACTGCCGCCCAGTGTTTGCCGTTGATGGGGAGCGTAGTGTGAGCCGGCTTTCGCTGGGAAAGGACGAAATCCAGCACCAACAGCGAGAGAGCGGTGCGGTGATCGTGATGGGTTTCTAAAGCGCTGGTGGGTGTTGCCGGGTAGAAATTGGGGTTGCCGCTCATCACAAAACCGTCGGGTTTGGTGTCGATGGTGACGCCCAGTTTTTGCAGTTCGCCTGCTACATCCAGAATGCGGTTGGATTCTTTTTTCTGGAGTTCCTCTGCACCGGTAACGGTTAAGGCGCCGTCTAAAAACAGGCAGATAAAGGCCAGAATTGGGATTTCATCGATGAGGGTGGGGACTTCTTGCGGTGTGATGAGGAGATTGCCTTTGAGGGTTGAGGTGGAGACTATCAGATCTCCCACGGGTTCACCGCAGGCGGTGCGAGGGTTACTGAGCTGAATGTTTGCGCCGACGCGTTGCAGGGCGTTCATCAAACCGGTGCGTAACGGGTTGATACCGACGTTTTCAATGGTGAGGGTGCAATCCGGCGTCAACAAAGCAAGGGCTATCCAAAAGGCGGCAGAAGAGAAGTCCCCGGGTACATGCCACGTTGAGGCGGGCAGGGTGAACTCTGTATTTTCGGCGCCGGTAAGCTGAATGTTGTTGCCGGTGCGTTGAACGGGAATGCCGAGGTGAGTAAACATTCGCTCGGTGTGATCCCGTGATGGCAAGGGCTCCGTGATTTTGGTGTCGCCCTGGGCAAAGAGCCCTGCCAGTAGAAGGCAGGATTTGACTTGGGCTGAGGCGATGGGCATTTCATAATGAATGCCGGTTAACGGGGAAGAGCTTTGGTGAATGCGGACTGGGGGGAGTTTATCGCTGTCTGCTCCGGTAATGTGTGCGTTCATCAGTTTAAGGGGTGTAATCACTCGGCCCATGGGTCGTTTGTTCAGGCTTTCATCGCCGCTGAGAATGGCTGGGCTATTTTTGCCGGCAATGAGCCCGGTTAACAGCCGAATGGTGGTGCCGGAGTTGCCGACATTTAAGGCGGTTTCGGTAGTTGGAAAATTTTTAGGGCCCTGGATCCAGCCGTCCAAGCCGTGTTCATGGCGGTGGGTAATTTCGCAGGTGGCGCCTAAGGCTTGTAAGCAGGCTTGGGTGGAGGCCACGTCCTCGCTGTTGAGGAGGCCTTTGAACTCGGTTTTATCCGGGCTGAGGCTGCCGAGCATGAGGGTTCGGTGGCTGATGGATTTATCGCCGGGGACTCTAAGAGTTTTTTGGAGGGGCATGGGATTATAAGGCTTTCTGGTGATTCCTATAGCTGGTTGGTTGGGGGCCGTTCCCTCCCCCAAACCCCCTCCCGTGATTTTTTTTGCCTCGCTCGCAGCTAAGCTGCTCGCTCGGCTTTTTACAGGTGTATTTGTTCATAAAATGAACAAATACTGAGACGTTGCCCGTGGCTAAAGGGAATGAGGTATTTGGCAGAGAGTTGCTCTACGGTAGGCTATTGTATCAAACGCACAGCCTATTGAGAGAAACATCCAAGCAGATCAGAGTTAGAGTGCATTCTGCGTAAGTCCTACTATAATAAGTAGTTATGATGGCTAAAGAGACTGGGATTAACTTTTTTCAGCAGGCGCCAGCGCAGGATTCTTTTCAGAAAAAGTTTCTGGAGTCTGTGTTTCATAAGCAAAATATATTGGGCAGCTTTCCGCTGAGTTACCCGGTGTCTTCGTTGTATTCGTTTCCGGCGGTGGTGACGGATGGGATGGCGGTGATTGTGTGTCCGGATCGGTATGCTATATACCGTAATGTCAGCCAATTACAAGGGGCCGGGGTTCAGTTCCCTGAGATGGCGGTGTTGGACGGCACCCAGATGCCTCACGAAGAACGGGAGATTTTAGAGCACATTAATCATCATCGGGTGCATCTGCTGTTTACCTATCCCGAACGGTTCTCCTCGCTAAATTTTTTGCAGATGCTGATTCACGCCGCCGTGAGCTTTGTGGCCATTGAGGATGCCCAGTTTTTGCTGGAAGGCTTTGCCGGGTCGTTTCGCTACCACAAGTTGTGGACGGGGCTGGAGCAATTGGCGAAAAAGCCGCCGATGGTGATTTTGACGCATCCCTTGCCGCCGGCGCGGATGTGGGAGCTGACCAAGCGGTTGAAGATGTCCAGCTATGAAACCCTGCAGATGGATCCGCAACTGGAGGCGGTGAACTTTAGGGTGAAGCCTTTGATCACCGAGAACCAGAAGTTTCGCTATCTGGCTCGAACGTTAGCCGGGACGCCTGAAAAGGGGATGACGGGAAAAGTTCATCAGCCGGGATCCGTGTTGATTTTGACCAGTGATCAGGCGTCCTGTGAGCGCTTGGCCTGGGGGCTTTCTCGATTTGGGTTTGAGCCGGTGTACGCCCACCACGCTGGGTTAAGTCGAGAGGATCGCCTGAGCATTGAGCGGGCCTTTCGGCACCAGGACAACATGGTGGTGGTGAGTAGCCATTACAGTACCCGGCTATTGAAGCCGCCGGATGGGACGACCCTTCGCTTTTTCTATTGGCATTTGCCCCGGAGTTTAGATGAGCTGTACGGGCAACTGTTCCGCATTAGTGAACCGAGAGACGGGGAATTAGAGGGGACGGTGCTGTATACCAAGGAAGATTATCAGTGGGCGCTGCGGCGGTTTGTGTCTAAAAGCCATGATGCGGGGGATCAGGAGCGCGGGGCCTATGAACGGTTCAAGAAGGCTCAGGTGTCTGCGTTGAAGAAGGTGAGATCGTGGGTACTGTCTAACGATTGCCGGTACCGATCGTTGGTGGCGCATTGGCAGGGGGTGGAAGAAATGAACTTACCGGACTGCGGATATTGCGACTGGTGCACGGGTCATTCACATAAGGGATTTTTAAGATCTTTGCTCAAACATCTAGCTTATTAGTGGATGTGAACCGGGGAAAAACTTTATAAACTGGTAATGTGTCATAAAACATTAATTTGCGTTGGGAAGTTTTAAGCCGTGGATTTAGCATCAGTCATTGGTTTGACGTTAGGCCTGCTGGCCGTTATTGGGGGAGCCTTATTGGAAGGCTTGGCGCTATCCGCCATTACCCAGCCCACGGCGTTTATTATTGTTGTGGGGGGCACCACTGGCGCCTGTTTGTTGGCGTTTCCGCCCAACGATTGTATCCGGGGGACCCTGGCCTTAAAAGGCGTGTTTTTGCCGGATATGGAGAACTCGCGAGAGGTGTTGGATCAGTTGGTGGCGTTTGCCTTAAAAGCCCGTAAAGAAGGGATCTTAGCGCTTCAAAATGATATTCAGGATGTGAAGAGCCCGTTTATGAAAAAAGGGCTGGAGCTGATGACCGACGGGACGGATCCGCATTTGTTGCGAGAGCTGTTGGAAACAGAACTGGGTATTTTTGAAGAGGAGCAGACTCAGTCTGGGAAGCTGTGGGAATCTTTTGGCGGTTTTGCGCCGACGGTTGGGATTATTGGGGCGGTATTGGGGTTGATTCACGTTATGGAGAACCTGAACGATCCGTCTAAGCTGGGGGGCGGTATTGCCGTTGCCTTCGTTGCCACGGTTTATGGGGTTGGCGCCGCGAACCTGTTGGCGATTCCCATTGGCAGCAAGATTAAGTTTTACGGCAAGCAGATGGTGCAGCAACGCGAGATGATGATTGAAGGAATTTTGTCTATTCAGGCCGGAGAAAGCCCAAGTTTTATCGGCGAGAAGCTGAAGGTGTTTTTAGGATCGGCAGGCGCCAATGTCAATTTGGATGAAGGGTCCTAGCTTGTCGGGGTGGAATAATCGTCGTTTTTGTCCAAGCCCAACGATGAAATGAGTGAGACTGTTTAATGGGTAGAAAGCATAAACATCCCGAACACGAGAACCTGGAACGGTGGCTGGTGTCTTATGCTGACTTTATTACCCTGTTGTTCGCCACCTTTACCGCCTTGTTCGCCATTGCCAGTAGTGAGGCGGCCAAGCACGAAGAGGTGGCCAAGGCCATTCGGGATGGGTTTCATAAGCAAAGTATTATGAGCGGCATTGAGTCCATTATGTCCGGGAAATCTGCGCCGTCTGAAAACCCCAACCCACTGAGTACCGAGCAAGGCCGGGGGAGAGGGTTGCTGGAAAAGTATGAATCTAAAACCTACCAGGAAGGGGAGCGGGATGATGCGGCGGAGACGCTGGAGCAGCTGAAAGATGCCGTGGAACAGCTGAACGAGGAACTGAAAGAGCAGTTAAAAGAGGCGTTGGAAGAGCAGGCGAAGGCGGGGAAAAACGGGAAGAAAACCTACCCGCCGGGTGAGGATAAGCCGGGGGGATCCGGGGTGGAGCTTTCGGTGCAGGAACGAGGCCTGAAGGTGAGCTTTGACAGCCGGTTGTTGTTTCAGCCGGGGACGGCGACGTTGCGAAAAGAGTCATTGGCGCAGTTGGATACCATTGTGAAACGGATCCAAAAGTATTCAGGCCGGAACCTCATCCAGGTAGAAGGACATACGGACAGTCAGCCGATTGCCAGCGCCAAGTTTCCGTCCAATTGGGAATTATCGACAGCCCGCGCCAGTCAGGTGGTACGGTTGTTGACGGGGAAGTATAAGTTTGATCCCAAGTACATGGCAGCCGCCGGATATGCCGCCAGTCGGCCGGTGGCGTCTAACAAAACCGCCGAAGGCCGGGCGAAGAACCGGCGGATTGATATTGTGATTTATAGCCGGGTGGCCGGGCAAAAAGCCAATCCCAAATACCAGTACCAGCGGGAGCGGACGGTGGTGGATAAGCCGAAGCCGGTGGAGCAGGATCCGAATTTGATTTTTTCCAAAGAGACCCAGCAGAGTGGGCAGGTGCGAGTGATTTTTCAAAAGCGCGATGAAGCGGCGTTGATTAAACCGTTGGATGTGACCACCGAGGTTGTGGAACCGGAGGCGCTGGATGTGGCGACGGTGGAGAATACGCCGGAAGCGAAAGAAGTGCATTCTGCAGAGTCTGATGAGACGGACCATATTGCTGGGGATAAAAAGCATGTGCAGGCCATTGATGATAAGCATACCCAGCATAATCAGGGGCACTAGGGTCTATGGGTTTTATTTTGACTTAGACTTTTGGCTCTTGTCATAGGCTTTTTTCAGCTTGCCATATTTCTTGGCAAACCCTTTAGACTGTAGCAGCCCAGGGTTGATCTTCACGGCTTTTTCAAAGGCCAGGTAGGCCTGGGGTTTATTCTTCATCCGCTCGTATGTGTCGCCCATCCGCATGTAGGGGATTTCCCACTGGTGATAGATTCTGGTGGCTTCCTGGTATTTCTGAATGGCCATGGGGCGGCGTTGTTTTTTCTTGAGGTCTTTGTTGTCTAGCAGCGCGTTGCCTTCGGTGACCCGCTTTTCGGCCAACCGTTGCTTGGCCTGGATGCGTTGGAGACCGAGTTGATGGCCTGGTAATGGCTCTAGCCGGTAGCCTCTTTGATAAAGGGCGGCTGAGGCAATGAGTTCTTGATCCATGGCCAGGCGGTTGGCGGCTTGCAGGTAACCTTGACTGTCTGCTGCCTCTACGTAGTCCAGCCGTTCTAGGGCTTTGGCATAGTCGCCTAGTAAAAATAGGGCTTCGCCTGCAGCCAGATCGTCTTGGGATTGCGCCAGCATTTCCAGTCGGGAGCGGATGGCCGGGGTGAAGGTGCGTTCTGCCGCAATGCTTAGCTTCAGGCGGTCCATGATTAGCAAGGGTGTTTGTTCTTTGCCTTGGGTGAGTTGATCAAACAAGGCCATATCTTTTTGCAGTTGCTCCGGCTTGGTGCGCATATAGAACTGGTCTAAAAAGTGCGCCGTGGCAATGGCATGAAGGCCGTCGGTGTTGGTGGGATCGAGTTCCAAAATATAGCGCCACTGGCTAATGCTCTGGCTGGTCTGCTCTGCCTGCAAGGATTGTTTGGCGCCTTGGATGAGCCGGGGCAGGTGTTGGGGATCTAGTTCAATCAGCTTTTTGGTAAAGGCCATACTTTTTTCTGCCTGGCCGCTCTGCCGGTATAGTTTGGACAACTTGGCCACAGCAGGCACGTAGGTCGAATCGTATGCCCTGACCCGTTCATAATAGGATGTGGCTTGTTTTACGTCGCCCAGGCGATCAAACTCCTTGGCCAAAAATAAATCCCGGGCAGGGTGTTTGCCAAAGTCCAACTGCTCAGACTTGAGGGCGTATTCGGTAGATTTTTCCGGATGGTCGGCTGCTTTCATCAGTTGGGCCATGAGATAGTAGGTTTCGCCGTTGTTGGGGTCCAGCTCCATGGCCTGTAAAATTAAATTTCGGGCTTGAGTTGTGTTGCCAATTTTTAGGGAGAGTCGGGTAAATCCGTGTAGGGCCGGAATGAATTTGGGACGTAGTTTGAGGGCTTGGGTAAAATTTGCGTCGGCGGCTAACCGGTCATCTTGTTCAATGGCCCATTCGCCCAAATACGTGAGGACTACCGGGTGGTTGGGGTTTAACGCTGCGGCCTGTTTTAAATGTTCTTCAGCCCGGGCCTTGCTGGCGGGGTTTTTGGCAAAGGGATCGGTGGACCACAGGTGATAGAGGTGTCCAATTTCTGCGGCGACTGCCGGGTCTTCCGGGTGCTGGGATAAGGCGGTTTCCAGGTGCGTCCGGGCGGTGTCAAAATCGTAATTACGCCGGGCAATGGTGGCCAGGCCAATGCGGGCTTGGGCAGAGGAGGGATTTTTCTGCAGGTAGGCATCATAAACAGCTTTTGCGCTGGTGGCGTTACCGGCTTTATAGAGAAGCCCGGCTTTTATGAGAACCGGGTTTTCAGGACTTGGCGCAGGTTGCGCGAATACCGGGAAGGATAATGAAACCAAGATTAAAACGGAGAGTGAGACAGTTGAGACAGTGGCAGATCGGCGTTTTGAACTTTTTGAATTACGAGCAGGGTTCAATGTGGAAAACCTTATACATAACAATTTTTTCAGCAGTATCCAATATCATACCGGAATGATAGGGAGTTGATGAGAGGCGGCAAGTTGGGAATTGACCCGCAGCGTCCTTTATTTTTTAATGAGTATAGGTAAAAAATACGTAGCTGCTTGGTTAGCCGGTTTTTTGAATTCACCGCTGGTATAAAAAGTTAAAAAGACCGGTTGGCTTTCTGGGCATCCTGACATACACTATTGTTATTCTGATATGTGTTAAGCACTTGGTGTTCTATAAAGGGCTATTTGAGAAGAGGTTAACTGAACCCTATGTCGCACATGTATTTAACCGGGTTCCCGCTGTTAATTTTGTTGCTGGCGTTTGCCGGCGTGATGCCGTTTTTGCTGATGACCATTGCGCAAATTGTGCAATTTAAGGCGCCAGGTAAAGGCAAATACACCACCTACGAATCGGGGATGGAGCCGTTTGGCGACGCCCGGATTCAGTTTGATGTGAAATTTTATATGTACGCCCTGCTGTTTATTGTGTTTGATATTGAAACAGTGTTTCTGTTTCCCTGGGCCATTACCTATGGAAACTTAGAGTTGGATAGCATGGCGTTTATGGGAATGTTGCTGGTTGAAATGACCATTTTCATCGGGATTTTATTGGTAGGATTGATTTACGCTTTTAGGCGGGATGCGCTTAAGTGGCAGTAAGGAAGCAGCGATAAAGCGCTTGTTATTAGATCAAAAAGCGGACCAAAAACGAGGCTGATAGATATGTCGAACGTGGCAGAAGCGGACCAAACTCAAGAGAATAAGATTTTTACCACCCTGCAAAACTTGCTGGAGAGTAATGGCATCATATGCTCTTCGGTGGATCTTTTATATAACTGGGCCCGGTCTAATTCTATTTGGCCTATGACCTTTGCGACCTCATGTTGCGGTATTGAGATGATGTCTACTTCGGCGTCCAATTTTGATATTTCCCGGTTTGGGTCTGAAGTGTTTCGGGCAACACCTCGTCAAAGTGACTTGGTGATTACTGCCGGCACCATTACCCATAAAATGGCGCCGGCCTTGGTGCGGTTGTATGAACAAATGCCGGAACCCAAATACGTGATTGCCATGGGCGCCTGCACGGTGACGGGTGGGATGTACGAAGATCGGACTTACTCCGTAGTGCGTGGCGTCGATCGGTTAATTCCGGTTGATGTGTATGTGCCGGGATGCCCTCCGAGGCCTGAGGCTTTGCTGGATGCCTTGATGCTGTTGCAGAAGAAAATGCGTAAAGAATCTATCAAAGATCGCCGTCAGCGGGCTGAGCTGCACAAGCCTAAAGTTCGGCTGGGCCCTGGTGAGGTGTTATTGCCGTTGGGCACTACGGACGAAGAGTTTGTGCGCTGGGGCGTGCAAGCCGAAGGGTACAATGTGACCGAAATGCAGAAAAACGGCGAGTTAGAATTGGTACGAGGAAACTGTAAATTCCGACATGAGCGAGCCGACGAACGAGAACGCGCCAGAAAACAAAGAACCGGCGCCTAACCCCCCGCAAGAAACACCAGAAGAAAAAGGACCCGAGCCCGGTGAGTTTGGGAAGCTTTTGGCTGAAAATGGATTGACGGTTGACCCCTTAGGTCCGGATGCAGTGGGTGTTGAAATGATTGGCGTGGCGCCGGATAAGGTGTTGGATGTTGCCAAGTTTTTGCGCGACAGCCAGATTACCAAGATGGACTTTTTAATGTCGGTGTCCGGGGTGGATCATAAAGAGTACCGCGAGTCGGTTTACCATGTGTATTCTGTGGACACTCATAAAAGCATTTGCATCAAGGTCAAGGCGGATAATGACCATGTGCCCAGTTTAATGCCGGTATGGCCGGCGGCAGATTGGCACGAGCGCGAAGCGTTTGATTTGTTTGGCATTATTTATGACGGGCACCCGGATCTGCGCCGCCTTTTGATGCCGGTGGACTGGATTGGCTATCCGCTGCGTAAAGACTA
Organism: Vampirovibrio sp.; assembly: GCA_019634025.1. Classification (GTDB taxonomy): domain Bacteria; phylum Cyanobacteriota; class Vampirovibrionia; order Vampirovibrionales; family Vampirovibrionaceae; genus JAHQWC01. The sequence continues at coordinate 31,013 of JAHQWC010000006.1, forward strand.
TAAACAAGATGATCCCCGACTGGTATGGAATGAGCGATAATGACTGCAACTGATGTGACTACTCCCCAAATACAAATCCCTGGTGTTTCTGTAGAGCAAGATACAGACACTGAAGATTTAGTTGTTAATATTGGTCCTCAGCATCCCAGTACTCATGGGGTACTCCGGCTCATTACCACCTTAAACGGTGAGGTGGTGAAAGAGATGGAAGCCGTTATTGGCTATTTGCATCGCAGTAAAGAAAAAATGGCGGAAGGGGTATCTTACTTTCAATACCAACCCACCATTGACCGGGTGGAATATCTTTCTTCGTTTTACGATCATTACGCGTATGTCACGGCGGTGGAAAAAATTGCTGGGCTAAAAGTGCCGAAACGGGTGGAATACATTCGGATGATCACCATGGAGTTGAATCGGATTACGTCTCACCTGCTGTGGTTTGGAACGTTCTTGTTGGACTTGGGGGCCACCAGTCCCTTCTTTTACGCCTTTCGGGATCGCGAAGAAATCTTCAAAATTTTTGAGGATATTACCGGCGCCCGGATGATGTATAACTACTACCGCTTTGGTGGTCTGAATAACGATATTACGCCGGGGTGGTTGGATAAGGTCCGCTATTTCTGTGACTGGTTTCCGGATCGGTTGGATGAGTACGAAGCCATTGTGAACAAGAACCCCATCGTGATGGATCGGACGATTGGTTTAGGGTTGATTGATCGCGAGCTGTGTATGAAATATGGCGTAACGGGTCCGAACATTCGGGCTGCCGGGGTGCCGATGGACTTGCGGAAGACCAATCCGTATTGCTGCTACGATGAAATTGAATTTGATGTGCCTGTGGGTGAGCGGGGTGATGTGTATGACCGCTATATTGTTCGGATGAAAGAGATGCGCGAGTCCCTGCGGATCATTCGTCAGGCTATCGATAAGATTCCGGGTGGGGATGCGGCTGAAGTAGAAAAACTACGTCAGGCGGTTGCGGCTAAAGAAGAGGCTGCCAAGGCCAAGGCGAAAGAAACGGGCGAAAAGCCTGAACCGGTGCCGCCCATTAACCCGGATTTTGAGTTTAAAGGCCAAAAAATTAATCTGATGACCTACAAGCCGCCGGCAGGCGAGGCCTATACCACGGTGGAATCGCCCAGAGGATTATTGGGTTGCTACATGATTAGTGACGGCACTCCCAAGGCGGCTCGAGTAAAGTGGCGTGGCGCCTCCTTCTCGAACTTGGCGGCGTTGCCTGAGTTGATGATTGGTCAGCTGTATCCTGATTTAATGGCTATTTTTGGTAGCCTGGATGTGATTATGCCGGAGGTGGATCGCTAAGATGGTGGAACTCGTAAGCGTGCTAAAAACAATGGCGGTTTCTCAAGTGCAGTCTTATCCCGACTGGCTGGCTCAACTGTTTGGGTTTATCGGAGTCTCTTTACCGGATGACTTTCTGCTGTTTCAGTGGGCGGTGATTTTATTTACGGCCATTGCCATTGTTGGCCAGGCGGCCGTTGTGTTTATGGTGCTGATGGAACGGAAGGTTTTGGCCTGGTTAACCCAGCGTATTGGTCCGAACCGTGTGGGGCCTTTTGGGTTGCTGCAAACTTTGGCAGATGGGGTGAAACTGTTATTCAAGGAAGACATCATGACCCGGGATCAGGATAAGCTGTTGTTTACCCTGGGGCCGGCGTTGTTCTTTTTACCCTGTTTTGTGGTGTATGCCTTAATTCCTTTTACCAGTGAGTTGTTGGCCATTGCCTTGCCTACCGGCGCACTGCTGTTTTTTGCCCTCTCCTCGATTTCGGTGATTGGAATTGTGATCTCCGGGTGGGCCAGTAACAACAAGTACTCGTTACTGGGCGGGATGCGGAGTGCGGCCCAGGCCATTAGTTATGAAATTCCCTTAGTGTTGGCGGTGTTGGCCGTTGTGTTGTATGCCGGGACCATGAACATACGTGACATTATTGAGATGCAAAACAACGGCGCTTTTGGATTCCCGTTTGGGTTTATCTCGTGGTTCTCCATTTGGTTGTTCCCCCTCTCCTTTATTATCTTTTTCATCTCCTCTATTGCCGAAGTCAACCGGATACCCTTTGACTTACCGGAAGCAGAGAGTGAATTGGTGAGTGGCTACAACACAGAATATACCGGCATGAAGTTCGCCACGTTCTTTTTGGCGGAATATGCCGCCCTGTTTGCAATGGGCGCGCTTACCGTATGCTTCTTTTTTGGAGGCTACTATTCCCCCTTGGGTGGACTGCTGAGTGAGACTCTGAAGATTGATGTGATTTTGCAATCTTTGATCGGTATTGACGGGTTTGCCGGATTGGTGCGGCAGTTGGAGATGATTAGCTGGATGATGCTGAAAACCTACATCTTCATCTTTGTCGCCATGTGGATTCGGGGATCGTTGCCTCGCTTAAAGCCGGATGAGCTGATGGGTTTTAGCTGGAAGTTTTTGATTCCCTTATCCCTTATCAACATCTTTATGATCGCCATTCAAAAGTACTGGCACGTGACCAGCGACCTGACCTTTGGTTTGGCCTGGGCAGCTGTGCTGGTGTTAGGCGTGGGTGGTTTCTGTGTGATGATGAGTCGTCACTTTACGGCGAAACTGGAGGAACGGTTTAAGCCTGCTTTAACTTAAAAAACGGCTTCAAAAATGTTGAAAACGAGCCAAGAAACATTATCGAGAGAACTTAATCGAAAAAACTAAGGAAAGACGGACACCTTATGAGCCAAGATCAAAACAAAAACAGCCAAGTGTTTGAAGGCATGGCCAATATCGGTAAAGGGATGGCCACAGTCATGAAACACTTTGGTCGTAAGCCGGTGACCTTGGAATATCCTGAGGTGATGCCGGATTTAAGCACCCGCTTTCATGGTCGCTTGGCGCTTCTCACCAAATCTGACGGCACCGACCTGTGTATTGGCTGTAAGGCCTGCGCCAAGGTTTGCCCATGTAATGACTTGATTCAAATTGAGATGCACCGGGACGAAGACAAAAAGCCGGTGATTGATCAATTCACCATTGATAAGGGCCGGTGCATTTTTTGCGGAAACTGTACTGAGGTATGCCCGGTAGACTGTATTAAAATGTTGCCGGACTTTGAACTGTCTGGATATAGCCGTGAAGAGTTAGTGCTGGATAAACACGATTTGACGCTGACCGGCGAGGAAAGTGATGAGTGGCGGCAGATTCGGGGGATGAATCCGCATGTGGAATAACCCTTGCAACGCTTCTCTCGAGATAACTTTCTGCCCACCTTATGGGATTTGTCATAAAATTAAGCTGAAGCATTTGGATGAAAGGAACGGATAGGCAGGTATGGAGAATCTGATTTTTTGGGTCTTTGCCGCGGTGTCCGTTCTGGCTGCAATTGGGGTGGTGTTTCACCGCAGCATTGTGTATAGCGCTTTGTTTTTACTGGCGGTTTTCTCATCAATTCCGGCGTTCTTTTTGCTGAACAACGCCGATTTTCTGGCCATTGCCCAAATGGTGGTGTATGCCGTAGGGATGACCATTGTGATGCTGTTTGGGATTATGTTTACCCGAGAGAAATTTATGGAAGAAGAGCCGGGACGGCGGCAACGGTTTTATGCCTTTGTCCTTATTGCCGGATTCTCGTTGGCTTTGCTGTTAGCCGCTGGCGCGTTCTATACCCAATATCAGGTGGTGACTCCGGGTTCGGCCTTTATTGCCACGATTCAACAAGACGGGAGCACCGGATTGTTGGGAGCACTGATTTTCCAAAAGTATCTGCTGCCTTTTGAAATTGCCTCTGTCTTATTGCTGGTAGCGATGGTGGGCGCCATTATTATTGCCAAAAAATCCTTCACCGAAGAATCTGCCGGCCTGAAGTATCCGGTGAGTGAGAAGGAATACATTAACGAAACGGCGGAAGGTATGTTGAAGGAATACTATGAAATGGGCCGTCCGGGATCGAAAATTCCGGGTGTTGATAAGGCCGCTGATGAACCGGAAAAAACTGACAATGAGATGGCGGGGGTGCAATAGACTATGGATCTGAGTATTTTTAACATTGGCTTAACCCATTTTATTGTGCTGGCTACCATCCTGTTTAGCATTGGCCTGCTGGGGATTATGACCAGCCGTAACGTTATCCGGGTGCTGATGTGCCTGGAGCTGATGATGAATGCCGTGAACATTAACTTTGTGGCGTTTAACAATTACCTGAATCCAGAAATCCTTTCTGGTCATGTGTTTGCGATTTTTATTCTGACCGTCTCTGCTGCAGAAGCAGCAGTGGGGCTGGCCATTATTATTGCCCTTTACCGTCAAAAACGGACGGTGGATGTGGATGAATTTAACTTGTTGAAGTTGTAACTTCAGCAATGATGTATAAGTTGAAATTGTAAGCTTGAAGTAAATAGGGACACATCGAATGACGGATATGGCACAATCGGCAGGCTGGCTCATCGACAATATATGGATGGTGCCTGTGTACCCGTTGATTGCAACGGTGTTAATCATTCTGGGTCGGGGGTTAAACCTCTATAAAATTAAAGAGCTCAGCATGTCCCTGACGGTGCTCTCGACTTTTTGTGGCCTGATACATGCCCTGTTTGCCTTGCAGTGGATGTTTGGCCAAGGCGAGCATGTGGTGCCCATAGAACAAAATTATGTGTGGTTATCCGCAGGCGCCATTCAGCTATCTATGGGCTATCTGTTAGACTCCATGTCGGTGATGATGCTGTTTGTGGTGACCTTTGTCAGTCTCTTGATTCAAATTTACACCCACGGGTATATGAAACATGATGCGGGTTACAGCAAGTTTTATGCGTATCTGGCCCTCTTTAATTTCTCGATGTTGGGATTGGTGTTGAGTACCAACCTGTTCCAAATTTATGTGTTTTGGGAACTGGTTGGGGTTAGCAGTTATTTGTTAATCGGCTTCTGGTTTACCCGCCCCAGTGCTGCCAAGGCAGCCGTCAAAGCCTTTATGATGAATCGGGTGGGCGATTTTGGATTTTTGGTAGGGATATTGACCCTGGTGTACTTTACCGTGATTGACGGTGGGAACTGGTGGCAACAGCATTTGGCCGCCAACCCGGATCAGGCCTTTTTATCGTTCCGGGCGTTGGGAGATGCCGCGCCGTATATTATGGAAAATGTCGGACCACTGATTTTCGCCATTATGGCGCTGTTGATTTTTATGGGGCCTATGGCCAAGAGTGCCCAGTTGCCCCTGCACACATGGTTACCCGATGCCATGGAAGGTCCGACGCCTATTAGCGCTTTGATCCATGCGGCGACCATGGTTGCTGCCGGGGTGTATCTGGTGGGTCGGACATATCCTATCTTTATGGAATCCTCTTCGGCCATGGTGATTGTGGCAGTGTTGGGTACTGCGACTGCCCTGGTGGCGGCAACCATTGCCGTGACTCAGGTGGATATTAAAAAAGCCCTGGCATATTCCACCATGTCTCAGTTGGGGTATATGGTGGCGGCGATGGGTGTTGGCGCCTTTTCTGCCGGATTGTTCCACCTGTTTACCCACGCTTTCTTTAAAGCCATGTTGTTCTTGTGCTCCGGTAGCGTGATTCATGCCTGTGAAGATGAGCAAGATATGCGCAAAATGGGCGGACTCATGAAAAAACTACCCGTGACTGGGTGGACCTATTTAGCGGGTACGGTTGCCATTTCTGGCTTGGCATACACCAGTGGATTCTGGTCTAAAGATGAGATTTTGGTGGGCGCCCACGATTACAGCCAGATCATTTATTATGTGTTGCTGTTTACCGCAGGTTTGACCTCTTTCTATATGTTCCGTACCTACTTTATGACGTTCCTGGGCAAGTATCGGGGCGAAGCCCATGTTCACCATGAAGATCCGGTGATGGTGACGCCGTTGGCGATTTTAGCCATTCCGTCTTTGTTTATCGGTGCGTTATTGTCCGGAATTGTGTTTCCGGGTTGGCCGGCTTTCTCTCAATACATTGCCTACCATGTGCCTGGGGTAGAACATGCGGCGCATCATTTTGACGCCTTCTCTGGGATTCCGTTGACCTCAACCATTGTGGCGTTAATTGGTTTGTTTGCAGCGTTCTTTATGTATGGCCCCATGCGGGTTATTGATCCCGATATGTTCCGTCGGTTATTGGCCCCGCTGTATAACCTGTCCATCAATAAATGGTATTTTGATGATATTTATGACAACTTCGTCGAAAACTACTGTATGGTCTCTGCCAAGGTGTCTTCCTGGTTTGATCGTACTGTGATAGACGGGTTGGTGAACGGGACGGCGCTCATGGTGATGAGTGGTGGGTCCGGCATGCGGCAGTTGCAGTCCGGTAAGGTGCAGGTTTACCTGGGTGCGCTGTTCTTTTCGGTGTTTATTTTGTCCCTGGCGTTTATCTACTGGCTGCGATAGGAGTTGGCAATTGTGATTGGTCCGTTATCCACTGTTATATTACTGCCCCTGGTATTTGCCCTGATTGTGCCGTTCTTGCCGTCGGGTCAAGATAATAAGCCAGTTCATACCTTTGCCGCTGCCGCATCGGTATTGTTATTCTTATATTCCTGCTGGCAGTTCTGGTTACCCGGCGCCAATCCGCCAGCCGAAATGATGCCCTGGCTACCCAGCTTGGGGATTAGCTATGCTTTGGGAACAGATGGCTTATCCAGCGCCATGGTGGTATTGACCACTCTGTTGTTACTAATGGCTGTGGTGGCTAGTTTTTCCAATATTCAAAAACGGGTCAAGCTGTATTACTCCATGGTGTTTGTTCTTATCGCTTCGGTATTAGGAGTGTTTTTGGCTCGGGATGCCTTTTTGTTCTTCCTGTTCTGGGAACTGGAACTGATTCCGATGTATCTTCTCATTGCCATTTGGGGCGGTCCGCGTCGGGACTACGCAGCCATGAAGTTTGTGTTGTACACGCTCTTTGGGTCGGTGTTTATGGTGGCTGCACTGTTGTGGCTCTACTTCCATGCACGGACCATTGGGCTCGATCCGTCGACGCTTTTCTTGTTCTCCTCATTGGGACAATCTGTGGCGGTAGCGTTGCCTATGACGGCTCAGGTTTTGATCTTCCTGGGATTGTTTATCGCCTTTGGCGTCAAGCTGCCGATGGTGCCGTTTCATACGTGGTTGCCGGATGCTCACGTAGAAGCGCCGACCCCCATCAGTATGTTGCTGGCTGGTATTTTATTGAAAATGGGCGCTTACGGGATGCTGCAAATTTGCTTCGGTCTGCTGCCTGAAGCCGCCAGACTGTTGGCCCCGTATATTGCTTTGTTGGCGGTCATCAACATTTTATACACGGCTGCTGTGGCGTTGGTGCAAAAAGATATGAAGAAGCTGATTGCCTATAGTAGTGTGAGCCATATGGGCTTTGTGCTGTTAGGCTTGGCTGCACTAAACGCCACTGGGTTTAGCGGGGCGGTGTTTGTGATGTTCAGTCACGGTATTGTCAGTGCGGCGCTCTTTATGTGTGTGGGTACGCTTTACACAAGGACTCATACCCGGATGATTGCCGATTACGGCGGGATGGGCGCTCAGGTGCCGACGATTTTTTACTTCTTTTTGTTCATGGGCATGGCCAGCATTGGCTTGCCGCTTCTCATCAGCTTTGCCGGAGAAAGCCTGGTGATGTACGGCGCCTTTATTGCAGAGTCTGTCCAGAGCATTGATATGGGTATTTTGGGTGTGTTGCCTTGGACCATGCAGACCCTGACGATTTTGGCGGCAATAGGGATTATTATTGGCGCTGCTTATACCTTGTGGATGCTGCAACGGGTGTTCTTTGGGGAGATGCCTGAAAAATGGAATACGTTAAAAGACGCCTCTTTGAGTGAAGTGTATGTTCTGGGCTCGTTGGCTGTACTGGTGATTTTCTTTGGCCTTTGTCCGGCCTCGTTGACGGAGGTGTATTCACCTGCCGTGGATAAGCTGGCGGCTAAGTTTGAGTTGCCGTCACAGATCGCCATTGATACACCAGAAGCGGTGAACGCGCTTGCCATAGAAGTTTTAAATGATTTGGAAACACCGGCAGAGGTGACAGGAGTGATTCGG
>JAHQWC010000044.1 GCA_019634025.1 Vampirovibrio sp.
CGTTCCACCTGGGGGCAGGACGATAATCATTGGCGATGGATACTTGCATTGTAATAACTTTTTGCCCAGCTGCTTGCCGGCATCCCGGCGGTTCATAAACAGCATGGGCGCCTCCTTAAGTTTCTCGGTCAAGCTTCAAGTTTACTGTTAAAAAAGATATTGCCCGGCCGCCCGCTGTTGCGGCCGGGCAAGTCTCGATGGGTTTTCGAGGGAATGGGATTTAAAGTACGCATGAAAACCGTATTTAGGTAAAAAGATTGTGTATCAACGTAACTACCATAGAGAGAAGACAGCTTTAGAAAATCCCATAAAAGCATAATAGACAAATGGGCAATATCAGGATCATGCCAATGGTGAATGTTCTGTATGTCGTCTCTTTAGATAATGAATAGGTGAGATTTTATATTCAATCCTGCACCAGTATCATCAAAACCTAACACTACAGGGGAAGCTTTATGAAGATGATAAACGACCGCAAAACCCAGTCCAACAGACCTGCCAAGCATCAATCCAACTTTAGTCTGGTGGAGTTGGAACATCTACCACCTTATCATGGCACACCGAACAGCCAAGAGAATACAGCTATCCGAGTGGCGGGTTACATGCAGGAGTTGGTTCAGCAGTATCGTCAGTCAGGTGAGGATATTTTAGTTATTCCGCCCATGAGTCTGCTGACAGATTTTTTCGGATGCTCTGAACTAAAGCTTTTTGAAGCATTTAGTTTATTGCGGCGTCAGGGCTATCAACCTGCTATTTTTGGGCTGGATGCCCTGATCAGTTTACGGTTACCTCGTAAAAAGCCTTATGCTAAAAACTTTCGCTATCAGACATTAAGACTTTCCAGACTAGGAGATATGCCCCAGCAACACAAACCACACAAACTAAATAAAGCAGCCTCCACAATATCGGTAATCTCCAATATCATTTAGAATCTAAGTTGTTGTGCCAAACGGCTGTGTTTGCTCTAGCATAGAAGATACAAACACTATTGCCGGAATCACGATTGAATGGATAGCCCTGTTTCCAATCTACATAACTTATGGGCAGAATCGCCAGAGCACCTAAAGAATGCCGGATTCTGCCAACTAGCGAACTTTATTCAGGATTACGGGGTGTTTCTTTTGGATCCAGATGGGGAGATTTTAAGTTGGAATCTGGGGGGCGAAAAGATTTTGGGGTACACCGAAAACGAGGTTCTAGGGCAGCATTTCTCCTTTCTGTTTACCCCGGACGAGGTGTCGGAGAACCAGCCGCAGCAAGAAATCGCAACAGCCAAAAATCACCACCTCACGCTATCTGCCGGTTGGTTTTTGCGTAAGGATGGCAGTCGGGTCTGGATCCATGATTCTCTTCATGCCGTTTACAACGCTGATGAAACAGTGGTGGGATACGTCAAAATCTTCCGGGATGATTCAGAGAAAAAAGAATCCGAAGAAGTCTTAAACAAGTATATTCGGGAACTCAGCCAAATTAAGTCTGCGCTGGATGAATCAACCATTGTGGCTATGACTGACGCCAAAGGTAAGATTAATTATGTCAATGACGCGTTTTGCCGGATTTCCCAGTATTCCCGCCAGGAACTCATCGGACAGGATCATCGGATTATCAATGCGGGATATCATCCCAAGGCGTATATTCAAGATCTATGGCAGACGATTCAAGCTGGCGATATTTGGCGGGGGGATATGAAGAATAAAGCCAAAGACGGATCGTTTTATTGGGTAGATACTACAATCTTACCGTTTTTAGGCGATAACGGTACTCCCGAACAGTACATTGCCATCCGACATGAAATTACCGATAAAAAACAGATTGAAACGGATCTCCGGCTGCTCAACGAATCGCTGGAAGCACGAATTGACGAACGAACCCAGGATTTACAACAAGCTAATGAAGAACTAAAACAGGCGTTACACAAACTTCAAGAGAGTGAACAGTTGCGCGATACGTTTATTTCAGCACTGACTCATGACATGAGAACGCCACTGGTAGCTGAGAAGAGAGCATTGGAGCTGTTACAAAAGCATCAGAATCTACTGCCGGAGAAAATAGAGTCCCTGATTCCTCGGTTGATTGGAAGTAATGACGCCTTACTGGAAATGGTGAACCGGCTGCTGGATATTTATCAGTTTGAGGCGGGCAGAATCAGGTTGCTTCCGGAAACAGTGAATTTGGCTGAATTAACCCAACAGTGTATTGATCACGTACAGGTGTTAGCAGATGAAAAACAGATTCACCTTGTAAATAAAATTCCACTGGATCTACCTACCATTACCGGCGACCCACAACAACTAAAGCGAGTATTGACCAATTTACTGGGTAACGCCTTAGCAAATATTCCTGCCGGGTGCACTGTGACACTAAATGGTCAGACGATTACAAATTATATTCAAATAACAGTTGCCGATAATGGGCCTGGGATTGATCCGGAGATGCTGCCCCATCTGTTTGAACGTTACTTCACTGCGCAAAAAACCCGAAAAAAAATTGGCAGCGGTTTGGGACTGTACATTTGTAAAATGATATTGGACCTTCACGGCGGTAAAATTGAAGCGCATAGTACCCTTGGCCAAGGCGCTATTTTTACAATAACGTTTCCTCTAAAGCTACCGACAGCCTTATAAATATTATCCAGGAGAACTTCATCATGACTGAACCTTCTTTAGACTCGGATAACACCCACACAAGTAACACCACACCTATTCGTATTGCCATCGCCGAGGATCATGAGCTGGCCCGTTATGGTCTGACATTAACTTTGGATGAATTTGACCAGGTACAAATTGTTGGGGAAGCTGAAAATGGTCAGGAAGCCGTGGAATTAGCTAAATCCGCCCAACCTGAGATATTTTTGATGGATATTGGGATGCCGACTATCGACGGCATTACGGCCACCCAGCAGATCAAAAAAGCCTGGCCCAAGATAAAAGTGATGATGCTTACCTCCCATCAGGATGAAGACGAAGTCTTTGCTGCCATGGCTGCTGGGGCCGATGCCTATTGTATGAAAGATATCAAGGTAGACCGGTTGGTTCAGGTCATGGAAATGGTACTGGATGGAGCCGTTTGGTTAGACCCAGCCATTGCCCAAATCATTTTGCATGCCCTGCCTGCTCAACCACAGCAAGGCCAAGCTCAACCTATTGCTATACCAGAAGCTGGCCCCAAGCAGCCTTCTCCCCGCAAAAGATATAACGCCGATTTGACGGACCGTGAACAGCAAGTGCTGAAACTTATTGTGGCAGGCAAAAGCAACAAAGAGATTGCAAAAGAGTTAGATGTGACCGCCCACACCGCCAAAGCCCATGTGTGTAACATTATTCAAAAACTGGCCGTAGACGATCGGACCCAAGCAGCAGTAAAAGCACTACAACAGGGTTTAGTTGATCCTCCGTCTTTATAAGAGAATTTACACAACCGCCAACTGTCTAGCCGTTTGAGAAAACCGGCTAAATGACAGAAAACGATCCATTCGCTAAGCTGATCATCGAATTGGCAACTACCTGCCAACACTTCAAGAGCGGTATATAGACTCATATAAGTCCGAAAAAACGCCGACGACTCTGCAACCGGTCGGGGTTTGGTTTAGCTTGGATACCAATTGTTTAAGTTATTGCACAAGTAAAGGAGAATTAATGATGAAGCCCGTATATTGGATTGGCCCTACCCTGTTGCTGGGCTTGGTTTTTACCACATGTATACTGACAGGGTGCACCAAAGATCAAGAGATTAGTGATCTGTCAGGACAAGATGAGATGCTGCCTCGATCCTCGCAACAGTTTCCCGACTCTCTTCAAGCGCCAAACAATCCACAACCTAACATCGAAGAAGAGACCCCTCTCTCTCAAGAAGAGGTGACCCTCCAAATGGAGTCGGCTCTGGAACAGGTAAATCAGAAGATTGATGCTGTCAGTCAACTATCGCACCAAGTAGCCGCTCAGTCTAAAGAGGAAGTGCAGCGAGTCGGACAAGAACTGGTAGAAGCAAGGCAAAAATTGATTCTACAACTGCAAACGGTTCAGCTCCAAACCGGTCCTGCAATTCAAAAAGTAACAACAAGTTGGGCCGATACTCGACAGTCTATTGGTAATTTACTAGCCAATGCCGATGCGCTAATCCAACAATATACCGGCAGCTCCAGTAGACAACCAACGCCTTAGTCGCTTTCTCTCATTCTCAAATTACCTGGAACCAGAGATAATAGTACCCAAGCAGGTGTCCGAATGATTCGGGCGCCTGTTTCTAAGACCTATCACTTCATTTCATCTAATCAATAGGAGACTCCTGATGCCCTTTTTCCCCTTCAAGTCTATTGCCACAGGTGTCTTCATGGCGACCCTTTTAACTAACCTATTCCCAGTCCTAAGCTATGCTCAAGACTTTCATTTTCGGGTCACTCTGGGGCCCAATCAAATTGGCGAGTTATTCAATAAAAAGCTAACACCGGGAGACACCGTGAACCTGGATCTGGCAAATCCCACGAACAGCACTCTGACATTCCAAACCACTGAACAGCTGGGCAGTCAACAGTCGTGGACCGTAGCAGCCAATTCCAATGTATCCGTCGCATTTCAATACAATAAACTGAGCGGCCAAAATGTTAACTATATAGTTATTGATGATAGCGGCGACAAAGTTTCTCAAGGAGTCCTTATTCGTTTGGACGGTGATTCTCGCCTAGATGACGGGGACGTTATCCGCACGACTTTAACCTTGAAACCCGGCAAGGGTGAGTTCGAATCTGAAGAACTAGATGCTGGAGATACACTGGTGTTTACCCTCATCAATCCCAGCCAGTCTCCTCTAATTTTTTCAACGCTTCCAGAAGATAAGGAAGCAGGCCAATCTTGGGTAATTCCCGGTAAAAGTAAGCGCACGGTGACTTACGAATATACTAACGTTGACGGAGAGACCTTGGATTTTACCGTTAAATAATCTGTCCGACTTTATAACCCAGCTCTTAGCGAAGCGGATCACTATCATCCATAGGATCGGGTTCTGTCTCAAAACAAGTCTGGCTAATCCACCCATCCACCGATAGCTTACCGCCCCCGGCAATAAGCAAGGTGACTGCACCGCAGAACAGAGTTAACGGATACTCAATGCCGTTGTGTTGGGCAAAAAAGTTACCCCAATGCACCATAAAAATGGCAAAGAACATCGTTGCAGCAATATTTAACGCCCCAAATCGGGTAGCTAAGCCCAGTAGAACAAGCAGCCCACCAAAAAGTTCGCCATAAGCCGCCAAGTAGGCCCACAAAATTGCCGGTTCCAAACCCAAAGTACCCTTTACAAGGCCCAAAGTGCCTTCTATCCCGGCGCCATCAAACCATCCTAATGCTTTTTGGCTTCCGTGACCTAAAAACACTAAGCCAAGGGCAATCCGTAACGGCAACTGTGCCAATGAATCCACATTGGTTGAAAAAAGCCATTTTACCCACATATGCGCCTCCTTCCGACTTTAAAACACCCTGATTTTCTATGTACTCATAACCAGTCAATCAGATCGACATTATGCTGTCGATAGGTCGGTTGACTATTGCATCCTATCTTAAAAAAACAACGAGCACTTATAGTAAGTGCTCGCTGCAAAGAAAGTTTAGGCTTAAGGATTAGCAGTCCTAGATACGCCCATCCCAATAGCCACCAGAGCGATCGACTAATGCATCATAGCCGGACCAGATACGAAAGGGCGGCAACAAGCCAACAACCACATGGGTCACCACTTTATCCCCCTTGTTACTGTTAATGGCCTGACCAATTCCCGGCCAAATCAATAACGAGGTGACACCCGCCAAAACAGTTCTGCCAGAAATTTTTCCGGTAGAGGGTGGATCGGTGTTTCCGGCAAAAGCCGGGGTCATGGCCGTCGATAACATACCCGCCACGGCCAGGGACAGCATCGCTTTTTTGTACATGAAATTATTCCTCATCTCTATGGATAAACAGTGGTGTGACTTACGTAATGTTCATGCCCTAACGCTAAGGGTGCCACTATTCTAGCACATCAGCCGCCGGTAGAACTGGGCCGGGTGACCCATTGCATGTATTATACCCTTATGATTGCCTTAATCTCTATGTACCAACCAAACCATAAACCATATTTTTTCGTTCAACGGCTGGCGGTTTTCCTTTTCATCTGCCTGAGCACATGGGTCTTGTGCACTTTATATACAGCGCCTGCCGAGGCAAGGTTTAAGTCACCTATCAAACTGCTATCCAATGGTCATGTGCAAGTGCGGATGCCCTTTTTTGTTGTTCGGGGGTTTTTACCCAAAGACGGAGAGCCCATCCGGGTGTGGCGTGGAGAGAGAGACAAATGGCCAAAACAATCTTCATCATTTTTAAAACACGAAACAGGCGAAGTGGCTTTTGGCAAAGGCATTCGAGCAAACCCAAACCGGCAGGGCAAAGAGACCGATCTCTCTCCGGGTATTACGGCAGAGAAGGGTTTTATCCATATCCATGCGGGGTGGCGGATTCATAAAAACATCCCTTTTTGGACCGACTACTATGATGGCGAATACGAAGCAGACGCCTATCTACAAATCAAAGACGGCAAGCCTATTGTGGATATTCAGCCCAAAGCTTTTCGCTACAATGCGCCTTGGGCAGCCCGACTACTGGGCGAGCCCATGATTCGCGCCTTTTCCTTTGGAACAAAGTACACATTGACAAATCTTTTAGAAGAGGCCTTAGAGAAGTCTCTGGCTGAAACGTTACAAACCGTAAAGCAAACCACTCGGGTTCTGGAGGTGGTCAATGTGACGGTTGCCAAGGATACTGTGGTGGTAGAAGGCCGACTTAACGGCACCTCCGCCCTTCGGTGGCTAAAAAAAATCTAGCCACGCAATCTGGCACGATTTTAAACTTTATTTAAATGTGAACCATAATCTGTGATACGATTCGGGTTCATCCCGCTGTAACACTCTCTAAAGATGGGCTCCCTCTCTATGGCTTTGGCTTCTTCTTCACTCAACAATGCTCTGGTATCCCAGGTAAGCTCAATCCAAAACAACTATGCAACCCAGGTTGTCTCTTCTGTGGAAGGTCTTGAAGAACTGATTCCAGAGTGGACAGCCTTAACCCACCTGCTGGGTACGACACAAATCAACCTGGACCCTTGTTGGTTACTGACCTGGCTGGAGCATTTTCCTCCAGAAAAACTGTTTATCATTACCGTTCGGGATTCACAAGACCAACTGTTAGGCTTGGCGCCATTAAAGCTAGACAAAGGGAAAACAGGGGTGTTTAACCGTCTGGTCAGATACCTGGAGTTTATTGGCACCCAGCCCAGCCTCTATGACGAGATTCAATTCCTCATCCATCCCAAAGCTTCTCAGCAACAAGTTATTCAAGAGATTGCACAGGCCATTCAAAGCCATGCAAGCCAATGGGATATCCTCAACCTGCCGTTTGTTTCTAACCAACAGCAGCTGCAAAGCCTGGCAGAGGCCTTAAAAGGTATTGATACCAACGAAAGCATGGGCGTAACCATTGAAGAAACCATGTCTACGTTTTCTTTTGAATTACCTGAAACCATTGACGCCTATGAAACCAACGGGAAAAAGAACAGACGCAAACTGCGGGAATATACCAACAAAATGAACCGCTATTTTCCAGATGATCCGTTGGACTTAACAGTGTATGAATCCCAGGAGGGCCTGTTTGAAGATTTTCAGGCATTTGTATTCAGGCACATCGAGTATTGGCAAGAGAATGGTGTAAAAAGCCCCTTTAAGCGCTATCCGGTTTTAAAAGACTTTTATCTCGACTTGTTTGAACGCTATGCTCGTTCAAGCCAGCCTTTTCATATGCAGTTTTCGGTTCTCAAAGCCGGCGAAAAAATCATGGGCTACGACTTGGGTATTTGCCAACGGGGCACTTACCTGACCCAAATACCCTGTTATCGTGCTGAGTTCCGAAGGTATTCACCAGGCTTTTTGCTTACAGAAGGGCTGATTCGTCGGGCCATCGACAAAGGTCTCTCTAGTTATTCGTTTGGCCGAGGCAACGAACCCTATAAGGCGCAATGGTGCCAAGAAGGCCAACCTTTGTGGAATCTTGCCTACACACAAACATCTATTGGCAGCTTTTGTGTTGAAATCGACACCCAGCTCAAACGGATATTTAGGCTCACAGAGTCTAAGATTTAATACCAGATTCAAAGTTTAAAAATTGTGACGGATTTATCTGCCGATTCATTTTTGAACCGGAATCTATGTTAATATCGACTCCCAAATTAAATTTTGGAGAGGCAGTTCAGTATTCTTAAATCAGATTCCTATCCGCGGGGAGCGATAGGGTCTTAAACAATTATTTTGGCAGTTAAATTTTCGTATAGAGACGGGGAAACTCATGACAACCACCCTGGCGCCACCGGCTTCACAAGCTTCGGCCTTGGACACCTTAGACGATAACCTACTTGATGCGTGCCACCCGGTAGACTCCAATGGATTTATGGCCAACTGGTGGCGGCATTTAGCACCCAAGTTTAACATTCGCCAAAGCCACGGAGATTGGGTTCTCCTTCATCAGGAAAAAGTGAAGGGACTGATCACATTTAAAGAACTGCGCCTGACAGGCTGGAACTACGGATGGTCTCAGGAATTGACTAAAAAAAAACTTGCTGATTTTAAAACAATAACCCAGCAAACCAAATGGGATTATGCCGCTCTTCTATGTGCTGAGAGCAAAGATATTCAGGCCGTCGAGCAATCTTTCAGAGACCTAGGCTTGCCCACTCTAGTACAACCTCATACGGCCTATGCCATGGTGGACTTGAGCCAAGGCTTTGAAACCTACTTAAAAGGCCTGTCCGCCAATGATCGCCGAAATTTCCGCACCAAACTCAAAAAAGCGGCGAAGCTCAACCCACAATTTATTGATCTACCCTCTAACTCGCCAGAAAACGTCGACGACTTCTTCCAGAGATTCTTTCCACCTCACATTGCCTACTGGGATCAAAAAACTGGCCATTCCTATCTAAATGACCCTAGAGAGCGTGACTTTATTCTTAGTTGGGCCAAGACCCTTCAACAATCCGGTAACCTTCTCCTTCAAGCCTTACATTATAACGGTGAAGAAGCCACTCTCAACATGAACATTGTGGTCGACAACACCCTCTATTGGCCACTGGTCATTAACACTGGTCGATACAACGATTATTTCCCGGGTATTGTGAATTTGTACCTTATGTTTGAGTTAGCAGCTCAACGAGGTATCCAAACCATCAATCTGGCCCCAGGCGCTTATCAGTATAAAAAACAGGCAGCCAGCTATTTAGACCCTATCCACAAGCTCATGGTCTTTAACCCAGCCTCTCTCACGGGTCGGGCATATCACCAGTACCTCAAGCAAAAGGTCCAAGCGGCTCAATCACAAGCCGCAAAAGTTTGACCATTAAAATCTTACTAAGCCTAGTTAAGACTGTATGACGGTTTTAATGAGGTTTTCGGCATTGGGGTTTTTTCCCTGAATTGCAGGCAAAAAAGCGGCCAACAGATAGAAAGTGTTCAAGACCATCATAGGCTGTTGCATCAAGTTTTCCGCCTTTGGAAGCACCAACTCCCGTTCCGGGTGTTTTAATAGCTTGAGCCGCTTGGCCAAGTCTGCAGGAATCGGCGGGCTGTTTTCAAACCGGACGATATAAATCCGATGTCGAGTACTGTCCACATTCTCAAAATGGTTTCTCATATCTCGAAACAGGTGTTCTGCCTGTTCCGGTTCAGGCGGCACCACATAAATCAATTTATACCGATTCTCCTGTAACACAGCTTTTGGGCCATGAGTAAAGGCCTCACTAGAATCAGCATATGTCACATTAAACCGAGCAGTTTCCATCAGCTTCCATTTACCCTCTCTCAGGGTGCGGGATAACGGACCATAGGAGAACAATGCAGCATTATTGCTGGGACCTTTTGAAAGGGAAAGCGCGAAGGGAAATAGCTTATTCTGCAGCCATTCGTTGGTTTGCATTTTATCCAGGACTTCCGGTACGCTACGTAAGTCCATCCGAAACCTCTCGGCCTGTTTTGAGGTAATAGTTTTGTTGGCCAGTCCGGCCAGAATGCCCCATTGCAGAAGTTTAATCGAAGTCATGGCAGATGTTTTTGTCGTCACAAAAGACCTCTCCTTACTGCCAGCTTGAATCGGCAAATGCTGGGCAGAATTTTGGGCCAGGGTTGAACCCGGGTAGTTGGTTAAGGCCAGAAATGGGCGACCGGTTTTAACATGTTTAGATTCAAGATGGGACTTCATGGCCCGAATCACGCCACCCGTTTCTCCGGATTGGGAAATAGCAACATAAAACGGGTTTTTCCTAGAAGCAGCTTCTTTATCTCGGACGACATCCTCTATAAAGCCTTCAGCAAACCAATCTGATGGATCTCTTAAAGTGATAGGAATTTGTAAAAATGTTCGTAACATAGGCATCATGGCTTCGGTTGTTGCCCTGCTAGAGCCAACACCAAGGATTTCCACCCGGTCATGCTTGTTTGACGGCACCATTTCAGGCAATAGCTCCCGGCTGGAGTCAAAAAAGAGATCGTGCCGGATCAGATCCGGCAGCTCAAAGATCTCAGACAGCAGCATACCCGTCATGTCCCGATGGACTGGATTCAGTAGATTCAGGGTTTCCTGCAGTACGCTGGGTGACTGCGGCGTTGGCTCTTTACGCCCAAAAACAGGCCTTAAGGCAGGCTGAGTATATGACATATAGGGCTTACGAGCCGAAAATCCATAACCAGTGTGAATCATCATCACTTCTCTGTCTCTATATCACCGACGGTGGGGGCCTGAGGGAATGAACACCAATATAAGTTACCTCACCATGTATATCATGAACAAACCCCCAGGGCAGCGGAAATTGCCTGTAGTACATGTAAATCCGCCTCACCTATGCTATAATCCCGTTATTCTCAGGGAACATAAGTTGTGCGGGGTTTAATATATGAGATTATCAGGGTTTAGTTCTGTTGGTGTGCCTCGAATTAGGTTTGGCTTCAAGAAGAAATCTCTAGAAGTAAGGCCTAGAACTATTTTACCAACGAGCTTCCCTGATAATGAGGTCTTAGCACTTCTAAAGGGCAATAGAGGGCGCCCAGTAAGAGGAACGCTAGTAATTACCTCTAGAGATCCAGTACCTTCATTTTTCTTCTATAAACGTGGATCCAGAGGTAAGCAAAGAAGGCCGAGAGGCTCTGAAGCTTTCGATGTAACTTTCCGTCGTACAAAATATGCGGCGGAAGGTTTTACTCGTAGCTGGGAGCCTGAAGGTATGGGCATTATAAATAAGAGACGTATTCCAGATCCCGATCCTGGAGCAGGCTAAATTTTAAGAAATCCACTTCCATATATAATTAATGTATGATTGGGCATAAGTCGTTCTAAATGGTAGATGTTTGTGTATGAAGATTCAGATAAGTCAGCAATTTGTAACAACTTGTTGCTTTACTTTTCTTTTTTTTAATACTGCCACCGCTGCCGACTGTCCCAATGACCCAATCACCACCCTAGATTTCCGCCGGTGTAACGAGGCAGAATACCAGCAGGTAGACATCACCCTAAACCACACCTACCAAGACCTAAAATCCAAGCTGGATAAAGAAGGCATTCAAAAGCTGGTAACTGCTGAAAAATCCTGGATTGCTTTCCGGGACACTCACTGCGCCTTTGAGTCCGATACCTACCGCGGCGGCACTCTGGCGCCGGTGATCTACGGCAGCTGCCTGATTACACTTACCCGAAGCCGCACCAAGGAACTCCAGGCAATCTTGGATACTTACTACAGCCAACACGAGCCTGAGGCAACTACCGAGCCGGATACTACGGAATCACAATAATCTGTATGGCTTCTAGCGAAAGGTTTCTTGGATCGACTGAATCATCTCGCCATTATTGGCGGCAAAGGGATTATTAAACACGGCTCCAGCAAACGGATCCCCGTAAAGCCCCGGAGTAGTGTTCAGTATATTCATCATGGAAGGGTCACTGCCAAACAATCCTTGGTACAACCCCATATTACCGTTGTACTGTACGCCATTCATGGCGCTGTTCGCCCCTTGATATCCCAACAACCCTGCCGTATAGCCATCATCTACCACCGCACCGCCGTCAGGACAGGTGCCGTAAAAGCTGCAATCGGCAAATGCCGGGACACTTAAAATACTCAGCATCATAGAGAACACAACTCCAGCTTTTATTGTAGCGGTTAAAACACCCTGGAACCCCTGTTGAACCTGAAAACCTACCATCTAATACCTCCCGATTGCAGCCATGCTCATGAATACATACAGATATTAAATAATATTCTACCACCAATGTAAAACTCGGCGTTATTTACCATGACAAAACACTCAAACAAACCCTATACCCCAACCACTTGCACATCTTTTGTCTTGATACGTAGATCTTACAAAGCCGTTTTTAAGAACGGCAACACAAATTGGTTCAATGCCCACAGACCCAGTATGGCAGTTTTAAACAAAACCAACGTGATAAAAGGAAACAGTAATAACATAAATTTTTCTGGGTTACGTTTACCCGGATAATGTAACTTTTGCTCTGTTTTAGCCACGAACTTAAACCCTTTCCGTAAAAACCAACTCCCCTTAATGTCCTCCTTTTATTTTAGAATAAAAACCTGATGTTGGACTATTTTTTTGCGGATTGGATATTGCCGGTAGACCGGCCACCCATAGAACAAGGGTTTGTTGCGGTGGAAGCCGGACAGATCGTGGTAGTCGGAGCAATATCCGAACTGCCGGAATCACAACGTCCAACAAGGGATACACAGATTGGAACTACCTTGTTATGCCCGGGGTTTGTAAATGCCCACACGCATTTGGAACTCTCTTTTAACAACCAGATTTCAACCACCGTAGAACCCGAAGCACAACCCGCCACGGCTATGGGGGACTGGTTGTTGGCTGTGGTAAATAAAACCCGGGAAGCCGCCACGCCAAAAGAAAAGCTGAGCCGTTGCCGAATAGGGGTAGCGGAAATGATGAGAAGCGGTACTACCTGCATCAACGACATTACCAGTGATGGGGGCAGTGTGGTTGCGATGGCGGAAGCAGGCATACGCGGGCTGGCGTCTTTAGAGTTTTTTCATCCGGCATTCGCGGTGAACTATGATCGGATAGGCCAGGTGGTAAAAGACTATGACAACCTGATGATTCTGTGTGCACCTCACCCCTTGATTCAAGCAGGATTGTCCCCTCACAGCCCCTATAATGTATCGCCCAATGCTTGGCAGGCAGTTGTGGAATCTTGCCATCCGACTTGGATCCATACCCATTTAGCCGAATCGTTAGACGAAGCCTGGTGGGTAACCGGTAAGCCCGATACCGGCATCCACCGACTCCATCAGGCATTGCTGGGCAAACCATATACGCCGGCTTCACCTGGGCGGACACCCGTAGATTATTTGGCAGAGCATCAGTTGCTGCAACACCATATGATTGCAGCTCACGGGGTATATTGTGATCCGGCAGACATTTTAACCTTGTCTCAGCATGGAGTTCGTATAGCCCACTGCCCTCGCAGTAATCAATGGCTGCAACAATCAACCATAGACTGGCTAGAGTGGGAGGCATATCCACACCCGGTGGGGTTGGGTACAGATAGCCGTTTGAGTACAGCGGATTTGGATATGCGCACAGAAGCAAGAGCCGCCATGGCAGTTCATGGGTGGAAAGCAGAAAAGGCATTACAAAAGATCACCTTAGATGGAGCCCAGGTCATGGGGTTGGAAGATCAGATAGGAACCTTGAGTACTGGAAAAGCTGCGGATATGGTGTTGTGGTCTTCATCGCAGAAAATAGAGCCTGGAAATATTTCCGCCCAGTTTTTAGATCCGAAAACTGGATTTGTAGTCAAAGACGCGTGGGTTACAGGGGAAGCCTTGACGTTAACCAAGCAACACGCAAAAATCTAGTAACCTAAACTTCGCCTTTAGAAATCTGATCTAATAACTGGCTTACTCTGGCGCCACGTTCTAACGAGTCATCCAGGTAAAAAACCAATTCCGGCGTGTAGCGCATCCGGATACGTTGACCCACCTCACTCCGGATGCGTGGCGTCTTTTCTTCCACAACTTCCATCACCCGGGCTTTGGTTTCTTCATCTCCCATCACACTCAAATATACCCGAGCATGCCGAAGATCTTTACTCAAGTCTATGTCAATGACCGACACCAACTCATTGGCCACCGACGGATCTTTCAATTGTGCTGCCAACACGTCACTAACCTCTCGGATCAGCGCCTTGCGGACTTTATCCCCCCGGGTGAATCCCTGTCGGCTGGTCATTATTTTGATTTCCTTGATTGGCCTGGTTTTTAGCCTTATCACGGCCTCCAGGCGGGCTCATGCTGGTTCGTTCCACTTCTTCTACCGTATACACGGTTATAATATCCCCTTCCTTCAGGTCGGAGTAATTATCAAAAGAAACACCACATTCATACCCAGCAGCCACTTCCTTGGCATCTTCTTTAAACCGTTTAAGATTATCTAACTTGCCGGTGAATTCGTCTCTACCGCCTCGGCTAACCACAGCTTTGGCGTTGCGGATAAGCTTACCGGTTTGAACCATACATCCGGCAATCACCGTGGATTTGCCTACAGTAAAGATCTGACGGACTTCAGCAGTACCGGCTTCAGTCTCCCGAATTTCCGGCGCCAATTTGCCCAGAATCAAGGTCTCTACCTTTTCAATAATGTGGTAAATAATGTTGTTGGTAATAATACGCACGCCTTCGTTATTGGCAGCTTTTTGCGCATTAACATCTTCGCGACTACCAAACCCAATGATGGCAGCCTGGCTAGCAGAAGCCAGCATCACATCGGCCTCGGTAATGCCCCCGGTACCGCTATGAATAATTTTAATTTTGGCTTCATCAGAACTGAGCTGCATGATAGACGCAATCACTGCTTCAGTCGATCCTTGAGTATCGGCTTTGACGATGAAATTAAAGTTCTGATATTCCTGTTGTTCTTGCTTGTCGTGAAAGCCTTGGGAAATAACTCGACCGCCCAAGCGTTGCTCGCGATCTTCGATTTGTTTTTGTGACAGTTGTTGTTTGTAGTCTTTCTCATCTTCAATAACAGAGAATGGATCTCCGGCCTTAGGCACGTCATCCAACCCTAAAATCTCTACCGGCATCGACGGACCGGCAGATTGAACCCGCTCGCCAAAGTCGTTGATAAGGGCTCGAACCCGGCCACCTACCGACCCGATAAGAACACTATCGCCAACAGACAGTTTTCCGTTTTGCACCAACACGGTAGCAACCGGACCTTTACGTTTATCCAGTTGGGCCTCAACCACCACACCTTCACCAGGCCGATTGGGTTCAGCTTTAAGTTCCAGCAGCTCTGAAACCAACAAAATCATTTCCAACACATTATCAATACCGGTGCGTTGCAGGGCACTGACTTCCACGGTGACGGTATCGCCCCCCCATTTTTCTGAGACCAACCCATGATCAGACAGTTGGACCAGAACCTTATCCGGATCGGCGTCTTCTTTGTCAATTTTATTGACGGCAATGATAATGGGAATCTGGGCAGCCTTAGCATGGTTAATGGCCTCAATGGTCTGAGGCATTACCCCATCATCAGCAGCTACAACCAGAATAGCGATATCTGTGGCATTGGCACCTCGCATCCGCATGGCGGTAAAGGCTTCGTGACCTGGTGTATCCAAAAACACAATGGTCTTACCGTCTTTCTCAACAGTGTAAGCACCAATGCTTTGGGTAATACCACCGGCTTCAGAGTCCACAATTTTTTGCCGGGTTTCACGCAAGGCATCTAACAAAGACGTTTTACCGTGATCAACGTGCCCCATAATGGAGATAACCGGTGGACGTTTATTCCCGCCTTGGCCATCTTTCAGTTTTTTCTCAACAACAGCCGTTGAACTGTATTCTTCCTGGGTATCTTCTACTTTTTTGGTCGCTTTTACCTCAAACCCAAGTTCCGTCGCAACTTCAGCGGCATAATCGGGATCTAAGGTCTGGTTGATGGTGACCATAACGCCTTTTACAAAAAGGTGCTTGATGATCTCCGTCTCCCGCATATCCAGGACCTGCCCCAGTTCCTTAACGGTAAGAGGGTTTTCAATTTCAACCACCACCGGTTCTTTTTCTTCATCCTCGGCAGATTCAAGCTCTTTTTTAGGTTTTGCAGCGGGTGTTTGGGCTGCAGGTGATTTTGCGGGTGCAGGTTGAAGGGAAGGCTTAGCAGAAGTGGCTGGTTTTTGAGGAGATTTTGCTGCAGGTGGTGGTGGCGCTTTGGCAGCAGGTTTAATCGGCTCAGAAGGTTTTTGAGGCGCTGGCTTAGACGGAACAACTGGTTTCACCGCAGCTGGCTTTTGGCCTTCTGGTTTTTTAGCCACAGGTTTTTCTGCTTTGGACACTTCGGGCTTGGCAGGTGCCTTTTTGGCCGAAGATTCTGAAGACTTCACATCAACAGGTTTCGCGGGAGCCTTAACAACTTGCTTGGCGGCGGGTTTTTCTTTTTCCGGCACTTTCACCACAGCTTTTGCTGCAGGCGCCTTAACCGGCTTTTTAGAAAGTTCCGTGCGAATTTTTTCTGCAACATCTCCATCAATACTGCTGGAGTGGCTTTTAAGGGCAACGCCGTGCTTTTTTTCCAGGTGCGTGAGCAACTCTTTATTGGAGATCTCTAGCTCTTTGGAAAGCTCATAGACCCTAACTTTCGGTGGTTTCGACACAAGCAGACCCTTCTAGTAGTCGATTCAAGATATTCACTATATCATCAGGCACAGGCCTTTTCAACGACCGCTGCAACTTTTTGGATTTAAAGGCCGCCTTAAAGCATGCGGGTTTTGGGCAGATGTAGGCAGACCGGCCTTGAAGCGGTGGTTGCTGATTAACGGAAAACTGTTGTTTAAGTGACGAATAGGTGATGCTTAACAACTGTGTGCGAGGATACTGTTGACGGCAGGCAACACACTGACGGACTAGCGTCCGATTTGGCTCATCCACTGTATCGTCATGAAGGCGGTTTGGCGCCAAGATAAAAGGTCGCCAAGCTTACGCTTGGAGTTCCTCTTCCTTCACCGGCTCTGCTTCAGAGACATCTTCTTCAACGGTTTCTTCAGCATGAACAGGATCGGCTTCTTCTTCAATTTCTTCTGTTTCAGCCTGAAGTTCTTCAGCAACCTCTTCTTCAGTTTCGGCAACAGACTCTTCGGACTCCTCAGAGCCATCAGTTTCCACAGATTCAACTGCTTCTATAGTATCTTCACTGCTTTCTTCTGCTGCTAATTCTTCAGTAGTTCCGGCTTCAACAACGTCAGAAGTTTCTTCAGTATGCTCTTCAGCGTAAGCACCTTCTTCCGATTCAACTTCCGGCTCGTCAGCAGGGTCTTCTTCCTGCTTGTACTGACTCAAGCTTTTGATATCAATTCGGAATCCGGTGAGCTTTGCCGCCAAACGGACGTTTTGACCGTCACGACCAATGGCCAGGCTTAATTGATCGTCCGGCACAATAACCCGTGCATTAAACGGGGGTTCTTCCATGTTTTCCGGCAGTTCCACGTTCACGATCTTGGCTGGAGCCAAAGCGTTGATAATGAACTCTCTTGGATCGTCAGACCATTTAATGATATCGATTTTCTCGTTTTTCAATTCATTCACAATGGCCTGAATCCGGCTGCCTCGAGTACCAATACAAGCCCCTTGAGGATCCACTTCGGGATCGTTGGAGCTGACGGCAACCTTAGTCCGGTACCCGGCTTCTCGGGCAATGTTTTGAATGACCACAATGTTGTCTTCAATTTCCGGAACTTCCAATTCAAAGATCTCGCGCACCATGGCGGCATGACCTTGAGATACGATGATTTGCGGCACCCGACCGGAATCTCGAAGATCCAAGACAAAGACCCGCAGCTTGTTTCCTACCCGATAATATTCACCAGGCAACTGTTCACGAGGCGGCAAAATGGCTTCGCTTTTGCCGATACTAACTACCACATTGCGACCTTCGATCCGTTGGACAATCCCGGTGGTAACAATGCCTTGCTTTTCTTCAAACTCTTTCATCACCAGCAGTTTCTCTGCTTCGCGAATGCGTTGGGTAATCACCTGTTTGGCGGTTTGGGCGGCAATCCGGCCAAAGTCATCGGGGGTGACTTCAATTTCCAGAATTTCGTCCAACTCGACATCCGCTTTTTCTTTGCGGGCATCTTTCAAAGAGATGTACTTGAGTCGAGGTTTTTTTTCTTCAGGTTCTTCAGGCACTTCCGGCTCGGGTTCTACATATTCTTCGCCAGCTTCTTCAGCTGCGGCACGGGCCTCTGCAATTTCTTCGGCACGTTCGGCTGCCTGCATAGCAGCCTCTTCCTCTTCTTCTTGACGTTTGGCTTCAGATTTTTCGGCATCTTTCACCACTTCCAATTGTTCATACAGGGTGATTTCGCCGGATTTTTCCACCAACTTACAAATAATGCCTTCCGAGGACTCCAGCTTGGCATAGCGGCGGTAAGCAGCAACCATGGCTTCTTTAAGGGAATTGAACAAGACGTCTTTAGCAATACCCCGTTCGCGCTCCAGTTGTTCAGCGTGTTCTACTAGGGCGGATCCGATTTTAATCATGCGGGCTTCAAAGCTCCTTTCGATGTAAGTCTATAGTCAATAATGAGAGAGGTTACTCGCGATCCGGCACCAAGCTGACAGAAACGTCAGTGTTATCGGATTGCGGATAAAAATTGGGACTGAGGGTAATCACCAAATCTTTGGTCGTAAGCGGGAGAGAGAAGGGCGTGGACTCGGTAATATCAGACCCAGAAACACTCGCCTCGGTCAGGAGGACGTTTTGAGCATCTGAATCCACACCTTGTAACATCGCTAACCGACCCGTTTTATCAGCAGCGGTTTTGATGTTGACCAGTTGGCCCTTGTAATAGGTGAGTTCACGTTGAGATTTTAACTGCCGAAACAGACCAGGAGAGCTAACTTCCAGGTTATAGTAACGATCTTTGAGCAGATCAATTTTTTCATCAATAGCAGGTTCTAATAAGTGGCTGATGTCGGCACAGCGATCCAAGGTCATTTCGTCCTTCAGGGCGTCCACATAAATCCGCAAGAACCAAGCGCCGCTTTCTTGCTCAAAGGCAATATCCAGCAGATAAAAATCTTGTGGCACCAGAGTTTCAGCCAGATCAAAAACCTGATCCTGGATGTCTTGAATTTGCTGTGGACTAACGGCGGTGTCTTTACGAGGCATAAGCCTTACTCCTATTGGGCTTAGTGGATACCTTTTTTCTATTTAGGGGTAACCCCCCTTTACGAAAAAAAGCGGGCACCCACCCACTTCTTTGAAGTATTTATGAAGAAGTATAGCTAATATTTATCATAAACAGTCTTTAGGTTCAAACACAGAAAGCTTTGTGATCAATTACGAAGAAAGCAATGTTTCCAGCTTCTGCAACTGCTCCACAGTGCCCAACACCACCAAAACATCCTGGTCCGTCAGCTGATGCTGAGGGTTGGGAGCCTGGGGGTTTTGACCATCAGCGTGGATGATAGAGAGAACATTCACGCCAGTGTCATGCCTTAAATTAGATTCCGCCAGGGTTTTGCCCACCAAGTGGCATTTGTCATGCAGGGCAATCCATTCAATTTTATGATTCGTCAACGTGCTCATCCGGCCATAATCCAGCTGGGCGCCGTTCAAAGGAATACGGTCGGTGCGTTGCTGTTGTTCACGAATAACGCCAATAATCTGCTGAATCCGATCCACCGGGGTCTCCAAAAGGCTCAAGGTATTCAGCATCATCCCGGCGCTGGTTTCAAACTCTTCGTAGATCACCAGGTCGGCGCCGGCAGCGTACAATTTTTCAATGGTGTTTTGAAACCGGGAGCGAGCCACGCATTGAACTTGAGGATTCAACCGTTTAGCCGCCTGAATCGCCACCTCGGTGGTATGCACATCCGGAATGGTGAGGAGCAGGATTTTGGCCGCGTGAATGTGAGCGCCTTTTAATATTTCGGATCTGGATACATCACCGAATAAGGCAGACACTCCTTGTCGTTGGAGATCTTTCACCGTATTCATGTTCATTTCAATCACGGTATACGCCACGTTTTGCATACCCAACGCCGACACCAAATTTTTAGCCACCGGACCATAGCCGGCAATGATAACCTGATCAGCTAAGGTATCTTCCTCTCCGGCAGGGCTTGCATCTCCCTCAACAGAAGATCGATGCAAGAGCCGGGGCAACGCCTTGAGCACCACCGGCGTAATAAACATGCTAATCACAATGGCGTTAATAAGAAGCGGTCCCCAATAGCTGATGTGGCCGGACCACTCAGAGGGGCCAATTTCACCTGGCGGCATGTAAATTGATTCCATGGAACGCTCCAGCAAAATAAAGGAGAATTCGCCAATTTGGAAAAGAGAGAGCCCAGCCCACAAAGCTGTTTTGAGCGGCAGACGGGTACATAAAACGGCAAGAGCGGTTCCCACAAACTTTAAGGTCATCAACAATACGGTGATACCGAACACAGCAGGCCAGTGAGCAGCCAGAAACTCTACATTCACCATCAACCCAACCGATACAAAAAACAGGGTGGCAAACACATCCCGAAACGGTCGGCTATCCGCCACAACCTGACGGGTATACACACTGCCGCTGAGAGCTAAACCTGCAATAAAAGCCCCGGCCTCATACGACAAGCCCAACATCCCGGTTAATAAGGCGCTGCCTAGCCCAATGCCCACCACAGACAGGGTGAAAACCTCTTTGTGATGCAAGGCGGCAATCTTGTCTAAAATTTTAGGAATAAGCTTCAAACTTAACAGCACCGAGGCCGCCAGGAATAAAAAAGCTTTAAGGAGAACCAGGCCAATCTGCACCAAAATATCCGCATCTAAAGGCTGGGTCAGGGCCGACACCAGGGTCATCAAAGGGACAATAGACAAATCCTGAAGGATTAAGATCCCCAAGATCATCCGGCCGTGGACCGTATCCATCTCTGCGCCGTCTTCCAACCCTTTTAAGACAATAGCTGTACTGCTAAGGGCAAGAATAGATCCGAGCAAAAACGCCAGTTGAACCGGCAAACCCAACAGCCATAACGCAAGGGTGATAAAGCCGGTAGATAGAATCAATTGAAGAACTCCGGCGATAGGTGCCTGGAACCGCAGTTGTTTGAGCTTGGCAACCGACAGTTCCATGCCCACCATAAACAACAGAAACAGGATGCCGATTTCGGCCATGGCTTTAACCAGCGCCGGATCCTGAATGAGTTTAAACCCGTAAGGACCAATGACCACCCCGGTAAAAATATAGGCCAACACACTGGGAAGCTTAAACTTGTGGAAAATGAAGGCCAACATCATGCCAACACCCAAAAGGACCACAAGAGGTTGAAGAATAGACGCTTCTGCCGGAGCCGCCATGAGGTTAGCCGCCTTCCAAGTCACCGGGCTTGCCGGCATAAATTTCGGTGCCGGCATCGCCGGCCAAAGCCGGAATAAGCTGATCCAAACGGCAGGTCAGGGCCCGTTCTCCCCCGGCTTGAACATAATCAATAAGGGCAGTCACTTTAGGACCCATACTGCCTTTAGAAAACTGTCCGTCCTCCAAATACGCTTGGGCTTGGGGCAACGGCATTCTTTTTAAAGCTTTTTGATCCGGCTTGCCGAAGTTCAGATAAACGTGATCAATATTGGTGCAGATCACCAAAGTGGGAATTTGGAGTTCCTTGGCCAATAGACAAGAGGTATAGTCTTTATCGATAACGGCTTCCAGGCCTTTATAATATTCTCCGGTATTGGTCACCGGAATACCGCCGCCACCGCAACAAAGGGTGACAATTTCCTTCTCCATAAGGTGTCGGATGGCATCCAATTCCTGAATGTTTAATGGCGCCGGAGACGGCACCATGCGCCGGTGCCCCCGGTTGGCATCAGGACCTACAATCCAACCTTTTTCGGCAAACAGTTTCTGGGAATCTTCAGCACTGATAAACCGGCCAATAGGCTTGGCCGGGTATTCAAAGGCGCGATCGTTTGGATCCACCTCTACCGTGGTGTTCATCGCCACCACCGGCAGTTCAATGTGATGCTTGGCAAATAAGGATCGAAGTTCTTTGGCGATGTGGTACCCCAACTCTCCTTGGGTCCAGCTCACACAGGTATCCAACTTAATGGGTTTGCTAAACAACATGGCCGTGGTTTCGGCAATGTTCAGCAAATTACCCACCTGAGGACCATTCCCAAAAGTGATGATGGGAAAGTACCCCTGCTGCACCACGCCGACAATTTGACGGCACACGTTTTCCACCGCTGCAGGCAAAATATTGTTGCCACCGGTTTCATCAAATAAAGCGTTGCCGCCAATAGCGATAAGAACTTTCTTCATAGGGTTCTAGGGAACTGCCACCTCTTTTTTTAGCCCTTCAGCGTCATCCTGAAATAGCTATCTCATAAAAATACAGCCAGATATACCGGGTGCCATCCGCTGCAAAGAGGCATTTTCCATTGGCGTGCTGTCTTCATTATAATGGCGAATACAATGCCACTAAAAATAGACCATCAACATGCCCACACCTATTTATTTAGACCATGCCGCCACCACACCTCTCGCGCCTGAGGTGTTAGCCGCCATGCATCCCTACTTGGAAAACGAGTTTGCCAACCCGTCCACGCTGTATCAAAGCGGTCTGGCATGCCGAAAGGCCATCGACTCTGCCCGGCAAACAGTCGCCGAATGCCTGGGCGCAACAGCAGAACAAATCGTGTTTACCGGCAGCGGCACCGAAGCCAATAACCTCGCGATTTTGGGCGTCACCCGCGCTATAACTCAAACACCGGGACATATTATCACCTCCCAAATAGAGCACCCCGCCGTACTAGAACCCTGCCGGGCGCTGGAACAGCAAGGGTGGCAAGTCACCTACCTGCCAGTGAACGGTGAGGGGTTTGTCAGTCCTGACGATCTGACAGCAGCGATTCGACCAGACACTGTGCTGGTCTCCATCATGTACGGCAACAACGAGGTTGGCGCCCTTCAGCCCATTGCAGCATTGGGACGGATCTGCCGGGAACACGGCGCCGCCTTTCATACCGATGCCGTGCAGGTAGCCGGGAAACTACCCATTGATTTAAGCATCTTGCCGGTGGACTACCTTACCGTGTCTTCCCACAAGGTCTATGGCCCCAAAGGCTTGGGTGCCTTCTTTATCCGAGAAAATGCCACAAAACCAACCCCGCTAATCTATGGCGGGGGGCAAGAGCACGGCTTACGCTCCGGCACCGAAAACGTGGCCGCCATTGTGGGCTTTGCCCAGGGGCTGGAGCTGTGTTGCCAGGAAATGGACCCAGAGCGGCAACGCCTTTTGCCCCTTCAGGAAAAGTTTATTACTTCTTTAACCCAATGCGCACAGGATCTTGGAATACCGCTCACCCTAAACGGCCCTCAAAATATGACGGACCGAGTACCTGGCAATATAAATGTTTCCTTTGACGGCATGACCGGAGAGGCCATGGTGGTAAAGTTAGACCTGTATGGCATTTCGGTATCCAGCGGATCCGCCTGTCATAGCGCTGTTATAGAACCGTCTCATGTTCTGAAAGCAATGGGCCAAAGCGATGAAGTGGCACTGGGCACCGTGCGATTTAGCATGGGCCGGCGCACCACCTGGGAAGATCTGGATCGAGTAGTGCAAGTACTGCCCAAAATTTTGAAAACACCTGCCTTAAAAAGGTAAAGGGTAAATTCATCCGTCTACATCAGGAAAGTGAACCCAATCCCGTTTATCGTGTTAATAGACGTCCAGATAACAGGGAATAGGGGTGT
Source organism: Vampirovibrio sp. (assembly GCA_019634025.1). Taxonomy (GTDB): domain Bacteria; phylum Cyanobacteriota; class Vampirovibrionia; order Vampirovibrionales; family Vampirovibrionaceae; genus JAHQWC01. The sequence goes on from JAHQWC010000044.1 coordinate 23,839, forward strand.
GGTTCCGATGAAAACGAAACCCTCAAAAATCTTATCAGAGAATATTCGGGTCTTACCGGACATCAGCCGGGTAAACGGGTACTTGCAAAAAGCCAAAGAAGTGGCCATTAAAGGCATTTCTCCGGTCTATGCCGACAACGGCGCCAAAGGAGAGTTGGCAGCCCTCAGCATCCAGGTAGAAGGTCCCGCCAAACACTTAAGCTATTTTTACCGGCTCATTGACGAAGCCAACTTGAAGCTGAGTTAATTCTCTAAATTCCAGAGTAAAGACCAACCCTTACAAAACCCGAACCATATGGATCTGTCCTGTATCAGGATCGATATGAGTCACAGAAAAGCCCAGGGATTGATAAAACCGGGCCGCCCGGTCAAACTGTAGCCGGGTGGTAAGGGTCAGTTGCTGCATATTTTGCACATAAGCATATTCGATGAGCTGACTCACCAAGTCTCTACCCACCCCGGTGCCGTGATGCTGTGGGGTAATATAAATTCTGGAAACCCGTCCCAAACGCTGTTGAGGATCTTCAGCACTCAAAATGCCGGATCCCACCACCGCCCCGTCATTATCCACAGCCACCAGGCGGAACCGATTGGAATCCAAAAACTCCTGCTGAAGCTGGCTAATATCAAATGGCTCTAGCTGATGCTGAAGCCGACTCTGCTGAATGATGGGCAATACGGCGTCAAAATCTGCCGGAGTAAATTCCCGGATAGTCGTGGATTGAATAGGGGCTTTGGTGGATAAGGCCATTGGTTAGGTGTCTTCAAATCAATTTCTGATGCTTACATTAAAGCCGGTCAAGTCAGATTGATGCGGTTTACATAGCTACTGTTTACATTGCTGCTATTTACATTGCTGCCGTAGTTTGTAGAGTCTTAACGTATTGGGTAAGATTTGCATTCAGGATTTGATGCAGCTCTGTCAGTTGGTTGGGCTGGGTTTTGGCAAACACAAAGCCAAATACCGGATGGTGAGGATCTTGAATAACTCGGTGGGCCAGCGGGTTGCTAAATGTTGCCAATACCGCATCCCAGTCAAACAGAACAGGTTGGCCGTTACGCAGGTGGCCCGGCTTGTCTAAGACCACTAAACTATAGGTTTCATCACCCATACCGGCCAAGATCTTTGGCCAGTCCGGCGCCTGTTGTTTGAAAAACGACACATACGGGTTGAACCCACAAGCATGAGGGGTTACATCGGCAGTGGTGCACCAGCCGCCGAAGCGCAGCGGATTGACCTCAATGGGAATGATGACACCCTCGTTGGTTAGGCGTACTTCCACATGAATGACCACATTTTTAAGGGCCAGTTGGTGATTCAGCATGTGGAGAAACTCGGTGAACTGAGGCAAAAACTCCTGCATCAGGGCTTTGTTTGTCATATACACCCGGTCGCTCACATCTTCTGCGCCGGAAAACAAATGCTCAAAAACATTCAGCACCACCGGCTGGCCGTCTTCGCCGTAATAGGCGTCGAAGGCAAATTCTCGGCCTTGCACCAGGGTCTCCAGAATAAAGGTGGATGTGTCCAATACAGCATTAGGGTAGAGCGATTGGGCCTGAGCTACTTCTTGCTTTAGTGAGGCCAGTGCTGCCTGCCAGTCTTGCGGTGTATAAATGGGATAGACGCCCAAGCTGAAGAAGCCCACGGCGGGTTTCAATACAAACGGCATGGGAATGGTGTCTTCCAGCTTTAGTGCATGGAGATCAGTATAAGGGACGGATTGATACTCTACCGTGGGAAAATAAGGCCGCATCAGGATGCGGAACTTCACCTTGTTTTTAAAAATATCGGCTGCACCGGGCAAGTCGGTAAAGGGTAAATGCTCTGCCACCCAGCCTAAAGCATTTTCAGAATTGGTGAGAAGCCGAGTATTGGGGTGTTGGCGAAACATGCTGATAGCATCAGCTTCCGATACGAATTGAACGCCTTCTGGTAATTCAAACACTTCGGCAGCAGGGGTTTTGATGACCGGGATTTGATGTTGTAACAGAGTTTCTTTGAGGAAGTCAGAGACGTAGGGTTGGTCTAAGAGAAACATAACGGCGCATCCAGCTTAAGTGTACACATCGGTGAAGTGCTATCTTTGTTGAAAAACCACTCGAAGGCAAGGGTGTGCGGTTTATAATACCCACAGTTGATGAGAGAGGAATGAGCATGGTTGATGAACAAGTCACTCGGTGCACCTGGGCCAAGCACGAGTTGGAGTTGGTCTACCACGATACTGAGTGGGGGGTACCGGTGCATGAGGACCGGAAACATTTTGAGTTTATTGTGTTAGACGGTGTACAAGCTGGGTTAAGTTGGCTAACAGTGCTCAAAAAAAGAGAAAACTACCGCAAGGCTATGGATAACTTTGACCCGGTGAAAGTGGCTCGGTATGATGACACCAAAATTCAGCAACTCCTGCAAGATCCGGGATTGGTGCGAAACAAGCTAAAAATGGCTGCAGCAGTCACCAATGCCCAGGCTTTTTTAAAGATTCAAGAGGCTTACGGCAGTTTTGATGAGTATATTTGGCAATTTGTAGACGGGAAAACCAGGGTGAATCAATGGCAGAGCCATGAAGGCGTTCCGGCAACGTCCAGCCAGTCAGACGCCATGAGCAAAGACCTGAAAAAGCGAGGGTTCAAGTTTGTGGGCTCCACCATTTGCTACGCCTATATGCAGGCCGCAGGCATGGTGAACGACCATTTGGCCGGGTGCTTCCGCTACAAAGACTGCAGGAAGAATTAAGACCCTAATCCGCAGTAATAAACACGCTGGCGCGTGTTACTCGCGGTGGCGGTGGCAAGTGGTGCGGTAAATAACCTTGGTCACCGGCACGTCATCGGCAATGTACTCCACCGTCAGCTGGCCGTCAATGCGATCCGGGTCAATACACGTGGCCATTAAGGTTTCGGTCCGCTTCCACATACTGTTGGTTTCGTATTCGTAATGGGTGGTGATAATGGCAGAGTTGTAGAACACCACATCCGGCACGTGAGCAATGCGGAACCGTCGGGTGCGGTTGGATTCGATATTGATGCCAAAGTTGTCGTAAACAATCTCCTTCATGTGGGAGCGTTCTTCCCAGTCGCCTAAAAACACCTCAGGCCGGAACCCATGGCGAAAGTGATTGAGTTCGTCTTCCAATTGATTTGCTTTTTTCTGGAGGGTTTCCACCTCGTACTCTTTGTCGCGGATAGACACTTCTTTGAGCTGAAGCCGCCGGGCGACTTCCAATAGCTGCTTGTGTAGCTTGTCTTTCTCATCCAGCATTTTAAAGTGCTGATCATCCTCTTTGTCCGTCCGGATTCTCAAGGAGTCTATCTGCTGGGTCATCTCGTGAATTTTTTTGTGGAACACCTGGTTGGCATTGTATAGGTGGGTGTTTAACCGTTCGGCCTCAACCAGCTTGGATTGAACTTGATCCTTTTCGCCCATCAGTTTTTCGACCAAATGTAATACGTTGGAATGAATGTTGGTCGCAGCCTCTACTGGTTTGGGTGTTGGGCGTTCTACCACTGGGGCTGGTGTTGAGGCAGCAGCGGCGGTTTCGGCTTGAGGATCCTTCGGTTTAGATGCCGGAATACCAGAGTTTAGAAGGTTGGTAATTGAATCTCCCAGTTGGTCGGTATTCGGCTGTGTAAAAGATGACTCATCCAACGGCGGCAACCCTTGAGGAGAAGGCTCTACATTAAGACTGTTAACCGTCACATCTGATATCGTCGCTTGTAGCAAATTGGACACGGATTCAGAAGTAGCTTCTGGCACTTTTGACTCCCGTACTTCGGGCTCTGGTGCTCTGGTTTCAGGTGTAACCGATTCCGTTAGGTTGTTTTGTTCTTCTGTCCTATCTTGTTCTTCTTTCGCTTCAGCAAGACGTTGAAGAATTGGTTTTTGGGGTGTCGAAGCATAGGGTTTTAAATCCACTGGCACTGCAGAGGTATCTGGCGGCAGGGTAACCAGTTGCTTGATGTCTTCAAACGGCTTGCCCAGAGTCAGCTGTTTTTTGATGTTTTTAAACAGGTTAATGTGATGCGGGCTGTACTGCTTGGTTCCAGCGCTGTTTTGCGGAATAACAATGCCCAACTGGTTTTCCCAGTCTTTCAACGTATTTTCAGGAATATCAAACTTTTTGAGTGACGCCACCACTTCATCAACGGTATACAATGCTTGCTCCCCCTTTAGTGCTCAAACTCGTCGTTCCGCTCTCTATTTTACGGTAACCGGATGCTAGATGCCCCATCCGCATGGTGGAAAATCAATGCGTGGATTGTTTCAATTATAACAGCCCATTCAAAAAAACATGCCTATAATGTCTTTATGTAATGTCATGATAGGGTCTTGCCTCAGGGTAGCTTGATCCTGCTTATCAAACGTTGATTGACGCATAGGCTGCATTATATGAATTCCGTATTGATTGCTTTTACGGCACTGGCCTTATTGTATGGGCTTGGGTATTGGGGTTGGTCCAAGCGCCTGTCTGAAAAAATTTTTGGTGTCTCTGCCGATGAGGTGACTCCGGCTAATGATCCTGCATTGCAGGATGGCGTGGATTATGTGCCCACCCAAAAAGCAGTGCTGTGGGGCCATCACTACACCTCTATTGCAGGAGCGGCGCCAATTATTGGTCCGGCCGTCGCTGTGTTTTGGGGGTGGCTGCCGGCATTGTTATGGATTGTATTCGGCAGCATTTTTATTGGCGCGGTTCATGATTTTGGCGCACTGGTGGTGTCTACCCGCAACCAGGGCAGAACCATGGCTGATCTGGCCGGAGAGATTATTCACCCGAGAGCCCGGCTGCTCTTTCAAATCATTACCTATTTTCTGATTTGGATAGTTTTGGCTGTGTTTGGCTTTGCCATTGGCGTGCTGTTTGATAGCTACCCGGCCTCAGTGATTCCCATTAACGTGCAGATTGTGGTGGCGGTCATTATTGGGTTTTTGTTCTACAAAAAGAAAGTCCCTATTCTCATCCCGTCCATCATCGCCCTGTTGTTGCTGTATGCCATGATCCCGGTGGGATTGGCTTTTCCTATTTCTTTGTCTGGGTTCATTGGAGAGACAGGCGCTATCCACCTGCAAACTTACGGGCTGTGGGCCATCATTTTGCTTATCTATTCGGGGTTTGCCAGTGTATTGCCGGTGTGGCTGTTGTTGCAGCCACGAGATTATATTAATTCTCACCAGTTGATTGTAGGGCTTAGCCTGTTGCTGTTGGGGTTAGTGGTGTTGCACCCGGATATGGCGGCGCCGATGATTAATCTGTCTCCGCAGGTGGCCGAAGAGGCCCCGGCCTTATTTCCACTCCTGTTTGTCACTATTGCCTGTGGGGCTATTTCAGGTTTTCACGGGCTGGTATCTAGTGGCACAACGGCTAAACAAATTAATAATATGACAGACGCCCGCGCCATTGGCTATGGCGGGATGCTGGGAGAAGCTATGCTGGCAGTTATTGCCACCATAGCTGTGGCGGCTGGCTTGCAAGATTGGGGAACCCATTACGCTCACTGGGATACCTCCGGCATTAAGGCGGTGGCCAAATTTGTGCAGGGAGCCGGACATTTTGTGACAGCGTTGGGGCTCCCGTTAGAAGCCGCACAGACCCTGGTGGCTGTCTTGGCCATTGCGTTTGCCGCCACCAGCATGGATACAGCCGCCCGCATTCAGCGCTATATTGTGAGCGAAATGGGTCAGTCGTTAAAAATCTCGTTTATCCAAAACCGCTATGTGGCAACAGCTATTGCCGTGTTGCCGGCAGTTCCGTTGGTGCTGGCAGGAAAATCTGCTTGGGGACCTTTATGGTTACTGTTTGGCACCACCAACCAACTCATTGGCGGCATGACGTTTTTGGTGCTGTTTGTGTATCTATACCGAGCCCAAAAACCCACCTGGATGATTACCCTACCTATGCTGTTCGTGGTGAGTGTGACAACTCTGGCAATGGTCGTGAACCTGTCGGAATGGATCTTTCAAACCGACGACGGTGGTGCGAACTGGTTTACCGTTGGCGTCGGTGGTGCAATTTTAGTTCTAGAGCTTTGGATGATTATAGAAGCGGTCGTGATCATCCTGAAGCTTCGTCGAGAACAGCAGTTAGCCTAGTTGGGCAACCACCGGAGCAAGCGTTTACGGTTATCGGCCCACCAGTGCAACAGTTTGGTTTCTTGCTGCATCACGTATTCCAAAATATCGGCCCACAGGCGGTACAGGTAATTTGAGGCAATACCCACGGCGTTCAATAGGTGACGGACCAGATCATCAATCATGGCGTCGGCCAATTGCACACTGGAAACGCCAAAATCTACTTCGTCACGAGGATTGATTGAGAATTCTTTTAAAGACGGGGCGGTAATGCTCATCCAGTATCTCCTTGTGTCAGCCTGTCAGCCTATAGTTATGCTTCGTTCTTTAATAAAAACCGGCAAGCCAGGAGAATTGCTATCAGAAGTATATATATTTAATATAACTTTATAAACGTCTTAATTACAGGGTGGAAGCTGATGAGAACCCACATAAGCCGGGTTATCTAGCATTTGCGTCACATGATGAAAGACCATATCCACCGACTGGCTCGCCATACAGGCATTCAGCTCTTTGTTGGCGTGCATCTTCTCCGGCAGGGCATGAATGGGATACGGCTGGGTGTAGGGGCAGGTACGTTGGTTGTTGTTATTGCCGGGGCCGGAATACTCCCGGTAACAGGGCTGGCAGGTCAGCGACGGACCGTCGTTGCCCATGATGGGCTGCCACACAATGCCATTCACCAGGTTCAGGTTTTGCCGATACCCCAGGGCATGGGGGTGGGTGCTACCCCACAGAATAATAGAGGGTTTATTTACGGCCCGGCTGGCGTGGTTAAACACACTGTCTAAGCCAATAAACAAGCGGCAATGTTTCAGGGCGGCGATGGCGTGTTGGATAGATGGGCTAGGCAATAGCCGATCCCCTGCCAGCTGGGTGTCTTTATCAATGCCGATTTGATAGACAGGGATGCCCAACTCGGCTTCAATTCGGTCTGCCAAGGCCTGCCAGCGGTCAATAGGCCAGTTTTTGTACGGGCTCCACATGGTGGTGGTGTGGATCAGGATCTTATCGACGTGTTGTTTTCCCCAGGTCTCCTGCTCCTCGCTGAGGTGGATGGAGAGTTGGTCACTCACCGGAACATCCACAGTATTACAGTAATGGTGAGCCAAATGAATGGGAATAGCGTGGCCTGGCAGGTCTCGTTTGGCATAGTAGGGGTAATACAGATAAATATACTTGTCTGCCGGGGCCAAGTGGCTGGTGGCATCAATCATGGTCTGCCGGGTGCCCTCCTTCAGGGTCACCAGCTCATCAATCAGCGGATGATTGTCCAGCACCTCAGCAAACTTGGGGTGGGCCACAAACCGGACGAAATAGCCCCGAGCTTTTAAGGCAGGTAAGACAGCGGTACACATTAGTAAATCGCCCATGGCGCCGGGGCGCATGAGTTGGAAAATTGGTTGGGGCGATTGGCTCACGTGTTGAATTCATTCCAAAGCAAACAGACTTACCGGTCGGTTGTACCTTGTTTCGGAATTTGAATCAACTACGAGCTGATAATCTTTCGACTAGCAGCCACTACCGTCTACATCTAGGTTATATCGGCAAGCTGGCGCTGTCAGAGCCAGTTTTTGAATCTGGTAGGCTACCTGCTCAAAAATCTTGTTCATATCCGCCACGGTTTCGGCAAACAAGAACAGTCCAGCTGGTGTGGCCACCGCCAGATCTTCCATAAACACCTTATCGGCACTAATCACACCAATGGTCATCAAGGTGATAGGTTTACC